>CAKRMZ010000032.1 GCA_934365155.1 uncultured Eubacteriales bacterium | reverse complement strand
TCCGTGGGGATGGTCTTGTCGCTTCGCTTGTACGTGTGCGTATCGGAATCATATTTGAAATACTTGCCGAGGATTCCTTCCGCAATCGGTTTCTCCACAGGTGCATACCCGCTGTTCTCCCGGAAGGATACGTCTATGGCGATCAGCGTCGGCTTGCCGCCGACGGTGCTGATGCAGACGTGATCCTGCATATCCGCGTCGGTAACGCTGTAACCGTTCAGAACGTAGCGGTTGCCGTATGACTCGTACAGCTTGATCGCACGGTTGAAGGAAAGGCACACAACGGCGCGGCAGAATCGCTTCTTGCCGTCGAGATAAGGGTAAGCAAGCTCGCTTTTGCGCCGATCGTACACCTCTGCGAGCTTCAATGTGTCAAGGCTCTCATCAAGAACGCCCCTGAACGCCTTGGGATCGGGCTTGCCGTCTTTGGTGGCGGTAAATCCGTCATTTTTGAACACCGCGCTGCCTTCGAGAGACATAATACGCATGCTTTCATATTTTTTCGTCGCCATTGTAACACCTCCTTCTGTTCTGATGTTTTGACTTTACCATGTTTTGCGACTTGATCAAGATACGCTTGCGGATTGAATTTCGGACAAAGGGGGACATTGACTGTCAAGGCCTCAGAATGAGGCCTTGATACCGTTGCAAGACTTCATTTTGAGGTCTTGATATGAAAACAGCATCATCCCGAGCTTCACGCCTTCATTCTGAGGGCATGAACGCCGAAATCAAGGCGGCACACCCGGAGGCACTCTTTCGTGCTGCAAAAGTGTATCTCGATGCTGACGGTGATTTTTATGACCGGCGAAAAGGCATGCGACCGGCGAAAAGGCATGCGTTTCCTTACCCGTGCTGCCGACAACGGCAGCACGCAGGCAATGCTCGCTCTCGGCGACCTGGCGCTTGATGACTCCGATATTCCATTCTGGCAGCAGGCGGCGCAGCTTCGGAATCTTTCGTTGCCTTGCAAATCGCCAAAGCGAAAAATAATAAAACAGCACCAAAAGCAGATGGAATGGTACATTGCCGCCGCTAAATGCGGCGACAATGACGCTATGTCTGCGCTCGGTATGGCGTGTCACCTCGGCTATCCGGGAAAGCGCGACGACAAGCAGGCTTTTCTGTGGACATCGCATGCGGCGGATTCGGGCAATGCCGAAGCGATGTACCAGACGGCATACTTTTATGAAAACGGATTCGGCGTGACAATGGACATCGGCGCAGCGGTACTGCTTTATACCGAAGCTGCCGACCGGAACGTGCGCTCAGCGGCGGTACGGCTGTATGAGATATACACAGGCGGAATTCCGGGCGTTCAGCCGGACGGGAAAAAGGCGGCGCATTATCTGTTTCTGAGCGGAAAATCCGATACGGAGGACAAGTGCTGTGAAGCTGAGAATTAAAGAAACGGCGTGGGGCATTAACCGCGTCAGCGGCGGCTACCGCAAAAGGGTGACTGCCGATGTGCGCGTTCCCTGCGTGCCCGGCGATCTCCCCGATTTCGGAAAGGGCGGGCGCAATTTCCGAATTGACGAAGTGAGTGAAAATAAAATTGTTCTGTCGGTTGTTTGTGCCGATCCGAAATACAACAAATCGTGGGAAATAGAAAAAGGCAAAGAAATATACTATCGGCCGCGCTCTTTCGACGGCGGATACTTCTACACCTTTAAACTGAAATAGGAGCAAAGCTATGAGTGCGATCGGAATCAAGATACATAAACCAAAGGGAGAATATGACCTTGGCGCAAGCAAGTTTTTCGGCGCTCCGGTGCTGCCTGCCGGATGGCTGGATAAGTTTTCGGACGATGTGATATTCTTTGCGCAGATCCGTCTTTCGGATATTGCGGAATTCGACACCGAAAATAAGTTGCCGCACACGGGGTATCTCTATCTTTTTCTCGATGCGGAGATGATGTACGAGTATCAGGCGATGGCCTATTATTATGACGGTGAACCGAATGTTGTCATCGACGATTTTAACGAGGTCGAGCCGCGGTTTGCGCATCTAAATGAAGACTGGCTTATATCGTTTGAACCTGCCGATGATGCGGCAGACGGTATAAGGCTGTTCGGTGTTCCCTCCTCTGGATATGAAACCGATGAGGAATTACTGCTGCAGTTTGATCCCTTAGCCGAAAATACAAAATTCCTTGATCATATTGACGGATATGCCTACTTCTTTTTCGGCAAGGATAAAAACCGAATTGACGGTATTCGCTTCGTGATTGACCGCTCATAAAAACAACAGAGAATGCATCCCAAAGCCGATACATTCTCTGTTGCTTTTTTGAAAAATACATATAAATAGCAAATTACTTTCGCAAGCGAAGATCCGGGTGTGTAAATTGAATTCCGTTTTGTATTATGTGAGTCCCAAAGCGGCTTTGAATGTTGTCAATGGTCTCTTCCAGACGGTTAAAGTGATCGTTTTCGGATTCCTCAAAACACAAAGGCAGTGCTTCTTCGCTTGTGCTTTTCAAAGCCCCCAGTCGCAGAGTAACCGCACGAATTTCACGAATATGGCTGAATTTTGAAAGATAAATCTGATAAGCGGAAGCAAAAATATCATGCCATAACTGTGTCGGTATCAAAAATTTTATTTGATGGGAAACTTCATGAAAAAAAGGATCTCGTATTTTCAGGCTGAGTTCACCGGCTTTAAAAGCTTGGCTGCGCAACCGCTTTGCAACATTTTGAGCTAATGTCAACAATACTTTTTTCATCTCATCATTGCTGCATATATTATGTGACGGCGTAATACATTGTGATAAGCTTTTCGGAATGGAAATGTGTTGAAAGTCAGATACGACAGAACGATCCTGTCCGTTTGCCAGAGATTTAAGATACGGACCGTTTTTGCCTAAAATCTGAAAAAGAACATCCGCAGGGGCCGCCCCCAAATCCCCGATTGTTTTGATTCCTATATGATATAACAATTTGGCCGAGGCATCTCCGATAAAAAGCATTCGCGTTAACGGAAGCTTCCACAAAATTTCTTTATAATTTTTTTCTGTAATTACCGTGACAGAATCCGGTTTTTTATAATCGCTTCCCATTTTTGCGAAAAATTTATTGTATGAAACACCGATTGATACCGTAATTCCCAATTCTTGTTTGATTCTTTCTTTAATTTGTCTTGCAATGCTTTCGCCGTCACCGAAAAGCTTCTGACTTCCGGTAACATCCAAAAAGCATTCGTCAATGCTGTATTCTTCACACAGATTGGTATAGCTGTAGTAGATTTCTTTTGCGCGATTGGAAAAATTGCGATATTTATCAAAATTCGGCGAAAGAATGTATAAATGCGGGCACTTTTTTTGGGCGGAAAAAATGCTCTCACCGGTTTTTATCTGGTAGGATTTTGCAACATCATTCTTGGCCAGAACAACACCGTGACGCATTTCGGCATCCCCGCAAACCGCCACCGGAAGATGACGGATCTCGGGATAATCAAGGCATTCTACGGAAGCAAAAAAATTATCCATATCACAGTGTAAAATCGTGCGGTCCATTTCAAAAATCTCCGAACATATGTTCTATATGTATAGTATACTTGATTTTTCGAAAAAAAGCAATACAGAAGCACGGAATTTTTGAACCGGAATATTCTGACATTTACACAAAAAAATCTCTTATCCGCAATCACAAAGTGCCAAAAAGGATAAGAGATTTTTATTATCAGGATTTATTTTTTTTGCCGTGCTTTTTAAAATAGATAACGATGGATACCGATACAAAAGCAAGCAGTATAACAATGATGCTTCCTAACGCGATAGGCTGGACTTTAAGTTTATGTTCGGGTGTTGAGGGTACATCGGTAGAATTATCCGACACATTCTCCGATATCTTCGAAGAATCGTCGAATTCCCTGTCCTTTATCGATACATATGTTTCGGTTGCGGACCAACTTCCCTCTTTTACCAAGCTTAAATTTTGCCCCTGTGGCTGGTATTGCAAATATCGCATTCGAATGCTTATCGGTATGGATATGAAATTATGGTAGGATGACGGAAGTGAAATAACAAATTCCGAGTTTGCGTTTTCCTGATTGAAACGTTCGCATTTTACGTTTTGCCAGTCTTCATCCCCGATTTTTATGTCAATGCCGTACCATAGCTGTGTCGGATATTGCGTGATAAAATTGGTGATTTCCTTCGGGTGAATTGCTTTAAAAGTCAAATGGTATCCTCCATTGGCGCTACCGCTTAGAGTAAAATCCTTAATTGTCGGAAACACACTGTCATCCAGAATTTTATTCTGATTTTTCTGCAATAGATCATCCGGAGTAAATATGAGGCTTTCCGAAAACTCAGAATAAGAAATAAAGCCGTCGGAAAGGGAGCAAATTTGATATTGTGCCTGTACACTTACGGTATGTCCGGAAAAATCAAAGTAGGTAATTCCGTCTGCGGTTTTTATAAATTCGGATAAAGAATCCGGATACTGTTCTTCGGAAGTGACCGAATCAGACTGGTTGGGATTATAACCGAACAGCATAAAAGTGTTGGCAAGAATTTGCTCATCGGAGTATGGAATATAATCGCCTTTGTCATTCAAAACCCAGTCATTATCATCGATTTTCCAACGGTATATCACTTTGTAATGATACAAACGATTTCCGTTCTCATACTTTAAAGAAAGCGCATCGATAAAGCTTTGCGGATCGGTATAAGAGATTTCAATTCCTACAAGCTGATTGCTGCCTTCATAGTACGGAAGAACACTGAGATTTTCCGGAGGATCCGTTTCTACAGTTGAAATTGCAAAAACAGACAGGCTAAGCAAAGAGATTACACAAAGAAGAAATATGAAAAATCCAATCGATTTTACAGAATATTTCACGAAATAACCACCTTCAAAATAAATTACTGTTCAAAAATTCAGACGAAAAATCGGGGGTGAAAGTTCCGAATAGGTTTCGGCGCCGACAAAAAGGTGCATTGATTATGATTCGTTTGTCCATTCGATCAAACGGCTCAAATCCGATTTGCTGCCTGAAATAAAGAGAATATCGCCTTTTTTAAATACGTGCTCCGGCGCAACTGTTTCTACCAAGGTCCTGTTATTCTCAATAGCAATAATATTCACACCGAATTTTCCTCTGAAATTGACGGATAGAACCGTTTTGCCGATCAATTTGTCCGGAATCAGGAGCTTTGAAATATTGAGCTTTTCACTGAGCTGGATAAAGTCAAGCATTCGGGATGTTTCAAGCCTATGAGCAAGACGAATGGCCATGTCGCGTTCCGGATAGACTACCTCCGCACCGAGCTTTTCTAAAATTTCGCCGTGCTCTATGCTGGTAGCCTTTGCAATAACGGTAGGAATTCCCAATCCGACTAAGTTTAAAGTCGTTAAAATAGAGCTGTCCATTTTTTCACTGATGCAAACAATAGCAACATCACAGTTTTGAATTCCTGTTTCCGCTAATGATTTTTTATCTAAATTTTTAATAACAAATGCATTTTCCGTATATTCTCGAAGCTCACGAACCTTTTCTTCGTCTTCATCCAAAACAAGGAGATCCGCGCCGGACTCTGCAAATTCCATTGCCAAAGCATAACCGAAACGCCCAAGCCCGACAATTCCGTATGTCGTTTTTTCTTTTTTTGATTTGTTAAACATTTTTATCCTCCTGCTTTAACCGATCGCAATATTCCCTTCCGGATAGCTGATGCGTTCACCCTTTGAAAAATACCATAAAGAGGCGATCGTCAGCGGTCCGAGACGGCCTATATACATAATCAAGATCGATAGCAATTTACTTCCGTCACAAAGCCCGGGGGTAATTCCGGTCGACAGACCGACCGTTCCGAAAGCACTGGTCATTTCAAATAAAGCATCCATGAATGAAATATTCGGCTCCATAATTAACATGAAATAGGTGCCGGTAAGTACAATTCCCAGTGCAATGATGGTCACTGTGGCAGCTTTACGAAAAGCGGTGGTCGGAACAGCAT
Source organism: uncultured Eubacteriales bacterium (assembly GCA_934365155.1). Classification (GTDB taxonomy): domain Bacteria; phylum Bacillota; class Clostridia; order Oscillospirales; family CAG-272; genus RGIG8399. The sequence goes on along the minus strand of CAKRMZ010000032.1, from coordinate 12,994 downwards.
AATGAAAGGCTTTTTCCGATGTATTTGTTGCCGCAGATTTCATTCCCTGCAGCAAAACAAAGAAAGTAGTTGTTTTAATACCGCCGCCCGTTGAGCCGGGAGAGGCACCGATAAACATCAATATAATAAGGACCAGCAAACCGGCATTTGAAAAATATTTTAATGAGTAGGTTGAGAATCCGGCCGTTCTGGCGGATACACTGTTGAAAAATGCACCCAACCATGAAATATCTTCGCTTAGTTTAATAAGAATTGTTCCGATAACAATCAAACAAGCGCTTACCGAAAGCACGATCTTGGCGTGCATCGAAAAGTGACGCCACCGAAAGCGTTTGCTCATTATTTCACGGATCACCAAAAAACCGATTCCGCCGCATATAATCAGTCCGCAGGTTGTGAAATTCAATATGATGTTGTTTTGATACGGGATCAGATTTTGCATATTGCCGAGTATATCAAAACCGGAATTGTTAAAAGCAGCTATGGAATGAAATAGACTGACCCCCACGGCCTTCAGCGGAGGATAATCTTTTATAAAAACGAAAAAGCTGATAAAAGCTCCAACCATTTCAAACGCTACCGTAGTTAAGAATACGCTTTTGACAAATCGAATTACGCCCTTTCCGGAATCGAAGTTCATCGATTCCCGAATCACACTGCGTGTTTTTAAATTTACTTTTTTGCCCATGGCTAAAATTACGCCGGTACCGATTGCAGTTACTCCGAGTCCGCCGATTTGAATCAACGTCGCTAAAAAAAACTGTCCGAGCGGCGTGAAAGTGTCTGCTGCATCCACGGCAATCAGTCCGGTCACACATACGGCACTGGCGGAAGTATACAGTGCATCAATATATCGTAAATTTATTCCCTCCCGCACACTGCACGGCAAGCTCAATAAAAGCGATCCTAAAAGAATCGCAAGGGCAAATCCGATCGCAATAATACGAGCAGGAGTCAATTTTCGAATGAATTTGATAATTTTCCCATTCATTTTGAAATATCCTTGTTCATGATGTAGTAATGAAATATAAAAGCCTTATTTAAAAGATTAAGATTGTGAACATACATCTTGATTCAGAAAAATGGTTTGCTGTGCATAACGTGTAATATCGCTGGTATCATGTGTAGAGAAAATTACTGTTTTCCCTTTTAAGTACGAAAAAACAAAATCGGCGGTTTTGCGGTGAGTTGATTCATCAAGGCCCGAAAAGGGTTCATCCAAAAGAACGATATCCTCCGAGGCAAGAAGCGCCCGTGTAATTGCAACACGGCGTCGCATTCCTCCGGAAATTTCCGACGGATATTTTTTAAAATCTTCTTCATTCAGTCCCAGTGCCAAAAGCATATCGGCAGCCGCTTTGCGTTCCGAAGCAATGGCGGCATTATGCAAAACATTCAGCCACGGAAACAGCCGGTCATCCTGAAAAACGAATGAAATTTTCTGCGTCGGCTCAATTCCCGACAAAGTTCCCTCATCCGGTTTTCGAAGTCCGGCAATCAAATATAACAAAGTCGTTTTCCCGCTTCCGGACGGCGCCGACAGTGCTGTGACAATCCCTCGGCCGATTTCTGCCGAAAAACGGTCAAATACGGTCTGCGTGCCGAAACGAAGAGAAATATCCTTTAAAATAATATTACTCAACCGGAACACCTCCGAATTTTTGATGCCGCTCTGTTCTTTTGAAAAGATAAATAAAGAGCTTTTCAAACAGAAAACTAAGCAGAATAACGACTGTTGTCAGTGCAAAAACATCAACGGTTTCCAAATATGTTTTTGAGTCATATAGCATTTTACCTAAGGTACGTCTCGGCGTTGTGAGCACTTCGGCGGCAATGCCTGCTTTCCAAGCAAAGCCCATTGCCGTCTGAAATCCTGCGCGAAAATAAGGCAAGGTGCCGGGAATATAGAGAAGCCTTATTTGGCGCGACATGGGAATTCGGTGAATGATGCATACCTCTTTTAACTGAGGAGAAAGGTTTTTAAGTCCGGTGAGCGTGTTTTGCCAAATTAAAGGGGTAACCATCAAACAGGATACAAACATCGGTACATAATCTCTGGAGATCCATATGAGCGCTAAAATAATAAACGATGCAACCGGCGTTGTTTTTACAATTGATAGAATCGGTGAGCTGAAGGCCAGCAGAATATGACTGCAATATCCGATAACAGCCAATATTACCCCGGCCAAAACACCGACAAACATACCGATTGTAATATGCAAAACCGAATTTAAAACGGCGAGCCAAAAAGCGGATTCACCGCACAGAACAAATAAACGTTTTGCCACAACTTCCGGCGCCGGCATAAGAACTTCTTTTCCGATGAGCAGAGACAGTACCTTCCATAATCCGATCCAGAAAAAGAAAATTATAATATAAAAAACAGCAGCTTTAACCGGCTTATTTTTTAAAGTAAAAATCTTCACTGGGCATTTTTCCTCCGACGGATTTGGGATTTGCATCAAATAGAACCTTAAGGAAGTGCTCCACTTTATTTTGCATCTCTTCGCCCTCAATCAAGCAAATATTGGAATTCGGAATGGCAGATTTGGCAATTTCAAGCTTTGGAATAATTCCGAATTTCACAATCAATTCCGCGGCATTTTCGTTAGTATTAACATAGTCCACGGAATTCTTATAATCGTTCAAAAAACGCACAAGTGCATCTGTATGATTCTCGGCAAAGTCTTTATTGACTACAATACAGCCTTGAATCATATCTTCCTGTTCACCGGTTGATTTTTTCCATTCCTGCGTTAAATCCAGTGCAATGCGCACCTGTTTATTTCCGGCTAATACCGCAGATACGTTCGGCTCCGGAAGCAAGGCGATTGATGCTTTGTTTGCTACCATCATGGTCGCCAGCTCAGCATGCTGCGCCACATATTCGATGGTAACGTCCTTATCCGGGTCAATGCCGTTCTGCTTCAAAATATACCGAAGTGAATATTCCGGAGTTGCCCCCTGCCCGGAAGCATAGATTGTTTTTCCGCGAAGATCGGAAATTGTTTGGACGGAGTTTCCGTTTTCCAGTATATAGAGGACACCCAGAGTGTTGATGCCGGCAATTTTCAATTCTCCATTGGTCTTCTGATATAAAGCGGCCGCTAAATTCACAGGGACCGCAGCAATATCAAAATTGCCTTTTATAATCTCTGCTTGTACTTCCTCCGGGGCAGACGCAATCGTAAAACGGTAGGTATCAAAGGTACTCTTTGTTTCGGAATCTTCCATTAATTTTGCCATTCCCATACCGGTAGGGCCTTTGAGAGTAATAACCGAAATATTTTCAGCCACCGGTGTTGCTTCACCGCTATCTTTGGAAGAATCCTCTTCATTCGGATTCACATCGCTTTGCTGGCATGAAAAGAGCGAAGCAAGAACCAACAAAACAGTCAATAACAATACAATTTTTTTCATGATAACCTCTTTCTATGAAAGTGCCTCTAAGGCCTTTCTGTTTAAAATACAGATACATTTTTTGTCTCTTCGAATCAGGCCGTTTTGACATAGATGCTCTAAAATACGATATAGTGTGGCCCGGCTAACATCCAACATTTCCGATGTCTTTAATAAAGACATCGGCAGATTAATCCATCCGTTCGGATTACATTCTAAAGAAAGCAAAAATTTGATAACCTTTTTTTCTGCAGTTCCGGCAGTAAAAGCATCAATTTTCTGATTTAAAAAGCAAATGCGATTCGTAAGAAATTCAATATAGTTTCGTGTAATTGTTTTGTTTTGCAAAATAATCCTTTCAATATCGCTAACCGTAAAAAACAAAACTCTGCACTTTGTTTTGGCGTAGATACTGGTAGGAACTTTTTCGAAGTTTTCCGCGCTTTCTTTGTCAAAAAGCTTCGACACACCGAATATATCTCCTGCTTTTAATAAACGAAAAAAAACAGGGGTACCGTTTCTGTCTTTTACAACGGAGGCTTTTCCGGAAAGCACCATCCCGAAGGGACATCCGGTAACAGATATTATTTGGCCGGCATCAAAGTCTTTTTGGTTTATTTTGATATCAGAAAAAATGTTTTGCAATTCACAATCCGGGATATCAGCAAATAAAAACGATTGCTGCATGACAGCAAACGAAGGCTGTTTTTTCATTTTTTCACCTTAAAATGTATCATATAATACAGTTTTTATTATATTCCGTGATAAAATTACTGTCAATAGTTTTTGATAAAAAGGCCATAATATACAAAGCAAACCCTTAAAAATTCATATGCAGTTTCACAGAATTATCTTTTTTAAAGCTCAGAGGTTTTCGTGCTGTTCTCTTGTTTTAATTGGCATTTCGGACAAATATAATATATATTTAAATCATAAGAACTGATCATTAATTGAAATTCCTCTTCCATCACGCTTTTGATGCGATCACTGCTACTAAGGTCACAGATTTCACCGCAAATTTTGCATATGGCATGATCATGCGGCTTGATTGATTTATCATAGAAATCCGCACCCTGATACATTTTTACCCGGCGGATTTCTCCGGCATCGACCATCAATTTCAGATTACGGTATACAGTGGCCATTGCAATTTCGGGCATCTGCTTTTTTGCCACAGCATAGAGCTCCTCTGCGGTTAAATGCTTATCGCTGGATTCCAATATCTTTTTCAGAAGTTTTCTTTGACGCGTCATTGCCTCTAGTTCCTTAAAAGAAAATAAATTTTGTTATCTGCTTAAAAGTATAAGCAAACCGTTTTGGCTTGTCAATGATTTTCGGTACATTCTTTAAGATAATGTACCGCCGAAGGTAGATCACAAAATACCAGTGCGCCGGTTTCTTGTAAAATTTTCTCTGATTGATGGCCTTTGGAAACAAGAACAACATCAATTCCCATCGCTTTGGCCACCTCAAAATCATGATTGGTATCGCCGATCAAAACCGCCCTTTGAGGTGAATGCTTCTGCATATACTGAAGACCGAGCGCTGTTTTTCCGTCGCCTCGCGGATTCGAATTTCCCAATATATCATCAAACAAATTCGAAATTCCGAGTACGTTGAGTTGAATCTTCAGTGTTTTTATTTCGCCGGCACTAAAGATAATTTGCTTGGCTCCCAGCGCTTTCAAAGATTGCACACAACTCGGTACACATGCGAAATAACCGGAGCTTTGTGTATGATAGGTATAAAGCTCCAACCATTCTTTGGCTATTTGATTGTAATCCCATTTTTCAAAATCAAAGCCCATTTTTTGATAGAATTCAATGATGGGAAAGGAAAAGGCATTCCGATAACAGTCAATATTCTGAAAGGTCGGAAGGTGATAGCGGGAAAGAAGAATATTGATCGTTTGAAATCCGGCTTCGGCATCATCAAAAACAGTACCGTTAAAGTCCCAAAATACATGTGTATAGATCATATTACCTCTTTTTAAAACAGGCGCCCGTTCACAAACAAACCGAGCGCCTATTTTTCAGATATATTAATTACTTAGGTATGCGAGTATTGCCGGGAACAGAATATACAGCATCGGAATTGACGTCAAACTGATATTGTTCATAAAGCTCCATATAGTCCTTATTGAGCAAAGTGGTCGATGCACTGCTCTTCCAAGCAATCATTCCGTCACCCACAAAATATATCAAATAATATCCGTTCTCCGTTTTAATCAAACTGGTCTCGCAGGTTTTCCGTTCAGCGTCGTATACCCAATCCTCGATTTCGGTAAAGGCAGCATCTCTCTCCATATTTTCATAAAAACCGCCTGTACTCTTAGAACTGCTGTCCTCCGAATACTCTTTGACTAATTCGGCAAAAGCATTTTCGGTCATATCGCCTTCTTTATAAAGGTCATATATACGGTTTGCCTCAGCCAGAGTAGCATCTTCGCTTTCATAGTTGTCGAACTCGAACAGCATATAGCGGATACTCTTGGTAGTATATTCCTTACGGAATGCTGTTTTTAATACTTGATAAACGGTATACTGGTCACTGCTGCTTGAGGTATTCTTTAAAACAGTCGTATCACCGACTTGACGTTCATCTGCGAAAAGAAATTCGGAAATATCACGGGTAGAATTTTTGGGAATGCTGGATTCAATTAAATTCTCCGCTTCTTCTTTCGCTTTTTCCTCTGTTTTGCCGGTTTCGATTAAATAAGCCTGAACATATGCCTTTAGTTCATCCGGTGTTTTGCATTTAGCCGCTTCGTTGGCACGAGTTTCGCTGTCATCGGAAGAAAAAGTATAGGAAATATACTCGGCATAAATGAATTCATCACGGTTTTCATTATAATAATTTTCGATTGCTTCATCGCTCGGTTTATGAGCAGCAACAAAAGCCTCTTGCGCTTGATTTGCGTAAATTTGCAATGCAATTACCTTACGCACATCGCTTTCCTTGACACCGCGTCCGTAATAATCAGACAGATACTGATCCAGCGATAAACCCTTTGCCTCAGCCGATGCTTTGAGAACGGCAATTTCCTGGTTGATTGCCTCCTCATCGTCCCTTATAACATTATTGCTCTTGCCCCATTCAGCAAGAATCAGGTTTTGACGAACACTGTATAAAACATAATAGTTCATAATATAGTCAAAATAAGACATGGTGCTTGAAGCATAATACTGTTCTTTCAAAGATTTTGAAAGACTAAAGAAGTTGCTTGACGATAACTCATCGATTTGACTGTAAAAAACATAGGAGAGCATTGCCGCATCAATCTTATAATGATCCGTTTTCATAACGGTTTTGTTTCTTAAGAAAGCGCCGCTATCCTGATAAGAGCGTATGCCGAATGCTGTTCCGAAAACGGCTGCAACAATGGCAAGTACAATCACAACGCAGATAACTGCGGTTTTTATTGTTTTTGATTTCTGGATGGATTTATTTTTTGCTTCAATCCGCTGTGCTTTTTTTTCTGTTTGTTGATTGGAAGATTTTTTTCCCATGAGCAAATTCCTTTCATAGAAATATTTATTCAATGATTTAAACTTTTTCTCGAAACCTTTTAATCGATAACCCGAATTGCGACAATAACCGGTTGATTTTTGTCAGTAACTGTCCCGTTAGAATCAATCGTTGGGACGTCTTTGCATATTTTATCGACAATTTCAATGCCGGAGGTGACATGACCGAATGCTGCATAAGACCCATCTAAATACTTGGAATCACTTTGCACAATAAAAAATTGACTGGACGCGGAATTATAGGGAGTAGCGCGTGCCATTGAAATTGTGCCACGCACATGCGATATGGAATTTTCATGGCCGTTTGCCGAGAATTCACCAACAATGTTTTTGCCGGAACGGCCGGTACCGTTTCCGTCGGGATCTCCGCCCTGAATCATAAATCCGTCAATAATGCGATGGAAAGTAAGACCGTCGTAAAATCCGCTTTTAGCCAAATCCAAAAAGTTTTGAACAGTAATGGGTGCGGTATCTCCATCCAATTCAAGAGCAATCGTACCGTAGTTTTCGATTTCAATCTCTACATGATGAATCCCTATTTTTTCATCTTGCTTTTCATCTTTATCTACTTTCGTGCCGCATGCAAATAGAAGCAAGCACACTGCTAACAGAACAAAAGGCAGTAACCGTTTTTGCATGAGATTTGCAACCTCCCTTAAAGCCACATTCAGACGTGCTGTACAGCACGTCTGCAATGTTGTAATTTGTAAATTGTAAAAGATTAAACCAATTATTTCTTTAAAGCACTTACGATTTCATAAGTATCTCTTGCAATGGTTAATTCTTCCTCGGTCGGAATTACTAAGAAGCGGACCTTTGAATCAGCGGTGGAAATATCAATCTCCATGCCGCGTTTTGCATTCTTTTCTTCGTCAATGGCACAGCCGAGGAAGCGGAGTTTATCTGCCACATAAGAACGATATTTGGGATTGTTTTCACCGATTCCGCCGGTGAATACCACAGCATCAACGCCGCCCATAACAGCAGCAAAACCGCCGACATATTTGGTAAGCTGATGGCAGAACATATTTTCAACAAGCTGGCACTTTTTGTCGCCTGCTTCAGCCGCAAGCTGAATATCACGGTTGTCGCTGGTTTTCTGGGAAACACCGAGCATACCGGATTTTTTGTTCATAATCGTATCGATTTCTTTGGTGGTGAGATGCTCTTTCTCCATCAACAGCGGAACAATAGCCGGGTCGATCGATCCGCAACGGGTACCCATCATAATACCCTCCAGAGGAGTCATTCCCATTGTGGTATCATAGCATTTGCCGCCCTTTACAGCGGAAATCGAAGAGCCGTTTCCGAGATGGCAGGTGACAATTTTTAAATCTGCGGGATCTTTACCGAGCATTTCAGCAGCACGGCGGCTGACATAACGGTGAGACGTGCCGTGGAAACCGTAACGTCTGACTTTATATTTTTCATAGTATTCGTAAGGGAGCGCATACATATATGCATAGTCCGGCATTGTTTGATGGAATCCGGTATCAAATACGGCAACCTGAGGAATATTTCCCATAAGATCTTCACAAGCACGAATTCCGGTAAGATTGTGCGGATTGTGAAGCGGGCCCAATTCACAGCACTCTTCAATTGTTTTGATAACATGCTCATCAATAAGTACGGAACCGGAGAATTTCTCACCGCCGTGCAGAACGCGGTGTCCGACAGCATTAATTTCATCGACGGAATTTATCACGCCGTGCTCTTTTGAGGTAATGGTGTCAATTACAACTTTAATCGCTTCCTCATGATTTTTCATCGGGATCTCTGCTTTGTAGTCGTCTTTGCCGGGAACCTTGTGTTTAAAATTACTTCCGGCAATACCGATACGGTCACAAAGGCCTTTGGCCATTACCTGGTCATTTGCCATATCGATTAACTGATACTTCAAAGAAGAACTTCCTGCATTAATGACTAAAATTTTCATGTTTTTTGGTAATCCTTTACTGTGAATTGTATAAAATATTAATAAATAAACGCGACAAATTTGCGCAAACAAGAGAACTTAAAAACATTCCTTTGCGCATATTTTCTCATATTATAGCATAAGAAGCTTTTTTATGCAATAATAAATTCACATAAAACATCATTTAAGAAAATCGGATGATAAGCCTTGAATTGTTTGTTGCAGAATCGGAGACCATATGATATAATGCAAATAGTTTAGGTGCTTTAACGCAATTGTTTTAAAGGAGAATTTTAAATGGATCCGAAAAGAATTCAAAACTATGCACATTTAATCGCATCGGTCGGGGGCAATGTAAAGGCCGGCGACGAAGTTGTCATTCGTGCGGAGCTTGATTGCCCGGATTTCGTATGCATGGTAGCGGAGGAATGCTATAAGCTCGGAGCCGAAAAGGTAAATATTGATTGGACTCATCAGCCTTTTTCAAAAATTGATATTACTTATAAAAGCGAAGATATTTTAGGACGATTGGAAGAATATGAAATTTGCCGGCTAAAATATCGAAGAGATCGCCTTCCGGTTATGCTGTATCTAATTTCAGAAGACCCCGATGGGCTGAAAGGAATCGATCAAAATAAATATGCCGCCGCACTGCAAGAAAGATATAAAATAATCAAACCGATTCGGGATGCCATGGACAGCCGATACAAATGGTGCATTGCCGCAGTACCCGGTATAAAATGGGCAAAAAAAGTGTTTCCGCATGACGACGAAAAAAGTGCGGTCGAAAAGTTATGGGAAGCCATTCTTTTTACATCAAGAGTGGATGATGACCCTGTTTTGGCATGGAAAAAACATAACGACGAACTTCAATATCGGTGCGATTATTTGAATGCGCTCCAAATCGAAAGTCTTGAATATAATGATCCCAACGGCACGCATCTCCAAATAGGCATGATTCCGGATGCTTTATTTATGGGAGGCGGAGAATATACGCTGAGCGGAGAATTTTTCAATCCGAATATTCCCAGTGAAGAAATTTTCATTACCCCGATGAGGGGAAAGGCAGACGGAATTGTATATTCCAGTCGTCCTCTGTCTTATAACGGCGAATTAATTGAAAATTTTTCAATCCGGTTTGAAAACGGAAAAGCCGTCCAAGTTCAAGCAGAAAAGAATGAAGAGTTGCTGCAACGGATGATCACGATGGACGAGGGTGCCTCATATCTCGGCGAATGCGCATTGGTGCCGTATAATTCACCGATTCGCGAAAGCAATCTGCTTTTTTACAATACCTTGTTTGATGAAAACGCAGCCTGCCATTTAGCGCTGGGTGAAGGCTTTGCCAACTGTATTAAAAATTATGATAAATACACCTTACAGGAATGCCGCGAAAAAGGAATTAACTCTTCCCTTATTCATGAAGATTTTATGATCGGTACCGCTACCCTGAACATATCGGCGCATACCCGTGACGGAAAATGCGTTCCTATTTTCAAAAACGGCAACTGGGCATTTTAAAAAACGACCGTTTTTTCAAAATAATACAAGACAAAGGCAGCTTCCAAAAAGCTGCCTTTGTTTATTTGATTTTTACGAATTTAAAAATCCGGTATGAGAATTTACGGTTTGCTTTTTTTAAAGAAACCGATCGACAGCAATACAGCAACCTGTCCGAAACCGCCGATAATAAAAAGCATCCATATTTTATAGCGAATCAAAACTACATATAAAATGCTGATAATGCTCCAAATAAGTAAGGAAATAATAACAAAATTGAGCGCCCTTTTTCCCCAAAGCGAATTGAATATCAGCAATACAATCAAGCATGCGGGAATTGCATATACAAAAGAAAGCTCTGCATGAACAATCTCAAATGCTTTCAGCATCATACAGATAAATGCGGCAATAAACAAAACGCCCAGCGTGCTGAGCGCCGTAATAATCGCTTTGGAGCGATTGGAGATTCCTTTCTTGGGAATCGTCGGCTCAACAATCGGATTGGTATCCTCTTGAGGCTCTTTTGTCAGATAATCTACACTTACCGAAAATATATCGGCAATTTTTTTTAAAACCGAAATATCCGGTATGGATTCTCCGCGTTCCCATTTGGATATGGATTTATCAGAATAATTTAATTGCTCCGCAAGCTCTGCCTGTGTCATTTTATTCGCAGTGCGTAAAGCAGTAATCTGCTGCCCGATGGTCTTTTTTATATCTTTCAAACCCCTGTCCTCCTCACTATTTGCAAATTCTCCTATAGGTAGAGCCCCATTCTATCCGTAGGAGACAGTGCAAATTCACTCTATTATCGCAAACATAAAATGTAGAATATAAAAATGCAAAAAATGGATGGATATTTTTGCAGAATGATGTAAACTGAAAGCGGGTTGTATTTACTGTAAGCCGAATCCTGTTCGGTATTGTCAATATATAAAATAAGCAGTAAAACATCCTGTTTTTGTTTATTATATCATACCTTTTTGATAAAGTCCATTTCTTATTTTAATTTTTTTTATTTACGGAGGGTTTTATGTTAGAAACACTGAAAAAAATTTTGAATGACCAACTGGATATCGATATGTCCAAAATCACCATGGAGTCGGATTTAATTCATGACTTAGGTTTAAATTCTTTAGAGCTTGCCGATTTGATTTTGGAATTTGAAAATACGATGGGGATCGAAATTCCCGAAACCGAATATCATAATTTTCACACAGTGGCAGATGTCGTTTCATATTTGGAGAAAAATCAGAAACAATAATCCTTTTCCGGATATGATATAAAAACATGGCAGTTTTTAATACTGCCGTGTCTTTTCCTTTTTTCACTTGTTCCATTAAACTTAATGTTTTAATCTCATAAATCGGGCGAATGCATGAAAATATGATTGTTTTCGCCTTTTTTTAATTAAATTGACATTAATTTTCTTTTATTTTGGTTGTTAAAGTCATTTCCTCTTACTATAATGGCATTACACAAGGGACGCATCAATTTACCTCGCAATATGTCTCCGATAATGAATAGAGAAAGGATACTACACCATGCAAACAATTTCCAAGTTGACTTCCCCGCGAAAATTCTTCTTCGTAACCTTAGCGTTTGTATTCGTATTTTTCATATTTCTTTCTTGTTCCAGAATTGTCGCACATGCCGGTGAAACATACAGTGGTCTCACAAAAATCAATAATCACCTCTACTATTATGATCCAGTCACCCATAATCGGAAATCCGGTTGGATAACTGTTGAGGGCAATCAATATTACTTTCACGATACCCAATACACAGCACTGAAAGGGATTCAGCTGATTAATGGGAAATATTACTATTTTGATCCCGAAACTTGCATCCGAAAGGTCGGAATATATACGGTTTCAAGCGGAGCAACCTACTATTTTCAAGGAAACGGGACCTTAGCTAAGGGTCTTCAGACCTATAACGGCGACCTTTATTATTTCCGAGGCAGCCTCAGCGGACAAATGCAGTACGGATTAAATTGGGTCAACGGTCATCTTTATTATTTCGATACCAAGACCGGCAAAGCGGTAAAAAATCAATCGATTTTGATTGGCCATATCATATATATATTCGGTGATAATTATTTTATGACTGAATACCGCATTGAAAACGGCTATGAAAATGATGCCCGTACCTTATTTGTACATGATTCACTCCAGTATTTGGGACGTCCGTATGATCTTTATGGAGAAGATAACGGATTTTCCTGCGGAGGCTTTGTCAGTCAGGTGTGCATCGACCGACAAATCGATTATTTGCCTCAAAATGCTTCTTGGGGGCATGCATGGCGTTTAAATCAACGCGGACAATTGCATTCGTTTGATTACGGCGTCGACAGTCTTGAGCTGTTAAAGCCCGGCGATTTTGTATTTTGGCAATGGGATGAGGAATGTTGCCGAAACTGGAGAGAGTCCGAAGGGCTTCCCATGCCGTGCCCGCACGCTCAAATGGATGAAATTCACCATGTTGCAATCTATCTTGGAAACGGTTTGCTCATAGAAAGCGCCGAGGGCGAAAACGGTGTCATAATCCGTTCGATTTACGAATCAAACACATTGCAGATTATTTATTACGGAAGCTTTTTAGGAGAAACGGAAAATCAAATTTCCTATCCGATGAATTATTCCTGTGAAGC
>CAKRMZ010000031.1 GCA_934365155.1 uncultured Eubacteriales bacterium | reverse complement strand
GATGCTGTGAGCTTTGCGATTAACGTGCCGATCACAATGCCGGCGCAGATAAGAAAGAGATTCAGCCAAAAATTTTTTCGCATGGGAAAGGTCCTTTCTGATAAGAAGTACAGGGGAAAATAAAAATAGATATAACAATGGGCATTACATGCGACGAATGGGAAAGTTTGCCGGGCTGTAAGTGCGGTAAGAATGAACAATGTTCTCGATTGCAGATTCCGTTTCACGGTTGAAAAGGAACCAGCGGTTTTGAATGTTTGCCGCTAAAAGCTCGTCGCTGCGATCCGCCATATAAACAGGAACGCTGTTGAGAATCACATTGCGATGGGAAAAATCGCGGAGAACCGGGAAACGGACTCCTCTCCGATCCACAAGGTTTGGCGGAGAATTGCGGTGAAACGGACAATTTCGGTGCGTATCGGCGCTGTCAGAGTAATTTTCAAAGCATCGGAAGATGCATTTTTCCAGAGTCATCAACGGAATGCTTCCGTATACGATGGCACCTTTCGGGCAGGGGAGCGATATATCACGCATGGCGGCAAGGCACAGCTCCGGCGAAAGACAGATATCCGACACCCCAAGAGTGAGCAGAGCATCGGACGAAGCCGCACTGTAAACATTGAGCCGAAATCCCCCATGAATTTGAAATCCGATTTCTCTCAACAGCGCAATTTGACCGATGTTTTCACAGACGGCATGTTTTATACCGTTTGCTTTGGCCCGACGCAAAAGAGAATCAAACCTGCTTTTTTCATGATCAAAAAAGGCCGCAGGCATGACAATGCCCGTAATCCCCTTAAGGGGTAACTGCTTTTTCTCGGCTTCGGCATATGCATATGCGCTGATATAGATTTCGTCAAAAAAGGAAAGCACTTGGCTGCCCGGCAAATTGTCGCATGAAGAAAATACGGCAATATTGGAAACACGGAAATGCTTGTCGGCGAAAACCGGGAACGGCACTGAAAACTCCGGATGCAAAATCGGACGTCGCTTTTGACTTTCTTGAATTCTTTGTTCATACAGCTCCTCGGTCGCATTCCGGCGGAGCCGATTCAGCTCTGCCTTCGGCAGGAACAGTCCGTCCTCAAAATCGATATTCAGATGGCCGGCGGAAAACGGGGTGGAGCCGAGCTTTAAGACGGACGATTTGAAATCCTCCTTTGTAATCGGTGCGGAGCGCGCCAGCATCGGTGTCGCGCCGGTGGCTTCAGCGCGGAGGTTGCCGAGCTGCATACAAATTCTTGTCGGGCAATCGGAGCGAAACCGAGCATCGATTTGAACGGGAAGCTTGCGTTCTGAAATCGCAACGCTTTTTTCAAATTCAGCTCCTTGCTTTTTGTCTTTTTCGGTTCGGGTGCCGCACATTGCGTCGGATATACGGGATGTAAAATATGCATCGGTGAAGCCGCTGCGCGAAAAAGCGGCACGGAGTATATTTTTTTCGCTTTCCTCCGCGGCGCGTTCTTCGTCCAAAAGACGGCGGTAGATGCGTGTTACGGTATAAACATATTCCGGGCTGCGCATCCGCCCCTCGATTTTCAGAGAAGAGACTCCTAAAGACAGGATTTCCGGAATGCGGTCCGCGAGGGAAAGATCTTTGAGACTCAGCGGATAAGAACACCCGGGAACGCCCTGATAGGGGAGCCGGCATGGCTGCGCACATTCACCGCGATTGCCGCTGCGTCCGCCGACCAAGGATGAAAACAGGCATTGCCCGGAAACGGATACACAAAGGGCACCATGGATAAACATTTCCGTTTCCATGCCGATTTCGGATGCTCTTTTGCAAATTTCACGCACATCGTGTTCCGGTAACTCCCGTGCGAGAACCGTACGGGAAAATCCGAGAGCTTTGGCGGCAGCGACACCGTCAGTGTTGTGGATACTTGCCTGTGTACTGGCGTGCAGCTCCATTTGCGGGAAGTAGGCTTTGATTGCGGAGGCCAATCCGAAATCGGCGACAATCAAGGCGTCTGCTCCGGCATTGTACAGGAATTCGGCATAACGCAGTGCTTCAGGATATTCCTTTTCGTAAAGTAGCGTATTAAACGTAATGTTGGTTCGCACACCGTAAAAATGGCAGCGGTCAATGGCGTTGCGCATGGCGCTTCTATCAAAATTTTTCGCGTTTTGACGGGCATTAAAAGCGGTGCCGCCAAAATAAACGGCATCCGCGCCGCCGTTGATTGCTGCGGAAAGTGCGTCCGCCGATCCTGCGGGAACGAGCAGCTCGGGATGCTGCAAAAATTTCATTTGTGATCAACCCGCCTTATTCTTTTTTGTTTCTAAGCTTTTCGTTTTCAATCTTCAAAATTTCAAGATCTAATTTTTGTGTTTCCAATTGATGCTTTAATTGGGCAAGGGATTTTTCAAGCCTTTTGTTTTCCTCTAAAAAATCCAGTGCGCATATGATAGCCGCTTCGGTTTTGTTATAGTGATACTGATCGATTGTTAACTCGCGGAGCTTTTTATCCAATGCGTCTGCCATGGATTTGATTTCTTCGGGACTGTTATCCGAAAGCATAGTGAGTTGAATTCCGGAAATCTCCACTTTGCATTTGTTTTTCACGATGATTCCTCCTTAATTTCGGTTTTAAGGTTGAAATTTTTGTAAGTTAGAAGTATAATATTTATAATTATAATATAAAACACGAAACAAGAAAAGTCTTTTTTTATTTTTTTGACTAAATTAGGAGTAAAAATATCATGGATCGCATCAAAAATGCCAAGCGCGTTGTCGTGAAAATCGGTTCGTCAACGCTGACATATCAGACCGGTTTAATCAATTTGAGACGCTTGGAGCGCTTTGTGCATGTTCTTGCCGATTTGAAAAACAGCGGAAAGGAAATTGTTGTGGTGAGCTCCGGAGCGGTATCCGCCGGCTCGGCAAAGATCGGTTTGCATCATTATCCGATGAGCACAGAGGAAAAACAGGCGATGGCCGCGGTGGGACAAAGTGAATTGATGCGTATCTACGGGGAACTGTTTGCTTCGTTTGGACATACGGTAGCGCAGGTATTGATTACGAAAGACGTTGTGGATGACGAAACGCTTCGGCACAATGCATGCAATACATTCCGCACATTGCTAAAAATGAACTGTGTGCCGATTGTGAATGAAAATGATTCCATTTCAATTGAAGGCGTGAATTTTGGCGGAAACGACACGCTTTCCGCTTATGTAGCTATTTTATGCAATGCGGATATCCTGATTAATATGAGCGATGTAGAAGGTTTGTTTTCGGCGGATCCGCGTGTTTGTGCCGATGCCAAAAAGATTGACGTGGTGGATACACTGACGGATGAAATTCTTTCGATGGCCGGAGGAATCGGCTCTTCCCGCGGGACCGGAGGCATGGCAACAAAATTGCGTGCAGCCAGCATGGTGTGCGCTGCGGATATCCCCATGATCATTGTGAATGGAGAGAATCCGGATATCCTTTATGATATTTTTGACGGAAAAAAAGTGGGAACATATTTTCGGTGGGGTCAGTGATGAAAAATCGAAATGATATTTATGCGGTGCTTTTTGATTTGGACGATACCTTAATTGATCGCAACCGGATGTTTCGAAACTGGGCAACGGATTTTATGATAGCGCATTCGGTTTCCGATGAGACTTTTATCAAAGATGCGATTGAGGACCTTGTTCGCTTTGAACGCCGTGGGGCGACTCCGCGGGACGAGGTGTTTTCTCATTTTGTCATAAAACTGGAACAGGCCGGTCAAAAAATCTTGACGGAAGAAATTGCACAAAGCTATGAAAAGGATTACCGTCGGTATACGGTTGTATTTGACGATACAATGGATACCTTATGTGCACTCAAAAACGGTGGATATCGTTTGGGAATTATTACAAACGGACGTACTGTGCTTCAAAGCGAAAAAATCAAAAGGGCAAAACTTGAACCGCAAATGGATATCATTCTGGTTTCGGAAGCAGTGGGATATGCAAAGCCGGACCCCCGTATTTTTCAGCTTGCCGCCGAGCGGTTAAATTATAAGCCGCAAAATTGCTTATACGTCGGCGATCGTTTTGAATGGGATATAGAAGGACCGCTGTCCGCTGAAATGCAAGCATGTTTTTATCGGCGAAATATTTTTGAAGATGAACGGCGAGATTTTATCTGTGCAATCGACCGTTTATCGGAGCTGAAAGCGTTATTGCTTTGAGTCATAACAAACGAAAGTGAGATGAGTGTGATGGGACAGGACATTTTTGATTATGTTCAGAAGGAGTGTCGTGCGGCGAAGGAAGCATCGGTTTTGGTCGCGCAGGCATCCAAGTATCAAAAGGTCAAGGCTCTTGAAGAAATTGCCCGTTCGCTACGGGAACATAGTGATGAGATTATTGCCGAGAATGCGCGGGATATCGCCGCTGCAGAAGCAAACGGTATGAAAACTTCCATGGTGGATCGCCTGAGACTGGATCATGCGCGTATCAATGCTATTGCCAATGCGGCTGAGAAGGTTGCGGCACTGCCGGATCCGCTCGGCGAAGGCACGCGCACGGAACGCCCGAACGGTTTGGAAATCACGGCGATACGTGTTCCGCTCGGCGTTTGCGCAATGATCTATGAGGCTCGGCCGAATGTTACGGTAGATGCGGCGGTGCTTTGCCTTAAAGCGGGTAACGCAGTGGTACTGCGCGGCGGAAAAGAGGCCATTTGTTCCAATCGCTGTTTGATTAAAATTATGCGTGATTCTCTCGAGCGCGTCGGATTGCCGGGAAGTGCAATCGGATTTATTGATAATACTACCCGCGAAAGCTCGGAGGCTTTGATGAAGATGCGCGGATTGATTGATGTGCTGATTCCGCGGGGCGGCGCGGGATTAATCCGTTCCGTTGTGGAAAATTCAAAGGTACCCGTGATTGAAACAGGGGCGGGGAATTGTCATCTTTATGTGGATGCCGATGCCGATTTGGACATGGCGGTGCGGGTAGCCGTAAACGCAAAGACGCAACGTCCGTCTGTTTGCAATGCGATTGAAACCTTGCTTTGCCATGCGTCGGTTGCAGAAAAGTTTTTGCCGAAATTTTATGAACAAACCCGTCCGTTCAATCTTGAAATCCGCGGATGTGAGCGTACCCGTGCCGTGTTAAGTCAAGCGACAGCGGCTTCCGCAGAGGATTATGCGACGGAATATAACGATTATATTATTGCGGTAAAGATTGTTGACTCGGTGGATGAGGCGATTGCGCATATTCGAGAATATACGACCGGGCACAGTGAATGCATTATTACAGAGAATATTAAAACGGCTCGGAAATTTCAGGCACAAGTGGATTGTGCCGCTGTGTATGTGAACGCTTCCACTCGCTTTACAGACGGGGAGGAGTTCGGCTTCGGCGCGGAAATCGGTATTTCCACTCAAAAATTACATGCAAGAGGGCCGATGGGACTTCGGGAGCTTACGACCGTAAAATATCTGGTTTGCGGTGACGGTCAGATTCGTCAGTGAGACGCGGAATTAATTTTTAGGAGTTTTCTATGAAAGAAGTTATTTTGTGCAAGTACGGTGAAATTGCCTTGAAAGGCGCAAACCGGAGACAGTTTGAAAATTTGTTGCTGCGTTCGCTGCGGTATCGTTTTTCGTTTTTCGGTAAATTTGAAATTTATACTGTACAGAGCACCATTTATATTGAACCGATTCAAACAGAAATTTCAATGGATGTTCTTTTTGAAGAAGCAAAAAAAGTTTTCGGCATATCAATGGTGAATCGCGCCGTCGAAGCAGAAAAAGATATGGATGCCATTTTGACGGCACTGTGCGCGTTAGCACCGACGTATCTTGCCAATAAAAAAACTTTTAAAATTGAAACCAAGCGCTCGGATAAAAGCTTTGCATATAATTCCATGCAAATCAGCGCGATGGCCGGTGAGGCAGTGTTGGAGGCTGTTCCGCATATCGCGGTGGATGTGCATCATCCCGATGTTGTTTTGCGTATTGAAATACGGGATTATAAAGCATATATTGCCTCGCAAAGCGAGCGTGCGGCGGGAGGAATGCCGATCGGTTCAAACGGTCGCTCACTGCTCTTGCTGTCCGGCGGAATCGACAGCCCGGTTGCGGGATATATGATGGCAAAACGCGGCGTAATTACCGAGGCTCTGCATTTTGAATCCTATCCGTATACGAGCGAACGGGCAAAAGAAAAAGTATTTGCTTTGGCCAAAAAGATGGCGCGATATTGCGGAGATATCCAACTGCATGTTATATCGGTTACCAAAATTCAAGAAGCGCTGCGCGACTGCTGCGACGAAGATTATTTCACCATTCTGCTCCGTCGGTTTATGATGCGTTTGGCGCAAATGACCGCGGAGCGATTCGGCTGCGATGCACTGACGACCGGTGAGAGCTTGGGACAGGTGGCAAGTCAGACAATGCGGGCGCTTGCCGTAACGGACAGCGTCGTGTCGATCCCGGTGTTTCGCCCCTGTATCGGCTTGGATAAAGAGGAGATTATTTCCGTATCCAGAAAGATTGATACGTTTGAAACCTCAATCCTGCCTTATGAAGACTGCTGTACGGTGTTTACTCCCCGGCATCCTCGTACGAAGCCGGAGGCCGCAAAGGTAGAACTTCAGGAGGCAAAGCTTGAAAACTATGATGAATTGCTGCGTGATGCATTCTCAACGCTTGAAACCGTCGAAATTAAGAATGAGATTTTGTAAGTTTAAAGAGATCGAAAAGCGCTAAGCTTTTCGGTCTCTTTTTCAAGGCAATCAGAAATACCGAGATTTATTATATTTGATATTGACACAGCAGTCTTTTTTTATTAAAATATTATTATGGCATAATGGTATTGTAATTTTAAGAGGTAAGATGTTTTTTTGCTTGCCTTTTATTTCATAGGTATATAGTTATCTATCATTAAATTATTAAATTGACCTTATGTTTAAACTTATGTTTAAAAATGAAAAGTACAGGATTTTCAGAACATATTAAGGAGGTGTTTTATGATCGAAATTGTAATTACAGCGTTAATCACGATAATCATAGCGATTCCGCTCGGCGTTGCAGGCGGTATTCTCTATCGCAAGAAAGTATCTGAAGCCGAAATCGGTTCAGCGGAAGAGCAAGCCAAAAAAATTATCGATGACGGAATTAAACTGGCGGAGACCAAGAAAAAAGAGGCACTTTTAGAGGCCAAAGAAGAGGTTTTGCGAACCAAAAACGATGCAGAGCGTGAAATTAAAGAGCGTCGTAATGAAGTATCTCGCCTTGAACGGCGTGCTGTTTCTAAAGAAGAAGCTTTGGACCGTAAGATTGAAAACATAGAAAAAAAGGAGGAAACACTGAATCGTAAGATTCGGGAGAATTCCGACTTAACAGAAGAAATCGAAAAAATCAAGGCACAGCAGTTAACGACCTTGGAGCAAATTTCAGCATTGACGATTGAACAGGCCAGACAGCAGTTGCTCTCCAAGATTGAAGACGATGTGAAGCACGAAGCGGCTGCGAAGATTATTGAAATTGAGCAGCAAATTAAGGAAGAGGCGGACGATAAAGCGCGCAATATTGTTACCTTGGCAATCCAGCGTTTGGCGTCTGATCTGGTTTCTGAAGTAACGGTTTCGGTAGTTCCGCTGCCGAACGATGAGATGAAAGGACGGATTATCGGTCGCGAAGGACGCAACATCCGTGCGATCGAGACATTGACCGGTGTTGATTTGATTATTGACGATACACCGGAAGCCATTACTATTTCCAGTTTTGATCCGATCCGCCGAGAGATTGCAAGGCTTTCCTTGGAAAAATTGATTTCGGACGGACGGATTCATCCTTCCCGCATTGAGGAAATGGTGGATAAATCCCGCCGAGAGGTTGAGGCTGTTATCAAACAAGCCGGCGAGCGTGCTGTGTTTGAGGTTGGGATCCACGGAATACATCCGGATTTAGTAAAACTTTTGGGACGTTTGAAATTCCGTACCAGCTACGGACAAAATGTGCTTAACCATTCGATTGAGGTGGCATTGCTTTCCGGAATGATTGCGGATGAAATCGGAATTGATTCTACAATGGCTAAGCGTGCCGGACTTTTGCATGATATCGGAAAGTCCTTAACGCAAGAAGTCGAAGGCTCACATGTACAGCTCGGTGTCGATATTGCGAAAAAGTACAAGGAAAACCGTGAGGTTATCCATGCAATAGAATCTCACCACGGCGACGTGGAGCCGCATACTTTAGTGGCTTTGATTGTCGATGCGGCAGACGATATTTCTGCAGCACGCCCCGGTGCCCGTCGTGAAGATTTAGAGAATTACATTAAGCGCTTGCAAAAGCTTGAGGAAATATCCAACAGCTTTGCCGGCGTTGAGAAGTCCTTCGCCGTCCAAGCCGGACGCGAAATTCGCATTATGGTGAAGCCGGAAAAAGTGAACGACGATCAGATGGTGGTTATCGCCAGAGATATTGTTAAGAAAATTGAAGAAGAGTTGGAATATCCCGGACAGATTAAAGTAAACCTGATTCGCGAGAGCCGAGTTACCGATTTTGCAAAGTAGTCTGTAAGCTCTTTTGAGGATATTCATTGACCATTGACAAATGAACGGAGTGAGGCATCAACCGCACTCCGTTTTTGTATCGGAAGAACGGAGTTTTTATGAAAATATTGGCGATCGGTGATGTTGTCGGAGAAGAATCCATTGCATATCTTGAACGACGTTTGGGAAAATTGAGAAAAGAAGAAGCGATCGATTTTTGCGTAGCCAATGCCGAAAACAGTGCCAAGCAAAACGGTGTGGATGAATCCGGGGCGAATCGACTTTTTTGGGCCGGTGTCGATGTTTTGACCGGAGGAAATCACACATGGCAAGGCAAAAATGTGTGTGAATTATTGGCTGAAAATAAAAATGTGTTGCGTCCGGCAAATTATCCCGGAACTGCTCCGGGAAACGGATATGTTATTTTTGAGCACAATCAGTATCGGATTTTGGTATTAAATCTTTTGGGTACTGCTTTTATGGAAGCGGTAGACCATCCCTTTTACTGTGCAAAATCAATTTTAGAAAATGAGAAGGATGCATTTGATTTTGCAATTATCGATTTTCATGCGGAGGCAACCGCCGAAAAAGCCGCTCTGGCACAATATCTTGATTCCCTATTTCCAAAGCTCGCTGTTTTTTTCGGAACGCATACTCATGTTCCGACCGCGGATGAACGTATACTCCCGGGCGGCACGGGATTTATTACGGATATCGGAATGTGCGGTCCCGTTGATTCGGTATTGGGAATGGATTCCGACCGGGCGATCGAGCGTTTTTTGACAAAGCGTCCTGTGAGATTCCAGGTGGCAAGCCACGGAGAATGGCAGTGTAGCGGAGCCGTTTTTGAGGTGGACGAAAAAAAGGGAAGGTGTCTGTCGGTCAAACGGGTTCGATTTTAATCGGAATATATGGGGAGAAACGTTTTTATATTCAGTGATCCGTTTCTCCCGTTTTATTACGGAGGCAAAACGAAATTTATTCGATTGAGACATTGTGTTTTCGCGATGCATATTCAACCGATCGGAGAGAATGCTTTTTTAAAAATCTTCATTTGTATTTGCCGTGTAAATTTTTTTGATACCGTTCAATTAAATATTGCAATCGAGAAAAAAGCAAAAATATAATGAAAAATAAAAAATACCCTTGATTTTATTCTTTAAAAGTGATATACTATTCAAGTACTTGCATAAGTTGCATGGAGAAGTCGCCTAGCTGGTCGAGGGCGCACGACTGGAAATCGTGTAACCGTCAAAAGCGGTTCGAGAGTTCGAATCTCTCCTTCTCCGCCAACGAAGTCCTTGAAAACATTGAGTTTTCAAGGACTTTTTGTTTTATGAAACTCGGATTTCTTGTTTTTATGAGCAAGAGAATTTTGGCGGAATCCTTTTGACAAGTAGACTGTTTGCCGGAAAATTCAAAATGCTGTGCTTGTGTCGGACGTATACCTCAGCGGAGGATAAACTATGTATCCTGCAAAACCGTTTGTCGGCAACAGCAAGGGCTATTATAATAAATATATGCCAAAAGCATACATAAATAAATTAAATAACTGCAATAGTCTTTTTTCATACACAAATAGGTAATAGACTGTTTGATCGAATTGAAGTAAAATAAAAATAGAATACGGAGGTGCAATATATGTTCTATTTAGAAAGGAACAATGAAAAGGTTGGGCGTTATTTAAATATGCTGATTGAAAAAAGCGATTATCCGAATGTCAGGCAGTTTTGTATTGCTTATTTGAAACTTGCAAAGCTGGATGCCTCCAATGGAGAGATTGCAAAAATGCAGAATAGGATGTCTCAAATTATAAAAGGCAGCAAAGCGATCCAAACCTACGATTTGCCGCTATTCTGTGAATTATTAGGGGTTTCTTGTGAGGAAATTTTAAGCGCAGGTAAACACTATCAACCAATCAGCAATCATGTTACAAATTATGAAATAGCCTTTTCTCATGACCCCGAAATGTGGGATCGATATATCAAAAGAGAAGACAAATTATTTCTAAATCCGGATGAATACAATAAAACCGTTATAGACTATGCACTTGAATTCAAAAACTATGAATTTATGAAATATCTGATGGATAACCGTTATATTTGGTTTGTTGATGACAGCGAACATGATTGTACCAGATACATTCTTGGATTTGGAGCGGGAACGAGCATTAAACGCCGAGGTTTGATCGACTCTCTTGATACAGAGCTCGGATCTCATTGTGAGGAACGAGGTCTGCGTCAAAAAATGATTGCATTGGCTATGGAAAATAACGATTTTGACATACTTACAAGTTTGCGTGCACGGGAAATCCCCACTTTATATCAGCTATGCGTTTATACAAGCCCGATGACTTGCTGCAAAGACTATTACAATGAAAATGTCATATCTGAAATTGAAAAATCAAGCGATAAAGTATTAGGCTACTTCTCGGAAGAATTTGAGATTGTAGATCAATTCGGCAACAAGCATATATTTGTGTATCCTTATTTGTCAATGCTTCTTGACCGAATGATACAAGCAAAAAATAAATATTCCGAGGTATTACTCAAAAAAGCGATCGCTCATAATACAAAGGTTTTAAACAAACTGCAATCCATGGTTGACGAGGCTTTTGATTCAGCAAAGAGGTATTTTGCCTCAGATTCCTTTAAGGCACCTGTAGATGATGTTGTTCGAAACGCCATGGACTTTTTTAACTTTGATTATGACAATGATTTTGTGTCATACTTCTTTTCTCGAGCAAAACATGACTGCATGAAATTCTGTTCCAATACCGTTAAAGTTCACAGTCAATCAAGCAATCTGACGATTGACCGTCTGATAAAAGAGCTAAATGCTTCCTATGATGCCATACGCAAAGTAAAACCGGACACATCAAATTATTAAAGGGTATCTTGAACCATGCGGTTCATCGACAGTTATCCGTTTGGATTATAGAATATAAATAACAACTGAAAAGGAGGTACTTAAAATGTCAAAGTATAAGACCATCGATGTATGGAGCCGGTTTTTCGGTACAAAGCAAGAGGCGTATGATTATACCGGACGGCTGATGAAAAAATCCGCTTGCGGGAATCCGAACAGTGCTTATCACCCGACGATCGACCACATCCGTCCGCTTTCCGCCGGCGGTTGCAACGTCCCCGAAAACATTATCATTTGCCATCGTGATACCAACGAGGAAAAAGCAGATCGCTTTCCGCACTGGAAAGCGAACGGCACCCACTACCACGCACGCAGAGTCAAAGGCTCCCGTATGGAATACAAGATTATTGAAGATTGAGGAGAAATCTCTATGAGCAAGCGTTTCTTCGACTATGACGATGGTGATTTTGCGTACACCGTTTCCGACAACATGGCAATTGACTCCGACGGTAATATGCTGATGCGCATGGGTGACAATATGGCCATGGATATGGACAGCGGGGATATTCATTTTATCTCGTCGTGGCCAAACGACGAGGACGAGGACGATTAAGAAAGGAGAAATCAAAATGGCATTGATTCACTGCCCGAATTGCGGACAATCCATCAGCGATAAAGCCGCTGTTTGCCCGCACTGCAATTACCAAAACGATACTATTTCCACCACTGCTATAACCTGTCCCGAATGCGGAGGACAATATCCGAAGGAACAGGACACATGCCCTGCTTGCGGCGCCTCTAACGGTGTCGATATCCCGAAAAAGAAAAAGCATAAAGGTATTATGATTACTGCAATTATTCTATCGGCCGTCATACTTATCGGATTGATCGGGGCATTTGCTGTCAGTAAGAGAAAGGCGGCGATTGATGCGGAAAATTTAAAAATATATTCGGAAAATTTGAAAAAGTATGACGATAATTTAAAAACGGTTACATACAAAATGCTTGACGGCGCGGCGGAAGCAGAAACGGCAGGCAATTTAATACTGGCCGTTTGGTATAATGCAATTCACGAAAAGCGGGATTCGGAAACAGACAAATACACAATGGAAAACGGCAAATTTGTAAGCGATTTTAACGATGCTCTCTATAATTTGCTTTCCGATAAGGATTTTTCGAGCAGTTTGTCGGCGATTTCAAATAATCAGGATGAGGTTCTGGAACTGATGAAGCAGCTCAAAAACCCTCCGGACGAATATACGGAAGCCTATTCGGCTTTGAAAGCATTTTACGAAAACTATTTGTCGCTGACAAATATAGTCATAAGAACGGACGGAAGTTATAATTCGTTTTCGGCCGACTTTAAAAATGCAGATCATGAAACCTCTAAATCATTTGATAAAATGAAATTGTATCTTTCCTGATCGAACGGATGCCCGCACCTTTATTGCAAGGTGCGGGCGGTTCTTTTTCACTCACGCAAATCAAGAAAAAACGAATGACTGTTGAGGCAAAGGTCATTTAGCTTAAAGCAGCATTTTTATATGAAACCCCGAAATTTATTGCGACCAAATAGCGGTATACAAGGCAGACGGATTTTTAAAATCCGTCTGCCTTTTTTATTTTTCTTCCCCAAAAGAGACTTTAATTTTGCCATAAAATGCGGTTTTGAAACAGGCTTCTTTTTTTCTTTCGATATTGCTGATTGAATCCTTCATTCGGCGACAAATATCGTCAAATTTAATTGCCTTTTCTTCAATAGTATGTTATACTATATCTGAATAAACGATCAGATATATATAAGAGCACAGGAGGCCGATATATCAATATGAGAACGGAACAGCAGCACAATGATCGAAAGCAGGAAATCATGGAAAAATGCTTTGAGTGCTATGCCGAAAACGGACTGACCGGAACGGGAATTAAAGCATTGGCGGATGCGTGCGGTTGCACGACGGGAAACCTTTATTGCTATTTCAAAGATCTTGATGAGCTCATTATTCAGTCGACCGCTTATTGTATGTCCAAAGTAGAAGAGGATTTTATGGCGAAGGCGCCGAGCGACCCGAAGGATGCTATGAGGTTCATCGAAGAAGTACCGTATTGGACGGCAAAAAAACACGGCAAAAAATATCGCTTGATGTATCAGGTTTATACTTTGCCGAAATACATAGAACACGGAAAAAAGTTTTTTGAAGGCGTGAATGAGCGTTATACGGCATATGCTAAATTATTGGAGCCGAAGATCGGCATACCGTATACTGTAATCACATCGCTTATTTTTATATTCGTCCGTGCTTGTGTGCACTATGCGATGTTTGAGGATGAATACTATTTAAAATCTCAGATGGCGATTTTAAAGCAAGGGGTTACTATGTTTATTGATAGATACAAGACAAAAGATACTGACAAAGCGTAAACCCGTCAAGCGCTGCCCATTCACGGCGTGGGCTTTGGTAGAATTTTCGCCGTAATAACGATTCCAAACGGAGAAAAGAAGATGAAAAAAAAGAAAAAACTTTTCACAGCGGTGCTTGCGGCACTCTGCATTGTCCTTTCGGCGCTTTGCATTGTGCTTGCTGTCGGATGGGGCAAAGCGAAAAAAACAACCGCTATGCTGCCAAGAGTGCAAAACAACGGCACGGCTATCCAATGGAAATATGCCGACGAGCAGGAGTGGCACGACCTTGTGGCTCTTACCGAACTTAGAGGTGTTGCCGGAGAAAACGGCAAAGACGGAATTGACGGAAAGAATGGCGCTGATGCCGAAAACATAGAAGTAAAAAGAACAGATTCTTACATACAGTGGCGCTATGAGGGTGATCAGTGGCAGAATCTTGTAGCTATTGCCGATATTTCGGGTCCCTCCGGGCAGAACGGTGCGGACGGAGCTGACGGGAAAACACCGGAGTTCCGAGTGAACGAAGATACCCTGCAATGGCGTTATAGCGGCGACGGAATATGGCTGAATCTTTATGATCTTTCGACCCTGAAAGGGCTTGACGGCAAAGATGGCAAAGATGGTGTCAACGGTATTGACGGTGTCAATGGTAGGAATGGTATAGACGGCATAGACGGAGCCGACGGAAAAAACGGTGATACACCTTTTGTCGGTGAAAACGGCAACTGGTGGATCGGTGAAACCGACACCGGTGTGAAAGCCACAGGATCTCAGGGCGAAAAGGGCGACAAGGGGGATAAAGGCGACAAAGGCGATGCCGGTCAGAACGGCAGCTGTTCGGGCTGGTTCTACGGCACACTGTGGGCAAAAGGTGAGCTTTATAAAGAGAACGGAGCCGAACGTCCTGTCGGAATAAAGGTTTATAAAGAAACCGAAAGCGGCGGCCTTGTTTCAATCTATAGGGATGAAATTACATTGAAACGCGGCCACTCCTACAGCGTCAGCATCAGCGGCTCGATTGAGCTGCAATCGCATGAAGACAGCAGCGGCAATTATTCTGTTCAGATGACGGACAATTACGATAACAACTATTGCAGAGAGGCTACGCGCATAAAGAGAGACGGCGTAAAACTGCCGTATTCAAAGGATCAGCACCATTTCAGTTTTAGCCGGATATATGTCGCGTCGGAGGAAGATGTTTCTCTGCGATTTATCATTGAGCAGTCAAGCTATAAAACTATGCTTCTCGGCTTCAACGGAACAATTACAATAACCGCTCTTGATTAAGTCTATATAACGGAGGTAACGAAGAATGAGAAAATGGTTGTATGGGATTGCCTGCCTGCTTGTGGCGGTGACGCTGGGGATTGCATTTTTTGCCGGATGCAGCAGAACACAACAAGCAAGTACGGCGAAGGATCGGTTGGAGGTGCGGAACAATGGCACTGCTATCCAGTGGAAATACAGTGATGACACCGACTGGAATGATCTGGTGTCGCTTGCCGAACTTTCCGGTGCTATGGGAGAAAACGGTGCCGACGGCAAGAATGGCATCGATGGAATTGACGGCAAGGATGGGACGAATGGCATCGACGGTAAAGATGGTATCAACGGTAAAACAGTAAAGGTTCAAAAGGCTGATTTATACATACAGTGGTGCTATGAGGGAGAAGATTGGCAGAATCTTGTGGCTCTTGCCGATATTACAGGCCCCTCCGGACAAAAGGGTGCGGACGGAGCAAACGGAAAAACGCCGGAGTTCCGAGTTAATGTAAACACTCTGCAATGGCGTTATGCAGGCGACGAAATATGGCTGAACCTATACGACCTTTCGACGCTTCAGGGACTTAATGGTAAAGACGGCATCAACGGCGAAGACGGGAAAACCCCTTTTATCGGTGAAAACGGCAACTGGTGGATCGGAGAAAACGACACCGGCGTAAAGGCCGCGGGTACCGACGGTATTGACGGCAAAGACGGAATCAACGGTAAAGATGGCGCAACCGGTAAAGACGGGATAAACGGAACCAACGGCGAAGACGGAAAAACTCCCTTTATCGGTGAAAACGGCAACTGGTGGATCGGAGAAAACGACACCGGTGTAAAGGCCGCGGGTACCGACGGTATTGACGGCAAAGACGGAATCAACGGTAAAGATGGCGCAGCCGGTAAAGACGGGATAAACGGAACCAACGGCGAAGACGGAAAAACTCCCTTTATCGGTGAAAACGGCAACTGGTGGATCGGTACAAACGACACCGGTGTAAAAGCCGCGGGTACCGACGGTATTGACGGCAAAGACGGCATCAACGGAAAAGACGGTGCAGCCGGAAAAGACGGAAAAGATGGAAAAGACGGTGCCTGTGCCGGATATTTTGCTGCGAGCGGAAAAGTATATAGCTGGCGAACATCGCTTCCGTTCACTGTGAAAAAAGAAAGCGGAAATTTGATTTCCTATAATTCATCGAGCAATAAAATCACCCTTTCAAAAGGTCATACATATAGCTTGGTGTTCAGCGGAACGGTTACGGTCAGCGCTAAGGGCGATGATAAGTCGTGCGGTGCATCACTCATTGACGGATACAACAGTTCTGAAATGGCATTGGAGACGCGAAGCTATGTGATTATACCGAAGGATAGTCAAAGCGTAAGACTGACTATGTCATATAACACCATATACACGGCAGAAGAGGATATTACTTTGACATTTCAATACATAGATATGCTCTTCCAGGATACGAATTTCAACGATAGTCAGTACAGCATAACCATTATTGCCCTTGACTGAGCCGATACATACAAGACGGAGGTAACGCGAAATGAATAAACGAATACTCAGCATTCTGCTCACTCTTTGTACGGTGATCTGCCTTGTACCGACTGCGGTGTTTGCGGCGACTCAGACGGCCGGCAGTTGGAGCGGACTGCAAAACCTTATAAACAGTACCGACAATCTTTCGGTAAGTCTTTCAAGTGATATTTCCTGGGGCGGAAGCCCATTGACGGTTCCTGCCGGTAAAACCGTGACACTGGATTTAAACGGCAAGGCGATAGACGCTCAAAATAACGGCACCGTAATTGTGGTAAACGGTACGCTGACCATAAAAAACAGCGGTGCGGATCTTGCGGGCCCCATAGGGGTCGGCGCAGGCCCTATCACCGGAAACATCAAAAACGGTAAAGCGGTTGACCAAAAAGCAGGCGGTATTTTGGTTGCAAGCGGCGGGAAACTTGTTATGAATTCCGGTTGGCTTACCAATTGCGTTGATGATTCGGGCCAAATCAGTGCGGCCGGAGGAATTTATGTTTCGGAAAATGCCTCGTTTGAAATGGCCGGCGGAATCATCACCGGCTGTACCGGAAGTAATCTTCTTTGCGCCGCAGGAGTGGTAAACTACGGAACATTCACAATGAGCGGAAATGCAACCATTTCCGGAAGCAAGACCAAATATACCAGCAGCAATGGGGTTGCTGTTTGCAATGCAGGTACATTGAACGCAAACGGCGGCACCGTTCAGACCGGGCAATTGTGCACAAATTACGCGACGATTCAAAGCACCGGAAAAAATGCCACTGTTTTTTACTGTAATGTTTCAAATACGGGGATGGGGACGATTTCCGGAGGCACATACAATTATCCTGTCGAAAATTACGGAATTATTACAGGCGGCATATTTAACGGTACAGTTACCTCAGGCGGTACTATCAATGACGGCATATTTAACGGCACCGTAGACAATACCCGCGTCGTTACCGGAGGCACCTTCAACGGCACCACAACCGGAATATACACTGTTACCTTTGATTCGGGCGTGCCTTCGCAGATACGAGCAAACGCTCCCGCGACAGCACCGGTCGCGCCGACCCGAAAAGGCTACACTTTTAAGTGTTGGCTTAAGGACGGCACACCCTATGATTTCACACAGGATGTCACGCAAAACATATCGCTGACCGCTGATTGGACGGCAAAGAGCTATACCGTAAAATTTGACACGGCGGGCGGCACGGCCATTACCGATAAACCTCTTAGCTGGAGCGATAAGGTTTTAAACGGCATTTCCGCGCCTTCAAAAGTCGGCTATGATTTCAATGGCTGGAAGTGCGGCGGAAGAACCATATCTACGAATACTACCTATGCCGACCTTGCGACTGATGATAACGTAACGAGTATCACGCTGACTGCCGACTGGACGGTAAGGAGCTATACCGTAAAATTTGACACGGTCGGCGGCACGACCATTGCCGATAAAACAAATGTGCAAT
The DNA here is from genome assembly GCA_934365155.1 of uncultured Eubacteriales bacterium. Classification (GTDB taxonomy): domain Bacteria; phylum Bacillota; class Clostridia; order Oscillospirales; family CAG-272; genus RGIG8399. The sequence continues at coordinate 1,633 of CAKRMZ010000031.1, read as the reverse complement.
TGATAGATAAAGTACTCGACGGCGTTACCGATCCCGAAAGAATCGGCTATGATTTCATTGGTTGGAAGTGCGACGGCAAGATGGTATCTGCGGATACCACTTATGCCGACCTTGCGGCTGATGATAACGTAACGAGTATCACGCTGACCGCCGACTGGACGGAAAAGAGCTATACCGTAAAGTTTGATACGGTCGGCGGCACAGTCATTTCCGATAAATTGGGGGTAAAATGGACGGATAAAGTGCTTGAGGGCATAACCGATCCCCAAAAAATCGGTTATGACTTCAATGGCTGGAAGTGCGGCGATAGAACCATCACAAAAGATACCACTTACGCCGATCTTGCGGTGGATGACAACGTAACGACCATTATCCTGAAGGCCGAGTGGCAGGACAATGAAAAGCCGACAGGCAAAATTGAGATCGATAAGTATCAGTGGGAAAGCATCCCCGATGAAATCATCTTCGGTTTGTTCTTCAAAGATGCGCAGAAGGTTACAATTACTGCATCCGACAGCAGCAAAGAGCCGGTCAAGATTGAATATTTGCTGTCCGATAAAAAGCTTAGCGATGCAGAGCTTGCAAGCGCTGTTTTCACAGAGTATACCGATCCGTTTAACATCACTCCGGTTCAGGAGAATATGAGCCGCGTTATTGTTTACGTTAAACTGACGGACAAAGCGGACAATGTGACTTATATTTCCTCAAACGGCATTGTGATGGACAGCATAAAACCCATAATCCGCGGCGTTGAGAGCGGCAAGACCTATTGCGAGGCACAAACCGTCACCATTGACGAGGAGTATATTGATACCGTCACCGTAATAAACGGAACAGAGGTCAGACTCGACAAAAATGGCCGCTTTGTCCTCTCTCCGGCAGACGGCGAGCAGAAAATCATCGTAAAAGACAAAGCGGGCAACACCGCCGAAATGACCGTGACGGTCAACAACGGGCATACAGCACTTGCGGACGACGGCGATTGCACAACTCCCGTTTATTGCAGATTCTGCAATGAGGAAGCCGTCGCGGCGAAGCACCATGATTTTACCGGTGCTTGGCACAGCGATGAAAACAGTCATTGGCACGAATGCCAAAATGAAAACTGCAGTATTGCCGAAATCAAAGCAGAGCACAGCGGCGGCAAAGCGAGCTGCAAAGACAAAGCGATCTGCGAAGACTGCGGCAAAGCTTACGGCGATCTTGACGCAACCAATCATGCAGACCTCAAACACGTTCCCGCCAAAGCGGCAACCAAAGATGCCGAGGGGAATATCGAATACTGGTATTGCAAGGCTTGCGGCAAAGTTTACGGTGACGCTGCGGCAACCAAAGAAATCACCAAGGCGGATACCGTAATCAAGAAGTTGACGGACGCCCCGAAAACCGGCGACAGAAACAATCTGCTGCTGTGGATTTCGCTGCTCTTGGTAAGCGGCGGTGCAGCAATCAGTGCATATGCTGTCAGCAACAAAAAACGCAAAAGCAACTGAGCAGAAGATCAAGCATTGGATTCCTTTCTTTTGGATTGGATCAAAAAGTTAATTTTTGCGCTGTGACAGAACGCACCGATGGGGAAATTTCCCTGTCGGTGCGTTTTTATATACGGAGTTCAAAAATGTCTGCTAATAAG
>CAKRMZ010000030.1 GCA_934365155.1 uncultured Eubacteriales bacterium | reverse complement strand
GGCATACATTTTCAGCGTCGACTGGAACAGACTGCATTTAAAATGGGAGGCGGAAATTACCGTGCACCGGCACAGACCGTAGGCGACTTTTTAAAGAACAGAGAAAGTCGCTCATTCGGCTCGATTATGCCATCTTATGCACGTGGGGTATGCCCCGCCAATCTAAGAAAACTTCTCCCTGTCTACATCAGTCAAACACTGGAAGAAGGGTTGCTGCAATATAATAATTCCATTCGCGGCTTTGCCGCGCCGGACGCTGTATTAACCGGAGTAGAGTCGCGCAGTTCCTCACCGGTACGCATTGTGCGGAATGAGCAAATGCAAGCTTCTGTTGTCGGGATTTACCCGCTCGGTGAGGGCGCGGGCTACGCCGGAGGAATTATGTCCGCCGCAATCGACGGGATGAAAGCCGCTGAAATCTATTTTTCAATTCATCAATAATTTTCACCGTCGCTTTAATAAGAAAAAAACAAGCTGCAAAATAATTTGCAGCTTGTTTTTAATGTTCAGCGTCTTTTGCAAAAGCAAAAAATAACTCAATTTCATCCTCGGAAAAAACATAAATGCCTGCGGATTCTAAAAGCTCTGCCGTTACACCCATACCTTTTGTTTTCCGTTTTGAAAAACTGCCGTCATAAATTTGATGGCATCCGCAAGAGGGGCTTCCCTCTTTTAAAATTGCCGCATTGATATTCAAGCGCTTACATAATTCATATGCCTTTCTTGCGCCACGAAAATAAAATGCGCTGACATCGGCTCCGACTTGATTGATAACACAATCGCCCTGTCTCTCCGCCGGAGGACGCGGCGTCGGCAGACCGCCTATTTGCTCTGGGCAAATCGGAATACACTCAAAGTGATCTTTTAATTTTATAACCTCCGCATGCGGCTTTGCGCGGCCGTCATATCGGCAATTTTCTCCTAAAAGGCAGGCACTGACTAAAACACGCATTTACTTTCCCTCATTTACATCCAACGCCTGCCCGTTTAGCACAGCGCTCAACAAATCGTCCTTGCGATAAATTAATTTCAGAGAGAAAAAAGGGATATCTTCATCAAGCAAACGCAAAAATATACGATCTCCTTCCCATAAAGGAAGCTGATTAATCTCTTTTTTCGGGACCCATAAAAGCTCGCCCTCATTACAAGAACGAATTTCACCCGAAAATTTATTTGCAGTAAAAAGATGCATCTGTTCTGTGGGATAGCAATCGGACACAAAGGTAATAATGCCTCGATAATCGGGAGCCAAAAGACTGAGCCCGCATTCCTCCCGCGTCTCTCTGATCACACAATCAAACGGGCTTTCACCCTCCTCAAACTTTCCGCCGATTCCGATATACTTACCGATATTCAAATCATTTTTCTTTTTGTTTCGATAGAGCATCAAATACTGCTCGTTTTGCTCAATATAGCAAAGGCTGGTGTTTATCATCTCTAATTCTGGCGCTGTACCGATTTATATTCGTCATAAAAACGAAAATACGGGCAACGCTTCTCCTCCCTCGAAAGCCAATCGCTCATCTCATCCTGATCCATCGGCATTTGACAAACTTCGGTTCCGAGTTCTTCATCAAAATCATAATAAAGGCACTGTTCGCAAACGGCTTTGATTTGTTCACTCATCTTTTTTCCTCAAAGAATAATTTCCAAACCGATGGGGCAATGGTCACTCCCGTAAACGCTGGAATAAATATGACTGTCAACAATTCGCCCTTTGATGTCATTCGAAACCACAAAGTAATCAATTCTCCATCCGACATTTCTTTTCCGGGCAGCCGCACGGTAAGACCACCAGGTATATGCATCTGTTGCTGTCGGATATAAATACCGAAAAGAATCGCAAAAACCTGCGGCAAGCAGTTCGGTGAATTTGCCGCGTTCTTGATCGGAAAATCCCGCATGTCCGATATTGGCCTTCGGATTTTTCAGGTCAATTTCCTCATGCGCAACATTGAGATCCCCACAGAAAATCACAGACTTTTTGGCACTGAGTTTTTGCAGATAATCACGCATAGCATCTTCAAATTCACAACGGTAATCAATGCGCAAAAGTCCGTCCTTGGCATTGGGCGAATAGCAATTTACCATATAAAATTTCGGATATTCCAATGTCAGCACCCGCCCCTCGTCCGTGTGTTCACCCGAAATTCCGTAATAGATATTGATGGGTTCTTCTTTGGCAAAGGTCAAAGTTCCGGAATATCCGCGTCGCTCCGCGCTGTTCCAGAATTGATGGTATCCCGGTGCTTTTATGTCGGCCTGCCCCTGCAGCATTTTGATTTCCTGCACAGAGAAAAAATCCGCATCGGCAAATTGAAAGAAATCCCAAAAACCTTTATCAATACAAGAACGCAATCCGTTTACATTCCAAGAAATCAATTTCATAATTTTTATCCTCGCATTTTAAGACATTCGTGTTACAGTGTTTCCGTCGCTCCATAATACAATCGTTCCGTCCGAATATGTCCGGTAAATTGAAACACCGGCATTTTCGAGCCGTTTTATAACTGCCGGATGCGGATGACCGTAATCATTGTTTTCCCCGGCCGAAACAATCGCAACAGCGGGACAGACAGCATCTAAAAACTTTTTTGATGAAGATGTTGATGATCCGTGATGGCCGAGTTTCAATATATCCGACTGTAGTTCTGAAGGTGAAAAACGCTTTAGCATTTCATTTTCGGAAAGAGTTTCCGCATCACCGCAAAACAAAAAAGAATTCCGGCCGAACACCAAACGCAAAACCACGCTGTAATTGTTCAGCGAAGCATAAGTGGTGTCATTGGGTGCCAATACGGTAAAAGTAGCCGCGTCCAACTTATATTCGTCGCCCGAAACCGCTTTTTTAACCGGGATATTCTTTTCGATAATACCGTTTAGCAATTTTTCATAGGTATAGCTTGTATGGTTTGCATCCGGCATAATAACCGCATTCACTTCAAATTCATCCAAAATACGCAGGGCTCCGCCGATATGATCATCATGCGGATGGGTTAAAACAAGATAATCAAAACTTTTTATACCCAGTGAACGGATGTATTGGCAAAGTGTATTTCGGCTGTCAGGCGTTCCGGTGTCGATCAACATATTCTTGCCGTTTGGCGTTTGCACAATCGTTGCATCCCCCTGCCCGACATCCACAAAATGAACTGCAATATGTCCGTCCGGAATCGCAGCATAATTCGGTCCGGAAAACCATTGCTCATAAATAAAAAATACGGCAATTACTAATAAAGCTATAAACACAGCCGCGGGATTGCGCATCAATTTCCGAACAGAAATTTTATTTTTCCGCATGATATCCTCATCCATACAACTGAAATAATCGTTAAACTCCGCTTTTTTGTTCATTATATCGCACCGCATTTTTTTTGTCAATTCTGCCTTTTGCTTGAATTCATTTTGTTTTCATGATATAATGATCTAAAACTTTTACTCAAAAGATACCGAAATCTGCATCACTTCTCTCTTTAAGGAGGCAACAATATTATGAAAACGGTAATCGGAATTGATATCGGCGGTAGCACGACTAAAATTGTTGGGTTTCAAAACGGAACCATGATTTCCGAACCGCAATGCGTCAAAGCAACCGACGCATTAACCTCTGTTTACGGAGCATTCGGAAAATTCACCGCAATGAACCATATTGAACTTAGCAATATTGAAAATGTAATGATCACCGGTGTCGGATCTTCCTATATTACTCAACCGATATACGGATTAAAATGTCAATGCGTTCGCGAGTTTGAGTGCATTGGAATCGGCGGGCTTCATCTTTCCGGTCTGAATGAAGCTATCGTTGTCAGCATGGGGACCGGCACCGCATTAAATTATGCTTGCCGAAACAGTGACGGCAGCCTGCAAATTCGTTATCTCGGCGGAACCGGCGTCGGCGGCGGCACTCTAATGGGACTTTCAAAAAAGCTCCTGGGGCTTGATGATATTAACAGCATTGTTTCATTAGCCGAAAGCGGAAATCTCGACCGTGTGGATCTTCGAATCAAAGATATGACACAAAAAGATATTCTGCCCGGAATTTCGTCGTCTCTGACCGCGTCAAATTTCGGGAAAGTGCTGGATATCGCCGAAAAATCCGACCTTGCACTCGGCATTATCAATATGGTTTTTGAAACCATCGCCATGCTGTCCGTATTTGCAGCCCGAAATTTTAATATTTCCGATATTGTCCTGACCGGAAATCTTTCTTCCGTTCCTCAGGCAAAATCCATATTTTCTTCTATGAACCAACTTTTAAAAACCAATTTTATCATACCTCCGCTTGCACAATTCGGCACGGTAGTCGGAGCCGCATTATTCCAGTATGAAAAATCAATTTTAACAGATTAAATCAGAAAATAAGAAGCTTTTTATTTGTTTTATTTTTAATAATTGTGCATGTTAACCAATTTGAATCAAATATATTGTGCACTTTATCTGAATCGATGGATTATTCACTAATTTTGTGTTGATTCTAATAAAAAAACATGATAGAATATAGCGTGTTGTATTTCTCTTGATACATGATTGGAGGAAAAAAATCAAATTATGAAAAAAATGCTGTCTGTTTTGCTGAGCATCCTCACGCTTGTCGCCGTCCTTTGCAGTTGTGGCAAACAAAGTGACAACAAAGGTGCCATCATCAATATGTATCTCGGAAGCGAGTTACGAAACTACGATCCTGCACTCGCTTACACGGACGAGTCCGCCGTTAAATTCTTTGAGTTAATTTACGAAGGCTTATTCGATATTTCCGATTCCGGAAAAGTCACAAAAGCTTTATGTAAAAACTATAAAACTTGGGAAGACGACGGTGAAACCGTCATGGAAATCGAATTGATTGACAGCCGTTGGAACGATGGTCGAACCGTGAAAGCCGATGATATCATCTATGCTTGGAAACGGATTTTGGACCCTGAGTTTTCTTCACCAGCCGCTGCATTGCTCTATGATATCAAAAATGCTCGCGCCGTGAAAGAAGGAACCATGTCAATTGATGATCTCGGACTCTATTCGGAGGACACTAAGATCATGCAGATTATCCTTGAAAAAGACACGGATGTTGACTTGTTCATCGAAACCTTGGCAAGCCCTGCGTTAGTGCCGGTTCGGGAAGATCAGGTCACCAAAGGAAGTCAGTGGTCTCTCTCTTCTTCATCCATTATGACAAACGGTCCTTTCTACATCAAAAGCTTTGACAGCGATTATGCCAATAAAACATTAGTGCTTGAGCGTTCAACATTTTATCACACAAACGAAAAGAAAAGTGTTGCTTATGACAAATATGTAACGCCTTATCGTATCGTTGTTGATTACAGCAAGAATGCCGAGGAACGTGCCGAAGCTTATTCCAACAAAGAATTGTTCTTTATGTCAAATATTCCGGCCGGCGAGTCGAAAAACTTCAAAAAAGTTTCATCTTCAGAACTGCTTTCTACTTACACCTACATCTTTGATACAACCAATCCTCTCTTTGAAAAATCAGAGGTGCGTCGGGCAATGTCTCTTGCTTTGGACCGCAATGAAATTGCAAACAGAGTCGGCGACAATACGCTTGCCGCTACCGGTCTCGTTCCGAACGGCGTTTTCAACACCGGAGCAAAAACCTCTTTCCGTAAACAAGGCGGAAATTTGATTTCTGCCGATGCCAATATGGACGAAGCAAAAAATCTTTTAAAGCAAGCCGGTGTATCCGGAGGCAAATTCACCCTTACTTACCAAAACTCCGATAAAAACAAGACGATTGCCGAATATGCAAAAGAGGTATGGGAAGAATTAGGCTTCCAAGTCACTTTAAATGCAGTTGCTTCCAACGGATTCCGCACCGCATACACAGACGGTAAGTTTGATGTTATCGGTTTGGATTACCAGGCACTTTCCACCAATGCATGGTCTATGTTAGCTCCGTTTGCTTACCAATTTGCAGGAAATGCATTTGATTTGAGCACGGCTGAAGTAGAATATGTTCCTCACATCAGCGGATACGACAGCGAAGATTATAACAGCTTGATTTCGTCTGCTTTCGATGCTAAAAAACGGGCGGATAAAGCAGAATACTTGCATCAGGCTGAATCGCTCTTAATGGAAGATATGCCTTGTATTCCGGTCATCTTCAATGTGGACACCTATGCAACACAGGAACTCTCCGGAATCAAAGAAAACGCTTTCGGTATTAAAATCTTTACGAGCACCAAGCAGAAAAACTTCAAAAAATATTTGCCTGAGCAATAATTTGTACATTGCTTTTATAAATAAAGGCCGCTTTTTTAAGCGGCCTTTTATTTTTTATTGCAAGCGGTAATAATATACTTCGTTTTTATATGCTTTTAAAAGCTCATCTTTAAAAGCTGCCTCATTTTTAATCTGTTCATATCCGTAAAAAATGCTGCCGCAGTATTGAAAAGCATCCCGTGACTCATTGATCTGCCTCAAAAACTCTCCCTCAAGGTTCCACGATTCATATTTATAAGCAGCATGGGAAATATAGAGTTTAATATTCGTTCCGCTAAGCTGCCCGTTCCACCATTGCAACAATGTGTTAAAAGGACATTCCTTGCTTTGGAAAGGCCAATATAGCTGCGGAGCAATAAAGTCAACATATCCACCCTGAATCCAAGAGAGCGCATCACAATATAGGTTATTATAGGAATTGAAGCCCGATGTATTTGAGCCTTTCGGATTTTCTGCGGAATTCTGCCACACACCGAACGGAGAAATTCCAAAACTACAATTCTTATTTGCGGCTTTTACGGAAGTAAAACATTCCTGCACCAATTGATTTACATTGTTTCGGCGCCATTCATCGCGACTTGAGAAGCCTTTTCCGTACAGTGCATAACTTGCATCGTCATTAAAGGGAATCCGAACCGAAGTTCCCTCTTCTTCCCGATACACCGGATAGGGATAAAAATAATCATCAAACACAATGCCGTCTACCGAATAATTTTCGGCAATCTCCGCAACCCCATCTGCAATCAGTGTTCGCACCTCGGGCACTCCGGCATCAAAATACCAGATACCGTCATCATAAAGCACCGTTGCATCTTTCATCGACCGCGCCGGATGCTGCTCGCACAGTTTTGACAAATCGTCTCCGAAATTATAATAAGTCACCCGAAGCGGGTTCACCCAAGCATAAACACCGATATTCTTTTCATGAGCTTTTTCAATGAGATATTCCAGCACGTCAAAAGGCAAAGGGTCGCCCTGCTTTTGGCAGAGATAAGCGGAACACGGGAAAATATCGGATTTATAAAAGGCATCCGAGGTCGGTCTTACCTGAAAGAAAATTGCATTCATCCGACAGGACTGAGCCATATCTATAATTTCAAGTAGCTCGGATTTTAAAGCCTCGCTGCCCAATCCCGCTCGGCTTGGAAAATCGATGTTTGCCACCGTAGCAATCCAAACCGCGCGCAGCTCTTCGCTCACATGCGAAATTTTGTTCATGGAATTTTCACTGTTATGGTATGATATTGCAGACACAGTTGCGGACGGCCTTTTCAAGCAATTGAAGCACCATATTACGATACCCACCGCCAACAACACCGACAGCAATAATACCGCCGACACCCATATTACCCTTTTTCTTTTCTTCACATGCTGAAGCAATGTTGTTTCATGATCCATTGAATTAATGCTCCGTTCCCATCTGAATGATTTATTCTTATCTTAACATGAATCTACGGATAATTCAATATTCATGAAACAACCGTTATAACGTCTCATCTCTTAAATACTGGCGGCAATGTCTTTTTTCAAATCCGAAATAATCTTTTTTTCCAGTCTTGAAATATAGGATTGCGAAATCCCAAGCATATCCGCAACCTCCTTTTGTGTTTTTTCTTTACCGCCGAACAATCCGAACCGGAGCATTATAATTTCCCGTTCCCGCGCCCCGAGTTTTGCAATTGCGGCATAAATAATCCTTTTTTCCTCGCCGGTTTCAATATCACGGTATACCTCATCCTCATCACTTCCGATGACATCGGAAAGCAGCAGTTCGTTTCCGTCCCAATCCGTACTCAATGGTTCATCAATAGAAAACTCCTGTCTCTGATAACTGGTTTTCCGTATAAACATCAGGATTTCATTTTCAATGCATCGGGATGCATATGTAGCCAGTTTAATATTTTTGTCTGCACAAAACGTATTAATGGCTTTGATTAAGCCGATTGTACCGATTGATATCAAATCTTCAATCCCGATTCCCGTATTCTCAAATTTTTTGGCAATATACACCACCAATCGCAAATTATGCTCAATTAATTGAGCACGTGCCGTCTGATCGGTATCACGCGCATCCAACAGTTTATCCTCCTGCTCGCGAGTCAGAGGCGGCGGGAGAGTATCAGCCCCGTTGATATAAAAGATCAGATTTTCGGGATCTGCCGTTTTTCGTAAGAATATTTTTTCCTTTAGGTTTAATAACTTCCACAATAAACTTTTTTTCATTGTACTCTACTCTCCCTTGCTTCAGCTAATCAAAGTATGCGGACAAACTCCGCTATATTGTTCACCGTCAGCCGATGAATGTTCGGTATCGACCGCAATAATACAGCGCTTTTTTTCGCCGTCAATTTCAATATAATCCGGCAAAAAACCATACACTATTTTTTTCCCGCAGGCGCCCGTAATCGGCAATACACGCAAACGCTTTTGTTCATTTCGCGTCATGGAATTTAACGAATCCATATCCGTGCCGTTTGAAGATATAACCGACAAAAGCTTCTCCCCCATCAGGTCATTCAAAACACAGTTCCAAACCATTATTACAGACAAACCGCTTACAGGATCACGCAACAAATTCCCGCTGTCATTCAGACAGCAAATCGTTTTCTCCTTCCCGAAAAGCACCACCGTAACCGTTGCATATTTCTTAATTCGTGTAAAGCAAAACATGCGAATGGCAAGCCAACCGAAAAAAACAATGGAAATCAAAAGCAAAATAAAACGGTTAATCGGCAGATATGCATCCGAAAAACGGCTTTGTGCTGTCCAAAGGCCGCCGATTTTTATAAAAATTCTGTAAAAAACCGTCATGGCTCCGCCAAGCAAAAAACTGAATATGTAAAAAAATGTCATCAATTTGACAAACTCATAAACCCTTCCGCTCGGGAAAGCAATGGCCACTGCTAAAGCAGACATTTCTACATCCAAGAAAATATCAATAATCGGATTTCCCTGAAAAAACAAGATTACGCAGGCATATAATGCAGCCAGTATTGCCGAAAAAATCATACGCCAAAAGCAAAGCCTTCTGCTGGTCACCTTGCCGATACAAAACAACACAATAAAATCCATTGAAAAATTTACAAAGAACAGAATATCTCCGTAAATTACCTGCTGCAATGACCATTTCACTCCCCTCGCACTTGACAGTTTTATTATAGAACAAGTCCGAAAGGGGAAACTGTCATATCATGCTTGAAATACAAAATCTTATTCGCAAATTTCCGATCTTATTCATAAATTTTCGATTCAATCCGTTGAAAAAACACATAAAAAGGCACATCGTATATCATGTTTGAAAAACATAATATGCGATGTGCCGAAATTTGTCTTTATTTTATGAATTTGAATATTGACGCAGTGCTTCTTGGTGTTTTTTCTGTGCTTGGCGGCTATTGGTATACCAGGCAGCAATAATTTTTTGCAATCGCCGCATCTCGGAGTAGCTAAGTACATTCGCGTGACAGATATCATGAATTTTGCTCATCATACTTTTAAAACTGCAAATTTCATCATAGCGTTTCGCAAAACTGACATTGCGAGAAGTGAATACAACAACATTATAAATCGGAACGTTATAAACATTTTCTTTATGAAGAATATCCGCTACCGCTCGCACATGTCCTGCATTTTGCTTTATCGGATTGTAAAATTCAACGTATTTATCACCATAATATTGTTTCCAGTAATCATCACGGTTATCGATTTTACCGTTATGGGATTTGACTTCAATGACAACGATCCCGCCTTTGGTGATCACTAAATTATCAATCTCCGTATAGCTTTCATTTTCCTTGTTAATGCAGGGCAGGTAAAAAGATGAAAACACGCGGGAAGCTCCGAAGCGCGTTATCAATGCATATCTTACCGTCTTTTCGCTTTCTTTCCCATAGCGCAGAATTTCACTGACTTTTTTTCTTTTTTTATTGAGTGCAGTGAAATATGTAACTACAGCAGCAAATATCAGTGCTGCACATATAATCAGCCAAACATACCAATACATAATTTAAAGTACCCCTCAAACTCCTATATCCCCAATTTTCCCAAACGGATATTTATATTCATCTCACAAAATAGTATACCATGTTTTTTAATGATAATCAACTGAATCTGAATAGAATTATCGGATGAATTGACTTTTTAATTTTCTTCATATATAATATTTACATTAAAAAGTAAAGATATATACTGAGCTTTCAAAGCGGAGGTTTTGATTTTGAATATTACGGTTATCGGTTGCGGGCGTTGGGGCTCTTTTTTGTCATGGTATTTTGATTCGCTCGGACACCAAGTAAAAATATACGGTCGAGAGGGTTCCCGCTCTTTTTCCGGCCTCAGGGAAAAGCGGGCGAATGAATATGTTACGCTTTCCGAACATGTCTCTTTCACAAGTGATCTTTGTGAAGCACTTTCTTTTTCGGAATATATCATTATTTCCATCAATGCCCAAAACACGCCGGATCTCTTTCAAAGCATAGCAAATACGCAGATTACAGACAAGACCTTTGTTCTTTGCATGAAAGGCCTGATTGAAAGCAGCGGAGCACGTTTATCCGAGGTGGCGCGTGCGGCGCTCGGAGATAAAGCCTCTATTGCCGTTTGGGTCGGCCCCGGCCATGTAGAGGATTTTACAAAGCACATTCCGAACTGCATGCTAATCTGTTCGGACCAACCGGAGCTTGCAAAAAAACTTTGCAAAGAATTTTCCAGTAATTTAATTCGTTTTTATTTCAGTTCGGACATGATCGGAAATGAAATCGGTGCTGCAACCAAAAATGTCATGGGCATTGCCGCCGGAATGCTTGACGGACTTTCCCTTTCCACCTTAAAGGGAGCCTTGATGGCTCGCGGAACCCATGAAATTTCCAAGCTGATCAAAGCGATGGGTGGAAATGAATTAACCGCCTACGGCCTTTCGCACCTTGGCGATTATGAAGCAACTCTTTTTTCCGAGCACTCCCATAACCGCATGTTCGGAGAAGATTTTATACGTGGAATTCCGTATAATCGTTTAGCAGAAGGCGTTTCCACCGTCAAAGCCTTAATGGTCCTCAAAGAAAAATATGCAATTGATCTTCCCATTTCAACGGCACTTTATCGTTTGATTTATGAACATGCCGATCCCCAATCGGAGATGAATGCATTGTTCCTGCGTCCCATTAAGGATGAATTCTCCACACCCTCATCCGATCGTTCTGTCCTGCAAACCGATAAAATACAAAAGGAAGAACGCAAGTTTGTTCCGTCTACGATTATGGAAGGTTTCGTTTCCATTAAAGCCATAATATCCGCTCATAAAAACGGAACCAATAATCGAAGAATCAAAAAAATATGGTTCGATCAATCCAAAATACAAAAAAAAGAGCGTGAGCTGCAGTTCTTAAAAAAGAATCAAAAACAAATAGGATATGATCTTGAATTCTGTGACGCAGAAACCATCGAACGCTTCACAACTGGAACCTCACACGGAGGAATCATTGCATTCTGCACGGAACGAACTCTAAATCCTTTAACGCCGGACGCCATTAAAGACAACGGTTTTTATGTAATGGTAGAAGGCATTGAAGATCCTTATAATTTCGGATATGCACTGCGCTCTTTGTACGCAGCCGGAGTAGACGGCATTGTACTGTCCCCACGCAACTGGATGACAGCGGCCGGCGTTGTTGCTCGTGCCTCCGCCGGTGCCTCTGAGCTTTTCAATATCGTTATCAGTTCCGGGGAAAATGCGGCCGATCTGTTTCATGATAAAGGATATTCCGTTATTTACGCTGATGAAAAGGCAGAACAGTCTGTTTATAAAGCATGCTTAAAAAAGCCGATATTCCTTTTGGTCGGCGGTGAAAAGAGAGGCATTTCGGCAGCGCTGCGTCAAAAATGCGACAAAGCCGTAAAATTGGATTACGGACGGGAATTTAAAAATTCTCTCTCCGCCGCAAGCGCCGCTTCGATTCTGGCATTTGAAATTTACCGTCAAAATTCCTAACTTTAAAATCAATGTAAAAAAAGCGACAAAAAAGGTGCAACATATAGTTGCACCTTTTTTTATTACGGTCGATCATTTTAATTCGGCCGTGAATTCAATTGTATGTCCGTCATCACTGCTTTTTGCACATATAGTCCCATTGTGTCCGTTTACAATGCTGCGCGCAATGGAAAGTCCGATTCCAAAGCCCTTTGCCCCGAGATTTCTGGAAGGATCTGCACGGTAAAAGCGATCAAACAGTTTGTCTAAATCCTCCGTTTTTATATTTTCACATTGGTTCGTTGCAGAAATTACTACATTTTTTTTGCTTTTTCGAAGTGAAAATACAATGGGCGTATTCGGCACAGCATATTTAACCGCATTATCCAGTAAAATTGAAATAAGTTGCCGAATCGCATATTCGTCACCGTTATACTGAATATCGGGTTCAACAGAAATTTGCAAGTCATGTCCGTTTGTCGAAGCAAAATCTTCAAAGGATTGTGTCACCTCAAGAACACAATCACTGATGTTAAATATACTGAATTTCATCGGAGAATCTTCCTCATCCATTCGGGAAAGCGTGACCAAAGAATTCACAAGATCCTTCAGCTTTTCCGTTTGCGTTTGTGCTTTATCCAGCCATCTCTGTTTTCCCGATTCCATTTCCAAAACCTTAAGGCTTGTTGAAATCACAGTAATCGGTGTTTTCAATTCATGACTTGCATCGGTGATAAACTGTTTTTGCAGCCGCAAAGCTTCAACAACCGGCAAAATGGCACGGCGCGAAAACAACACCACGATCACATATACCACAATCACGCAAAAAGCCGTCGCAACGAGGGATAACACTGCAATGGTCTCCATGGAGTGTATTTTTTGATAGCTGTCTAAAAATATCGCCATCCACCGATCTTCGCCGCTATAAACCACATAATATTTGTATCCGGAGGTATATCCAAATCCTTCTCCATGCTTCAATGCGATTTGAAGATATTGTGTCGTATCCTCCTCCGTTACCGAAACAATATGCTCTAAATCCGCGCGTATCAAATCACCGGCATCGTTATATCGCAGTACAAAATATCGGGTTGAGTAAGGGGTCTCCTTTGTAAAACCTCTCCCGGGCGGATCACCCGGCTGCGGATGCGGAATGCTTCCCTGATTGTCATAAATCATCTCTAATACTTGCGTTAATTCTGAATCCACTGCAATGTAGTTCGCAACATTTACAATCACACAAAGCAAAATCAAAACCGCGCTGATTGCTAACATAGCAATGCGAATAAATCTCTTTCGCAGACGCTCAATCATTTTTTGCCTCCAACACATAGCCTAAACCGCGATTGGCACAAATGGAAATACCGGAACCTATGGATTTCATTTTTTTGCGGAGATTTGAAATATGAACCCAAACGACGTTAATTTCCGCGTCGCTGTTCCATCCCCAAACTCGGTCCATAATTCGCTCGGCGGAAAAAACAATTTGCGGGGAACGCATAAACAGTTCCATCACCTGAAATTCCCGTCCGCTCAAACGCACGCTCTTTTCTGCACACCGTAGCATTCCCGTTCCGGAGTCAAGGCTCAGGTCACCAAAGCTGAGAACAGACGGCTTATATTCTCCGCTGCGGCGCAGCATCGCGCGCACCCGACATATCAGCTCGTCCGGCTCGAAAGGTTTAGGTAGATAATCATCCGCCCCGGCATTAAATCCGGTAATACGATCATCTTTTTGCGTCTTTGCCGTAAGCATCATCACCGGTGTCTTTATTCCGGAATCGCGCAATTTCTGCAAAGCCTCAATTCCATTCATTTTCGGCATCATTACATCCAAAATAATTGCATCATAATCACAGGACATCGCATATTCATATGCTGATACCCCGTCGTTTACCGTATCAACCGTAAACTGATTCTTTTCAAAGAAAACCGTCAAAGCTTCCGCCAAATCCAAATCGTCTTCCGCAACCAACAACCGCATATTCAACGCCTCCTGTACTATTAAAAATATTATAAAATAAACCGGATCAAAAAAGCAATAATATTATCGATCGATTTTTTATTCTCAAAATAAGAATACCCTCTCACGCTAAAGTAAACCTAAAGAAGCGTCATTATATCGGCAAAATAAAAAGCAGAATTCGTACAATTCTGCTTTTTTTATATATTATTTTTTGCTTTGTGCTTTCAGTCTTTGTGCCGTATTCAGGATGGTTTTCCGTAAGCGAATATTTTTCGGAGTTACCTCCATCAGTTCATCCTCTGCCAAGAACTCAATGGCCTCCTCAAGGCTCATCACGACCGGAGTTACCAAGCGAAGTGCCTCATCGGCTCCAGAGGACCGAATTGCCGTCAAATGTTTCTTTTTGCATACATTTACCGCAATATCTCCAAGTTTCGGGCTCATTCCGACAATCATGCCCTCATAAACCGGAACCTGTGCGCCGATAAACATTTGTCCGCGTTCTTGAGTATTGAAAATACCGTAAGAAGTGGACTCACCGGTCTCCGATGCGACCAAAGAACCGGTAAAGCGGCGGTTCACATCTCCCTTAAAGGGTTCATAGCCGTTAAAGAGAGTATTCATAATTCCCTCGCCGCGCGTGCTGGTTAAAAAGTCCGAGCGATAGCCGATCAAACATCTTGTCGGAATATTATACTCCAAGCGCATCCGTGAACCATGATTGGTCATGTTTAAAAGCTCACCTTTTCGTGCGCCCAATGTCTCCATTACACTGCCCATATATTCTTCCGGAACATCGATAAGCAATTTTTCCATCGGTTCGCATTTTTTACCGTCGATTTCCTGATACAACACTTTCGGAGTGGAACAGCAAAATTCATATCCTTCGCGGCGCATGGTTTCAATCAGAACGGAAAGATGCATCTCACCCCGTCCGGCCACCTTGAAAGAATCCATTGTATCCCCGTCGGTAACACGAAGCGATACATCGCGCAAAAGCTCTTTAAATAAACGCTCACGCAATTGCCGGCTGGTAACGAATTTTCCTTCTCTGCCTGCGAAAGGACTGTCATTGACAGAGAAAATCATTTCAAGAGTCGGTTCACTCACCTTTACAAACTCAACCGGTTCCACACATTCAAGAGAAGTAACCGTGTCTCCGATATTAATGTTTTCCGCACCGGAGAAGCATACAATATCACCCATTTTTGCCGTATCCACCGCGATTCGCTTCAAGCCGTCAATCTGAAACAGCTTTACAATTTTAACCTTTCGCGGCGCCTGTTCCGGATGATGATAGTTTGAGATCATGACTTCCTGTCCGACATGAATCTCGCCCCGCTCAATCTTTCCGATACCGATTCGGCCGACATAATCATTATAATCAATGGAAGAAACCAAAAGCTGCAATTCTCCGCTCTCATCTCCCTCGGGAGCGGGAATATATTCCAATATTTTCTCAAACAGAACTTTAAGATCGCTTCCCTGTTCATGCGGATTCAAAGAAGCGGTGCCCGCTCTGCCGGAACAGAAAACAACCGGCGAATCCAATTGTTCGTCTGTTGCATCCAATTCCAAAAACAGTTCCAGCACTTCGTCCACCACTTCATCCAGTCTGGCATCCGGGCGGTCAATTTTATTGATTACAATAATTACCTTGTGGCGAAGTTCCAATGCGCGTTGAAGCACAAATCTCGTTTGCGGCATGGGGCCTTCCGCCGCATCCACCAGCAGCAAAACACCGTCTACCATTTTCAGAATGCGTTCGACTTCTCCGCCGAAATCCGCATGGCCGGGGGTATCGATAATATTAATTTTCACACCGTCATAGTGCACCGCTGTATTTTTAGCTAAGATCGTAATTCCCCGTTCTCTCTCCAAGGAGTTACTGTCCATAACGCGCTCTTCCGTTACTTGGTTTTCGCGATAAACGCCTCCCTGTTTCAGCATTTCATCGACGAGTGTTGTCTTACCGTGATCTACATGCGCTATAATAGCAATATTTCTTAAATCTTGGCGAATCACAGATTTCTATCCCCTTTATTTTATACTTTCTTTTAACTTTAACGAGTTATTATATCATATTATATCGAAAAAATAAATAGTAACTTAAAATATTTTTTAAAACCTCACTGATTTGGATTTCTAAAGGCCTGATAATAATTATATTCATTGCTTAAATTTTCCCAAGTGTCACGGTCCACCATTCCGGTTTCCGGCAAGCCGTGAAGCTTTTGAAAATGCCGAATTGCGCTTTGGGTCTCACTGTCATAAATTCCGTTAATTTTGATTGAAACGGGAAAATCATAATCAATGGTCAGGGCATTCAAAATAATCTGAATAATATAAATAAAATCGCCTGTTTCACCGGCAAAGGTTTTATAGTCCGCACACGGCAGCGGTATGATCACACCCGGATTTTGTGCAAAATCCGTATATTTGCTTGCCTTGTTATAAAGCATATTAAAGGTTTCAAGATCGGTATTTCCCGTAGGACAAAGGCCGTTTTTACTCTGAAAATCCCGAACTGCCTGTGCGGTCTCTGCACCGTATATTCCGTCCGGAGCCACCATCGGTTCAATTCCCTCGTACAAAGAAAGAATTCGCAAATACTGTTGAATCTCACGAGTCATTGCGGCCGTATCATACATACTGATTTTATTACTCATATTCCCTCTCCCTTCAGAATTGTCCGAGAGAGCGAAGCTCTCCGGTAACAATCGTCGCATATTCTCTTGCAATTTCCGTCCAGGTTAAAGGTCCGACAAAGCCGGTCGGCGTAATACCGAAGAAATTTTGTGCAGATATTACGGATTGACGTGTTGCCTCATCATATATGCCGTTAATCTCAACCGGCTGAATTTCGGAATAGGCATTTGCCAACACATCCAAATATGTCTGAAGTTGCCGAACATTATCCCCCTCGGAGCCTATTTTAAGTACCACTCCCGGGAAAGGAGCAACATCCTCAAACTGTTCCGGAGAAATGGTCTCTATAATGCCGATATAGACGTCTATCATATTGTCCCAGGTTACTACATCCACAATACCGTCGATCTCAAGTCCGTATGTACGCTGAAAATCTTCGACTGCCGCCTGTGTAAGCTCATCGAACACTTCATTGATCGGTACCGGACGAACGGTTTCCACATATTCGCCGATCAACGATAAAATCACTTTCATGGACCGGACATCTTCACCGGTATCGCCGAGCTTTAGATTCTCCCGGAACTGAAGCTCCACATCTTCATATTGAATTCCCTCGGAAATCAGTTCCGATACTTTTTTCACGGCATTATAAATATATAAAATGCGATACCATGTCGCCTTACCTACAATTCCGTCCTCCACTAAAGAAAACTCATGCTGGAATGCTTTCACGGCGTTTTCGGTCTCGATGCCGAATACTCCGTCCGGATAGGTGATTTTCGGAATTGAAGGATAGTTAACGGATATCCGATTTAAACGGACTTGGATATATCGCCCATAATTGCTGCTGATTCCCAAGGAAAGCAAAACGTTCGGATAAGACTCCCCGATATCTTCAATGGGAGCATCCTCGACTATTTCAATATCATCACCATAATAATATTTCAAAATTTCCAAAGCCGTATATCCTTGGTTGGCAAGATCCACAGTGCCCCATTGCGTCAGTCCGTCGCAAACAGTGGTTGTACCGTTACAATACTTGGTAGCTAAGGGTTCTACATTGCCGATTCGCTTCACATAGTCGTTAAAAACTTCATCGACAATCTGATTAATTGTTTCAAATGTGTTTCTGCCCGGAATAAAAGATTGATCCAATGCTGTTGAATTCGTAATATCAAAATCATACCCCTGACTCCGGTAATACTCTGTATAAATACGATTCAAAGCATAGGAAATCTGCGCATATATATTCGCCAAAATCGCTTCATACGGCCACGTCGGATATATCTCGCTGGATGCAACGTTTTTGATGTACTCCGGGAAAGTAACTGTCACATTTTCACCGGAGCTTTCCGGACGTCCGATATGGACCGTAATTGTGCTCGGTATATAAGGAACTGCTGCCATTGTCGCATCTCTCCTTACAAATTCATTCCCGCTTCCCCTTCGAAAATAATGTCCCGGTTATTGGGATGCGGCGACACACTATCTTCAAAGGAAAGCGGTATCAAGTTAGCATTTTGCAATGTTAATTGATTTTCAAATACCATTACATTCGAATAATACAGGTTATAAAACCCCTCTGCATTTACACTGATATCAAAAAGTGAAAACGGAATAATCGGAGGATTCGGGCTGAGAGAATTAATTTCGTTTTCGGTTTTTAACGGAAGTGATACGGTCGAACCGCCGCGGTCTGTTTGCATTACGGAAATCAGTTCCATTATTTGCGATTCGTTTTTTTGATAGATTCGAACCGTTGCGCCCGAAATCGGGAACGCTTCATTTCCGGTAGATGCAACCACTTTAATATACCCGGTCGGCGTTTCCTCCGACACCGGTTCCGCCACAGTATTTCTATGCATTTCGTTTTTCAAATCCGACTCCGGGAAATCTTTCATTACCGTATTTTCAGAAACAACCGACTTCGGCGGTTCTTTATGTTCAATTTTTACAGGGACGGCATTTTGAATGGTCATCTTTTCAAGCCCTGCGGATTCTTCATCATTGTTTTTAAACTTCCGTGCTTTTTCATGCTCCGCTCTGCCATCAATATTCGCTTCAGTAAACTCCTTTGATACTGTATGTAAATTTTCATCCTTTTTCTTGCTTGAATTTGACTTTTTACTTTCTTCAAAAGCAAAACCGCTGCGTGACATAAAGCTCCTTTCTGTTTTTCACAGGATTCTATATCAACATATGAAAAGTGGCTGCTTTTGACACAAAAAATGCCGGCAACGAAAGGATTCCGTTGCCGACACCGTAATTCGGTATGACCGCAAAAATATATTATATATTACGCTTCCGACTCGCTTGCTTCTTTTTGAAGGCGCTCTTGTTCTGCAGCGCTGGCACTTGCTCTGATTTCAGCAATGGCAGATGCTACATCCGGATGTTTGAACACGGCTGAGCCCGCTACAAACACATTGGCTCCGTTTTCTGCGGCAATCGCTGCATTAGAAGCATTGATTCCACCGTCAACCTCGATATCGATATCCAGGCCTTTGGCTTTTACCATAGAATATACACTTCGCAGGCTCGACATCGTCTCCGGAATAAAAGATTGTCCTCCGAATCCGGGCTCTACAGTCATTACCAATATCAGATCAACATATTCCAATAAAGGCTCCAAAACAAAGGCAGGGGTGGCAGGCTTAATGGAAATACCTGCTTTTTTGCCCAAGGCACGAATTTCTTTTAACACAGAAATCTGATCGTCACAACTTTCATAGTGGATCGTAATAATATCCGCTCCCGCTTTTGCAAAATCGCCAATGTATTTTTGCGGATTTACAATCATCAAATGCGTATCGAAAACCATATTTGAATGTTTGCGAATGGATTCTACAATGCACGGACCGACACTGATGTTCGGCACAAACTGTCCGTCCATAACATCAATATGAACATATTCGGCGCCGCCGAGCTCAATCCTTTTGATTTCTTCTCCTAACATTGAAAAATCACTGGCAAGAATGGATGGGGATATCTTAATCATGAATTTGCTCCTTTAAAATATTGTAAAAATGATGAATTCATTAATATTGTACAGATAATAAAATTCTGATAAAAGAAAACATCTGCTTCCAAGTCAGAGATGCAAAAGTTTGTTTTCTGCAAACAACATCAGGCGAGTGTCAGCAAAAAACGAAACTCATAAAATGAAGTATAAGGCATTTTCCGTAACTGCCGACAACTCATTGCCGCCTTGTTTTCGGGAAAGCAAAAAGACCGGACCTAACAACACAAAAATACAGGCGGTAATTTAGAATTCAGCTTCTTCGACGAATCGAAGAAGCTGTCTTTTATTTTGCAGAAACGGAACGGTTAATTCCCAAAAAACATTGTCTTGTTCACGACTTATTATAATCATTCCCCATATTATTGTCAAGTTTCTTTTCCAAACAGTGCGAAACCATAATACTTATCTTGTATTATTTATGTGTAAAATGATTGAATTTTGCAAAGAATTGTTGTATGATAGAGATATTAAATATATTTTCTACTGACTATTATTA
>CAKRMZ010000029.1 GCA_934365155.1 uncultured Eubacteriales bacterium | reverse complement strand
CTATTATTCCAATAAGCGATTATATCAGCGCAAAGACGTACGGCTGGCTTTCGCCGCAAAAAAGATCTTTTCCGACCGCGGAGAGGAAACCCTGGTAATTTATGATTATCAGAACGCCACGACCTTCGAGGATTTTCACCAAGATCTGAAAAAGCAATTGACCGCGATCCGCAGCGGCAAGGATAACTCAACCGGTGACATTATTTCCACTCTTGCGAAACTCCCCCGCCCCATTTTCGGCTTTTTGATGAATACCATTTACCGCTTAGATCAGAAAGGTTGGTTACCGGCTGCTTTGATTGATCACGACCCTTATCATGCAAGTGTATTTCTATCCAATTTAGGCAGTATAAAGCTGAATGCCGGATATCATCATTTAACAAATTTCGGAACCAATTCGTTTTTTGTTGTGATTGGTGAAAAACATAGAATTTTTGAACCGGATGATAGTGGAATCCTCCAAGCAAAAGAAGTATTAGATCTCGGCTTTACCTTGGACGAACGAATTGCAGACGGCTATTACTATTCGAAAACACTGAAGTTGCTGCGATATTTGCTGCAAAATCCGGAGCTGCTGGAATTTCCCGCAGAGAAAGACGTTAACTATGAACAATGATACTCCTATAACCAACTCACTCAAAAGCCCGTGGAAAGATCAATACGGCGACGTTCCCGCCCATATTGACTATCCGAACTGCACCATGTTTGAGCTCATTGAAAAAGCAATCAACGAAGTTCCAAATCAAACGGTTTTGGATTTTTTCGGTACACAAACATGCGGAAAGGACTTGCTTCACCAAATTCATACCGCAGCGAAAGCCTTGCGCAGCATCGGTGTCGGTGAGAACGACCGTGTAACAATTTGCCTGCCCAATATTCCACAAGCTGTAATATGCGTATATGCCGTCAATTTGATCGGTGCCGTATGCAATATGATCCATCCGCTCTCCAGTGTCGGTGAGATTGAATTTTTTTTGAAAGATGCGAACAGCCAAGTTGTGATTACACTGGATCAATTCTATTCAAAATTTGAAGAGGTTCGAGCCCATACACCGATTCAGCATCTCATTATTACGAAAATCACAGATGCTTTAAACCTTCGTATGAAGATCGGATACCGCTTGACTCAAAAACAATATCCGATTCCAAAATCAGCAAATATTTTAAAATGGTCCGATTTTATAAAAGGAGCCCGCCATTTTCAAGGGGAATATTTCTGCAAGCACCATGCGTCGGATCCTGCCGTAATTCTTTACAGTGGCGGCACCACCGGAACAACAAAGGGAATTCTCCTTTCGAATATGAATCTGAACGCGCTGGCTCTGCAAACAGCGGCAATGAGTAATAAAGACATCCGCGGAAAAACGATGCTTTCGATTCTTCCCGTATTCCACGGCTTCGGGCTTGGCGTTTGTGTACATACTATACTGTCAGCCGGTGGTATATGCATCTTAATTCCGCGCTTTAATGTAAAGTCTTATGCAAAATTGTTGAAAGAAAAGCGACCGAATTTTATCGCCGGAGTTCCTACTTTATTCGAAGCTTTATTGCGTTCCGATGAAATGAATGATGCTGATCTTTCATGCCTTATGGACGTGTATTCTGGCGGTGATTCATTATCGGTGGAGCTCAAAAATAATTTTGACAAGTTCTTAGCCGAGCACCATGCCACCATTCAAATTCGCGAAGGGTACGGAACCACGGAATGCGTAACTGCCAGCTGCCTGACTCCGTATCACACGCACAAAGAAGGCAGCATCGGTATTCCCTTTCCCGATACGTATTATAAAATTGTTACTCCGAATACCAATGTCGAAGTTCCCTACGGTGAAGAAGGCGAAATCAGCATCAGCGGTCCGACGGTTATGATGGAATATTTAAATCACCCCGAAGAAACCGCCAACACACTCCGCAAGCATGAGGACGGCCATGTATGGCTGCACACCGGAGACCTCGGCATAATGGATGAAAACGGATTTATATATTTCCGTCAGCGTATCAAACGGATGATCGTATCTTCCGGATATTCCATCTATCCGTCTCAACTTGAGAATATCATTGATGCCCATCCGAGTGTGGTAATGAGTTGCGTCATCGGCGTACCGGATCCTTACCGTATGCAAAAGGTAAAAGCTTTCGTAGTTCTTCAGAAAGATGCCACCCCCACAGAACAAATCAAAAATGAACTGATGGAATACTGCAAAAAAAATATTGCAAAATATGCGCTTCCCTATGACATTGAAATTCGGGAATCGCTTCCGCAAACTTTAGTGGGAAAGGTAGCCTACCGGATTTTAGAAGACGAAGAACTCCGCAAGATGAACATTCAATAATAAAAAACAGCCTGTGCTCCATTTGATGAGCATAGGCTGTTTTTTTATTTTATTACAACATTTCGTAAAGCATATGCAATGCCGCATCGCAAGCCTGGGATCGAATTTGAGTCCGGTCTCCCGAAAATATAAACTTTCGGACATCACACATCTCCTTATTGCACACGGCAATATACACCAACCCCACCGGATCTCCCTCCGGTCCCGCATATCCTGTTGTAGCAAGTGAAAAGGTGCTGCCGAGTTTCTCTCGAACGCCGATCGCCATCTGACGCGCTGCCTCTTCCGAAACGGCGCTGAATTGATTCAAGACATCCTCAGAAACACCCAAAAGTTGATTCTTGACCGCATCGGTATAACTGACAATTCCACCCAAAAAGCATGCGGAAACGCCCGGAATATCCGTTAATAATTTGGAAATCCAGCCGCCCGTACAGGATTCAGCCACAGCTAAGGTTTGACCGTCCGAGAGCATTTTCTCTACAATCATTCGTTCGATTTCCATATCATTCATCTCTTTTCCAAAAGCTTATTTTTATATTGATTCAGTAATGCGAAAAGCGCATCGACCGACGCACAGTGATTCACATTCACTCGAAACTCTGCGGCTCCGGGCAAAGCTTTTACATACCATGCCAAATGCTTTCGAGATTCAAACAGTCCGATCCGGTCACCCTTTTCCGCTATTAAATCGGTGATATGCTCCCGTGCAACACAAAAGCGCTCGTCAATATCCGGCGGATTCCAATCTCTGTGATCCATATAAGCTTTGATCTGATCAAATATCCACGGATTTCCCAGTGCACCGCGCCCGATCATCACTGCATCACAAGAGGTATTTTGGAGCATCATAAAGGCGTCCTCACCGCTCAAAATATCACCGTTCCCGATAACCGGAACATGAACGGCTTCTTTCACTGCACGGATCGTTTCAAAATCACAAGGCGGCATATACATCTGTGAACGGGTTCTTCCATGAACGCAGATTGCTTTCGCACCGTTATATTCCGCTATCTGTGCTATTTCCACCGCATTTATTTCTTCTTGACTCCATCCCGTACGAATTTTCACTGTCACCGGCAAGGCAGAAGCATCACAAACCGCGCGGACAATCTCTCCGGCAAGTTTTGGATTGCGCATCAACGCACTTCCCTCACCGTTGCTTACAATTTTTTTCACCGGACATCCCATATTGATATCAATGGCGCAAGGCAATATCGCCCCGCGCGGCTTCCGACTCAAATCATATGCCGCTTCGGCCATGATTTGCGGATCACTTCCGAAAATCTGAACGGCACACGGTGCTTCTGCTACATGAACAGAAGCAAGTTTATCGGTTTTTTGATCTTTAAAATGCACCGCCTTTGCCGAAATCATCTCGCTGACCGAATACTCCGCTCCGTGCTGTCGGCACACGGTTCGAAAAACGGAATCGCTCACACCGGCCATAGGGGCTATTATCAAACCGTAAGTCAGTGCGGTATTCCCAATAACAATCGAATGGTTTTTCATGTCTCTTTACCCAAAAAAGCCGAAATAAGCAAAGTTATTTCAGCTTTTTTATTATATTATTTTAAATAGTACATCGGATTTACAATCACACCGTTCTTTCGCACTTCAAAATGCAAATGTGTTCCGTAAGCATTTCCGGTTTCGCCGACTTTTCCGATTACCTGGCCCTGATAAACCTCATCACCAACCTGAACCAAGAGCTCCGATTGATGTGCATATGCTGTCACAAAACCGTTCTGATGATCAATCAGAACAAAATTGCCGTAGGAGTTATGCCAACCGGCAAAAATCACTTTTCCGCCGTCTGCAGCATAAATCGAAGTACCGGAACGAGCATAAAGATCGATTCCGAGATGGAAATTGTATTCACCGAACAGATCTCTGGAACCGTACTCACTGGTTAAAACATAAGAACGTAAGGGATAAATGAAATATCCGTTTGCATCCGTGGAAGGCAGTGGCTTTGTACCGATATAATACACGGCATTCGTCGGGTTGGAAATGACATCTTCAAGAACCGCCGTCCGCCCGATTTCGGTATCATTGGCATAGACCACGCTGTATGTCACTTGCTTTTTGCCGGGCACACCGTTTTGTTTCAATATAATTTCATCTTTATAATAATACGGTGATTCCTCGTATACAACCTCAAACGGGATCTCCTGCTCCACAACCTCAGTTTTCTCAATGGAAAAATCAAGCCGTGCCTGTGCAAGCACAGAGGTCATCTCCTCCACCTTTTCCTCCGGAATATAATACGTATTATTAAAATCCATGTTTAAGGAATCAGAGATATAAGATGTTGCATTTTCCTTGTTATTGCTGATGGAAGAAAGCGCTGTAGAAATGGAAACCTCCATATCAATTTTGGAAACATCTCCGAGCATTAATGCCTTCAGCTCCTCGCACGGCATTACAGTTGCCGGTACGCATAGCTGATTAATGATTCGAATATGGTTGGAAATCTGAATCTTTCCGTCGGAATCCGAAAGTCCCATGGCGGCTAAATGCTCGGCTTTAACCTCTTCAATCAGTTTTTCGGCATCGTTGTAGCTCGACACCGCACCAACCATTTTTCCGTCAACATAAAGCGCATATGCGCTGACATAGTCGGACGTGCCGTATTGAAACAAAGCGGAATAAAGCTCGGCATAACTGAGCTTTTCGCTCTTTCCTTTCTCGGCATAGCAAAATTCATAAGTAATTTTTTTATCAAACTTATAAGCAACACCGATGGAATCCGAAACATATTTTTCTACGGCAGTACGTGCGTTATTCAGCATGTCTGTACTTTCAACAATACCGACATATTCACCGTCAACGCTCAGTCCGAATTCAATATCTTGTGAAACCGTCCGATAAATCGTCCAAGCCGTAAACGCAAACAGCGCAAGCGGTATCAAAGTAGCGGTATATTTTTTGAAGAAACGCCCGATACCGCGCATGCTTTGATGCGGATTTTCTCCTGCATGCAGAATCCGGAAACAAAGATGCAAAGCATGTTTGACAGATCCTATCAGATAATGGTATAAACGGCAAAGCAACGGCGGAATCATCATGATTCCGAGAAGGACATCGTAAATGTTAAATCCTATTTTCCGGCAGGAAGCATGAAGTATCGTTTCCGAATCGGATTTGCGCATTCTCTCTACCAGTCTGCGTTCCGAGCGCAGACTGCGATCCCGCAGTTTAATCAGCAGTGCATTGTATGCGGCATCCACTTTGGAAAGGCCGTTATAAGAGAAGTATGTCTTGTGTTGTTCAAAAGTTACAGTCCCCTGCTCCGCGTCAGGCGTTTGGGGATCAAAATCATCATATAAATTCAGACTGTTTGCTATTTTGGCATTCATCATTTGCCGGCGCGCCCGAGTCAGCCTTTTTGTGCGCTCGCGCTTGATGCGATATTGCATAATATGGGAGCACATTGTTTTAAAGAAAGAAAATATATAACAAGCACACCATCTGAAAATCATGAAAACTTTTGAAAAAAGACTTTTTCGATGCTTATTATGATGATCCGAAGATTGCAAATTACGATCTATCATATTCGAAATCAGACTCCTTTCTTTGTGTTTGATAATACATTCAAAAAAAACAATTTATTTCCGATTTTATCGACGAAGCAGTCGATCTTTGGCTGTCGTATTATCACATATATTTGTAATTGTATCATATTTATCAAAAAAAAGCAAGTTTTTTGTTCAAAATGGCAAATTGTGCCGCTTTTTAACCGATGTTTTGTGAAAAAATTATAGATTTTTACCTGCTTACATGATATAATATTATTATATTATCAATCCCTAAAATAAGTTTTAAAGATTTTCAGATTTTAAAATTATGAAAAGGAATTCGCTCTGTGAAAAACTTTTTAATCATTGACGGAAACAGTATTATCAACCGTGCTTTTTACGGCGTAAAACCGCTCAGCACCAAGGATGGCTTCCCCACTAATGCCGTATTCGGATTCATTAATATTATCAAAAAGCATTTAGATGCGCTGCATCCCGATTATGCTGCCGCCGCTTTCGATTTAAGTGCACCTACCTTTCGGCATTTACAATACGATGCATATAAAGCCGGACGAAAGAAAATGCCGCCGGAACTTTATGCACAGCTGCCGCTTGTCAAGGAATTCTGCGAAGCTGCCGGCATTAAAGTTGTGGAAATGGAAGGATTTGAGGCCGATGATTTAATCGGAACTTATGTAACCCAAGCGGAAAGCCGTCAATGTCAAAGCTTTATTCTGACCGGAGACCGAGATTCTTTTCAATTAATCAGCGAAAATACCGTTGTGCTTTTGGCCTCCAATAAAGAAACCGTTGAATTTGATAAAAAGCGTTTCTTTGAAACGTACGGAATTCCCTCTGACGAATTTGTCGATATGAAAGCATTAATGGGCGATGCCTCCGACAATATTCCAGGCGTTGCCGGCATCGGCGAAAAGACAGCGGCAAAACTGATTGCCGAGTTTCACAACATTGACGCGCTCTATTTGGGCATAGATTCCCCATCCATTGCCAAAAGAACAAAAGAAAACCTGATTGCATCACACGAGAACGCATATCTTTCGCGTGATTTGGCACAAATCAAAAAAGATGTTCCCGTTATTATTTCCTTTGACGACATGCAGTATCACGGGATTCAGCCGGAGGCGCTCAGAAAGCTTTTCACACAGTTAGAGCTGTTCTCTCAAATAAAACGCTTTGACCTGATGCCAAAAGAGGAAGAAACCAACGCATCCTTTTCCGCACCTGTCCGCAAAATGACCGAAGATGAGCTTTTTGACATCAGCCCTACCGCGCCGATTTGCATTTTACCGCAATTCGATTCGGATACACTGTTTGCATGCATCGACGGCAAAACAGCGATTACGGTCCATCCTTTTTCACATGAGGCTGCATGCCGATTTTTTTCCGAGTTCACCAATATATATGCCTATAATTCCAAAGCCATCTATCATCAATTGCTAAAAGAAAAAATACCTTTTCAAAATTTTTCTTTTGATGCAATGCTGGCAGCATATTTGCTGAATCCGGCGGATAACCCGGAAAAGCCCGAGAGGCTGTTTCTCTCTTATCTCGGCAAAACGCTGTCTGAATCCGCATCGGCAGCCGATTATTGCGTTTTGAATTGGCAGCTTTGTCAAGTCTTAAAAAAAGAGCTTGAAAGTTCCTCCATGCTTCCATTATATCAAACAATCGAGCTCCCCTTGTCCCGCACCTTAGCACAGATGGAATTCTGGGGATTTAAAGTGGATGTCGCGGGACTTACTGCCTTTTCCGAAAAATTAGAGTTTTCCATCAAAACTCTTTGCGAACGGATCTATTTTGAGGCCGGACGGCAGTTTAATATCAATTCTTCAAAGCAGCTCGGCGAAGTTTTGTTTGAGGACCTGGGACTTCCAGTGTACTCTAAAACAAAAACGGGATATTCAACCGGTGCGGAGGTTTTAAAAAAACTAGAATCGCTGCATCCCATTATCAGTGATATTCTCGATTATCGACAATTATCCAAACTACAAAGCACCTATGCGCAGGGCTTGCTCCGTGCTGCAGATGAAAACGGACGCATTCACACCACCTTCAATCAAACCATTACCACCACCGGACGCCTGTCATCGACAGAACCGAATTTGCAGAATATTCCGATAAAAAGTACGATCGGAAGAGAATTACGCCGATATTTCATCCCGCAAAGCGAAGAATATGTATTGATCGATGCGGATTACTCTCAAATTGAATTACGGCTTTTAGCGCACATTGCCGGGGATGAAACGCTGATTGAGGCATTCCGAAGCGGAACCGATATTCACACGCTGACTGCATCCCAGGTCTTCGGTGTCCCAAAGGAGGAAATTACCCCCGAGCAAAGACGTCGGGCAAAGGCTGTCAATTTCGGCATCATATACGGCATCGGCGATTTTTCTCTTGCCGCAGATATCGGCACTTCCAAGAAAACCGCCGCAGAATATATTCATAATTATCTCGAAAAGTATCCCAAGGTGCATCAATATTTAACCGATGTTGTCCGCCAAGCGTATCAAGACGGCTATGTCACCACCATCTTTAATCGGAGACGTTACATTCCGGAATTAAAAATGGGCAAAAAAGTTCAACGTGCCTTCGGAGAACGCGTCGCCATGAACAGCCCGATTCAGGGGAGTGCCGCTGATATTATCAAGCTGGCAATGGTAAACATTGCAAACAAAATCGAACAAAAAAAATATCCGGCGCGTCTGATTTTGCAGGTTCACGACGAATTGGTAGTAGAATGCCGCCGCGAATATGCGCAAGAAGTGGCCGAGATGGTTCGATATGAGATGGAGCATGTTATTCCGTTATCGGTTCCCTTGACAGTCGATATGTTTATCGCTGACACATGGTATAAATAAAACACCCTGTAAATGGAAAGTAGGTTCAAAATTTTGACGGTTCAGCAAACAAATATAAAAAAATTGGTTTTATCCAGCATTTTAACCGCAATCGGTACAGCGATACTGATTTTAAGCTCTTTTTTTCAAACAATTGATTTAACGCTTGCTGTTGTAGCATCGTTGTTTGCCTTGTTTGCACGATTGGAAATCGGCCGTAATTATGCTCTTTTGGTTTACGCCGCCACGTCTGTGCTTGCTTTGATATTATGTCCTACCAAATTCAGTGCTTTTGTCTATTTAGGATTCGCAGGATTTTATCCGATCATTAAGCCACAGTTTGAGCGCCTGCCAAAATTCTTTTCGTATCTTTTAAAGCTCTTGCTCTTCAATGTTGCTTTGAGCCTTTTATTGCTTCTGTGTATTTATGTTTTAAAGCTTCCTACCGAGCAGTACGGCTTTTCTCTTCTTATTTATATTCTCGGGAACGTCACTTTTATCATTTATGATTTGGCACTCTCCCAGATGGTATATTATTATGCAATCAAATTGCGCAAGCGCTTAAAAATTCAATCTTTCTTTAAATAATATAAAAAGGGATGTGACGAACCGTAGAAATTCGTTGCATCCCTAATTTTACCGGAACACTACATCTTCGACTTTGTAAAACCGAACACCCGAATGCTTGCAGACATAAAATTTGCTTTTTTATATTTTAATGATATAATTATGTATATAATATGAATTTTTTCGGCGAATCTTCAAAAACGGTTTATATGGTTCTCCCTGAATCCATATTTCTAAATCATTTCTCATATGCTTATAACTTATTCTATTAACTTTGGAGGAAATGCAAATGAGTACCAATGCCTTTACGCCAAGCATTGACAGTCTATATGAGCGGGGACTTTTCTTTTTAAGGGAGAGTGAATTCAAAGCTGCAGAGCTGTACTTCAATCAAATTCTCGACATCAGCTCCAAAAACGCAGAAGCCTATTGGGGACTTTTACTCGCCGACCATCAGTGCAAAGAAAGCTCGGAGCTTTACACAAGGCTCGGAATCCCTTTAAATAACGATAAGTATTTCATATCAGCACTTCAATATGCCGATGACAAGCAGCGCAAGGAATGGATGGCCGTATCCGACTTGGTTATGCTCGCCTGCCACAAAAAAGTATTGGAAAATGTTATCGTCAAAAATGAATTCCTTGCAAAAAAATGGGCATCGTATTATGAGTCCGGCTCTAACGGTGAGGGAGCCTTCATAAAGGACAATCAATTGCTGTTAGAGGCAATAAACGAAGTATCTCTTTCACCGAAGCTTTTGCTTCAGCTATACGTAAAATACAGTGCTTTCGATTCTCCGATTGAAAACAGTGTTGTATCTTCCTTAAAGGAGATTGCAGCAAATCAGTATTCCGAATATATGAAAGTGTTATTCGGTAAAATTGTCAGACCGCCGTTCGATTATCCGGATCATGATATCGAAATTTGGGCAAATCCGACTCAAAATGAATTTAAATCCAATATCGGGTTGGACGGAAACAGCGCATCGGTTACCGACAGATATTTTTTCTTAGCGGAACAAATTTTCACGGCAAATTCAGGCGGAACCAATACTTACAAAAAAATTGAGTTTTGTTATGAAACGGCGATCCGGCTTGATGCAAAGGAAGAATATATCGCAAAGCGAAACGCTTTTTATGAAAAAGCCGTTATGCAAAGCAACGCCGAAAAAGAGGAAATTGCATATATTATTTCTGTATCGCCTCCCCATGCGAAGTATTTTTGGCAATACGTTCTGAAATACACCGATCACTTTTCACTCGGACTAAACGACTGCATTAAAGATAAAGGCTTTCATGCGTTTATTCAGAAAAACCGGAACGCGTATCATACGGAAGATGTCAGTGCGATAATCAATGCGCAAAAAGAACAGGCTGCATTTTCTGAAGAGACATACAAAACAATACTCGGTGATATCACTCCTTATGCCGAGAAAGCGCTCGAATATGCTTCTCCGAGCGAGGCCGATGAATTTCGCAGTTCTTTTGAAAATTACAAAAAATCACTGTTTGAGCAAAACGCAAACAATCTCGAAATAATCGAGAAACGAATTGCTCAAATAAAAGACAAGGTAGCAAGAGACGATAAAGAAGGAAAGAAAAAGTCCTCCGGAAAAACGATTTTTGTTACTCTGCTTTCGATTGTGGCATTGTCTTTGAATATCCCGATTTTCCTATTATTGAAATACACATTAGCTCCGAGCATCGATATCCTGAAACATTCGATTATAATCACATATCTTGCCATCCTCGGTATTTCCCTTGCTATTTTGATATTGCAAATCATCATGACCGGAAAAATAACGAAATTTTCTTTCCGGAAAAGCAAGTACGGGCTTTCGATCGGGTGCAAATTTTTTGTAAAAGCCGCAAGAGTCCTCTCCGTTATTGCCCTTCCCTTTACCGTATTGGCTTTGATATATTCTTATATCAACTTCCCCAAGAATATGAAAACCGTAGCAATATCAAATATTGACGAACTTCGGTATATTCAGAACGCCCCTGCTTGTACATTTTCGCTGGAAGCCGATTTGGACTTTGAAAACGCCTTGTTTAAAGGAATAAAAACATTCAAAGGCGAATTAAAAGGAAACGGCCATTCGATTAAAAACATACAGTTGCCGGAGGACGGATTCATAGCAACCAACAAAGGAAGCGTTTCCGACTTGTCTTTTATTTCTCCCTCTTCGGCAACAAGGTTGCGGATTGTTCCCGACAACAGAGGCCGCCTGAAAGGCATTACCGTCGCCGAAGTCCCGCTGAAGGCGGAAAACAGGTTTACGGGAATCTCTTGGAGAAATCGAGGAGAAATTCTTCAATGCAATGTCCGAAATATAACCGGTACATGTGATTATTTCACAGGAATGTGCGGCTATAACGAAAAAAATATTGTCGGATGCTCGGTCGACGGCATCGACGTTACAGTCTCAAGTCAAAATGCCACAAACGCTGTCGGATTTGCAGAAACCAATAC
Organism: uncultured Eubacteriales bacterium; assembly: GCA_934365155.1. Taxonomy (GTDB): domain Bacteria; phylum Bacillota; class Clostridia; order Oscillospirales; family CAG-272; genus RGIG8399. The sequence continues at coordinate 8,804 of CAKRMZ010000029.1, read as the reverse complement.
CGGAAATATTGTCGGCTGCAGTTTTTCGGGAAATTTAACCAACGTTAGCGGAGATGCATCCGGATTTATTGACCAAAACCGTGGGAAAGATTCAAAAATCGAAAGATGTTACTCATCGGGTAACATCAGCGGCATTCAAGTACTTTCCGGGTTTGTTTCGAATATGGAATGCGGAACACTGCTTAACTGTTACAGTGTGATGAATATCGTCCAAAACTGCTGTCAATATACAGACTTTGTCGGCGGACTCATTTGCCAGCTCAGCCCGAGGGATGAGATGAGTGAAATTCGAATTCAAAATTGCTATTTTGACGGAAAGATTTCCTTCACTTCGTCGGATTACATGAACAAATACGAATATGTAGGCGGGTTGGTCGCCTATACAAGAAACTTTTCAGATTTAAAAAATTATAATATTTCCTTTAACTCTTGTTTTTCCACTGCATCGTTTGATTTTTCAGGCGCTCCGCAGGGAGAACAATACATTAACATAAAGGATTCCCTGCTGCTCCATTTTGAGAAAATCTATTTCGCATCGGAGCAAATTGACAAATACCTAAACGTTGTCGGCGAGAAAAACATTGTGGATGCCAACAGCATTTTAAATCGAAACTTCATCATCGAAACACTCGGCTGGAGTGATGATATTTGGAATATTGAAGACGGACAATTCCCGACTTTGAAGCCATATGTTGCAGAATAACGGTGAATTCGAATTTTTCATTCAATTTATTATCAGGAGGTTTTTATTATGTCAGACAATCCGTTTGATAGCTTTAATGCAGCACTCAAAAATCTCGCTTCTGCGATCAATGAAAATAAGGAAACCCTTGCAAACCGATTAGCAAACAAAGAACCCGGAATTCCCTCCTTTAACGGACAGGCGTTTGCAAAAAACGTTGATGCGGCAAAAGGTTCTATGGTTTCTTGTTTTTGTACTGTTTGCGGTAATAAAATTTCAATCCATGAAAAAATGAAGGCGGGATATTGCGAATATTGCGGTGAAAAAATCGAATTAGCCCCGGCACTGCGCGGAAAATTTCAAAAAACAGCACTCAAAAATATCAACTGTAAAGATTTATTTGAAGTCGGAGAACAAAACAACGATTTCGACTTAATAAAGCTTGCTGCGGAAAAAGGATCGGTTGACGCCATGCGCAGATTAGCGTATGAATATATTGACGACGATACAGAAACATCTCTTCAGTATGCACAAATGGGCAAAAAACGAAACGACATCGATTGCGAGTTTTTTGTTATTGCGGCAAAGCTTGTTTTAAAGAAATATTCCGATAAAGAGATAGCGTCCGTAAAAAGGCGCGTCGATCAACTGCAAAAGCAAAAATTCATTTCTGAGTATACCTATAATTGTGTCGACTCCGTTGTCAAGCTTATTAAGCTACGATTGGATGAAATCGAATACAATAAAAGAAGAGTTGTTATCGATTACGCAAGCCTCAGTGCAAGAACTGCCGCCATTATGCACGAAAGATACGGCAGCGCAAGCGGCTATGACTCATACTACGACCGAAAAGCGGACGGTACCGTAAATATAAACGGCCAAACGCATAATGTGTATAACCATGATGCCGAAGGGTATTCTACCGGACCCTATATTGAAGATGCAGAGGGTTATAAAACAGCAGTCAATCCCGACGATGTATCCGCACCGTTTAACTGGAATGATTGCTGATCATAAGCCTTGCAATGAATTAAAAAAGCGAATGACAAATCATTTTGTTTTGCTGAAAAAATTCAGGCTTTATACGGGTTTACCGCGATAAACAATAAAAAAGGCTGTGACGAAACACAAAGATTTCGTCACAGCCTTTTTATCATCATCGTCCATGCTGTGTATTGGTCAAACGAATCAGCAAATCCAAATTATCTGCCTGCACTGCGACGCCGTATGCCGCTTTATTGCGCTTAATGACTCCGCATTTTTCACATCGATGAATAATGATGTACCCTTTTTTCGCGTCCGGTTCCACTGCAATCGGTCGCATCAGTCCTTTACAAGGATTGCTCCGATCCCCGGGATTAATATCAACATGAATCGAGCAAAGGCAAAAAGGACAGTGATTGCGCGAAGAAGAACCGAGCGGCTCGACTTTGGCCCCGCAATTTTCGCAAATAAAGCCTTGATCGTTTTTTAAAAATCGTTTTTGTTCCATTTTGATTTCTCCGAAATTAAAAAAATTTCCCACTTGTTTTTGTTTTTCATCAGGAAATAATAATAAAGCAAAGTTACATGCCCATAAAAAATTCGGCACTTATTTTCATATGTTGCAATTTTTACCGGCAATGTATCCTTTGCTCAGGCAGAAAGGAATAGAATAATGAAAAATAAAAACACAATTGCATGCAATATGTATGCTCGTTTACTGTGGATCAGTATTTTTTTGTTTGTATGTGTTTTATTTTCTGTTTCTGCTTTTGCTTATGTGGAAAACATCAACAACGACATGGCAAATAACGGTGATTTAGGCGGAAACGGCAATATTCAGCGTTCAAAAGACGATGATATGCTGATGGGCGACAGTATAAGTCCGCACAGCGGCATGCTGGATTCAGCTTCGAACGGTATGAATAGTAACGGCCTTGACGATACAGACGGTATTTCCACCACAAATGATAATTTAACCGATTATAACAGCGATAAGGCCAGCGGTGAAAATACATCCGACCGAAACAGCTCCGATGTGGAAAATGTATCGGAAAGCTCTGTCGGAAAAACCATCGCGCTTATCATTGCAGTCGTTGTCGCTATATTGATTATTATCATTATTATCGCACTGATGGCAAAGCAAGACGGACGCAAAAGATAAACAAAACAATAAAGATCAATGAATCCGATGAAAGAAAAGTAAAGAGGATGTTTTATTCCTCTTTACTTTCTTTTTTTTTGAGAATCTTTTCGAAAAATAACCAATTTGGAGGCAACAAAGTTAAAGACAATAACCACAATCTGCGAAATAATCTTTAAAATTGTAACACTGATCGGCCACAGCTTATTAATAGACAATATCGCTTCCGCAATCAGCAAAGAAATCAACCGTGCGGAAATAAAGGAGCCGAATTCCGATAGCACAACTTTCTTTTCCCAGCTGCGGCTTTCAAAAACAAACAATTTATTCGTAACATATGCAAACAACACCGCGCCGCACCATGCAATAATATTGATTACCAATACATGATCTTTTCCGTAAAAATAACAAAGTGTCTCAAATATCGCAAAGTCTATAACGGTAGTTACTACGCCGAAAAACAAATATGAAATGGACTCACGATATTTTTTAAACATTTTTTTAGTCCACTGTATCATTGAACTTCCTCCAAAATCGTATGCAATGCCGCTTTATAATCATCATAGGAATATAACATATTGAGTGCTTCCAAAAGCGCATTTGCCGTTAAATTCTCCGGCAAAGAAAAATACCGGATTAAGGCCCGCCGCTTATCGGCACTCCCCTCCGCGCCGCACAAGCCATCCTCAAAAAAATCCGTCTTGGTGATTTTTCGGGACGGCTCGGAAATCAAAGCGTTTTCCGAAAACGGCAAAAACAGCTCTCTCAAAATTTCTGCTTCAATTCCTTCCACACCCAAAAGGCCTTGCTTAGAAGATCTCTTTTTTCTTCGTTCTTTTCCCACAACCGAAGGGGTATACAAATGAATCACATGCTCAAGGCCGGATGCGCCCACAATATTTCGAATGTGGTTGCGAATTAAGAGACCGGCATCATCACTGTCGGTTAAAACGATCGCTCCCTTTTGCATGATGCATCGGCGGATCCATTCCCGTTTTTCAAGATCCTTAAAAATTCCGAATCCGTCCGTCGTCACAATGTCTGCATCCAGAAGGGATGATAATTTTATTTTATCGTATTTTCCTTCTACAATAATCAATTTAGAAATTTTGATTTTTTCATTCATACTCAAGTTCCGTTTACAAGCCATGATTTTAAATTTTACTGCAAAAAAAGAAATTTGTCAATTATTTAGGAAACTTGTAACCGACATATCGCAAAGCCGTTCATTAATATTAACCGAATCAATACGAACACGAACAGAATTTCCGATTTCGATCGTATGTGATTTTGAACGGAGCCGCAAAGCCTCCGATTCAAAAACATAATAGCCTTCAAGGGAGGAAAGTGCCACAAAGCCTTCGCATGTATCCTCAAGCCTTACAAAAAAGCCGGAAGAAATAATGCCGGACACAATACCGTTTGCCTCTTGTCCGATCCGCTTGGATAAAAACAGGCAGCGATACAAATCATCAATATCCCGCTCTGCCGTTAAGGCACGAATTTCACATGCGCTGGACTGTTTTGCGCTTTCAGCGGCAAATTTGCGATATCGCTGTGAAATTTTTTCTGTCGAAGGATTGTCAAGATATGCAGAAATAATCCGATGCACGGAAAGGTCGGGATAGCGCCGAATCGGCGAGGTAAAATGACAATAATGTTTAATTGCCAAGCCGAAGTGCAATTCGCAATGATCCGAATATTCCGCCTTTGAAAGCGAACGCAGCAAAATAGAAGATATAATCTCAAGTTCTCCTTTTTTCTCGGCGCTGCGTAATATTTTTTCGATATCGTGTGATTGAACCGATTCTCCGGAAAGACCCGTCACATCGTAGCCGCGATTATATGCAAAACGCAAAAATATATCCATTGCCTCTGGGGGCGGAGCGGCATGCACACGAAAAATGCCCGGCAAATGCTGCTTCAACAGCCAACCGGCAACCGCCTCATTGGCAACCAGCATAAACTGTTCAATTAAGCGTTCACTGATCCCGCGCGTGCGGCGAACAATTTCCACCGGCATACCGTCTTCTCCGAGTACTATGATCGGTTCTGAGGTTTCAAGCTCCAAAGCGCCTCTTTGCGCCGAGCGCTTTTCCAGAATGTGATAAAGCTCTAACATGGTCGGATATACATCAGGATATAAAATCCGGTATTTTTCAAAGAAAGGCGATGCCTCTCCGTTTTGAACAATATCGTTCAATTCGGAATAAACACCTCGGATTTTTGAATTGATTATTGATTTATACAATTCACAGCCGGTAATATTGCCTGCAAAATCCAATTGGATTGTAGCGGACAAGGCATAGCGATCAACGCCGCCGTCCAATGAACAGACGCCGTTTGACAATACCTTCGGGAGCATGGGAACCACTTGGTCGATAAAATAAATGCTCGTTCCCCGCAAAAATGCTTCTCGGTCTGTTGCGGAACCACCGCGTACATAATGCGATACATCCGCAATATGAACCGAGAGTTCATATCCTGCGGATGTGCGCGCAATGGAAATCGCATCGTCTAAATCCTTTGCTGTTTCACTGTCAATGGTAAAGATAATCCGATCCCGTAAATCTCTTCGGTTCTCTGCCGTAATCGGGTATTTTGCCGAATACTCCGAATCCTGTATCACCGAATCGGGGAATTCCGTTCGGACATTATTTTGAAACAAGACGACATCATAATGCGTTCGGTAATTTTCCGTTTCGCCGAATACACGAACTACGCTGCCGACAGCCATATCTCCGTGAGCCGTCGGAAATTTATGCACGCGCACCAGCACCTGGCTGCCGTCTTTGGCATCCAAAACATCCTCCGCATCAATACCGATCAAAAATTGATAATGCGAATCGACCGGAACCGCACGGTAATATAAGCGTCTGCCGGGCTTGCGCGGCGGCACCGCATGCAATTCGGCAACGAATTCATTTTGTGCACGCATATCGATCGACCGAATAATTCCTTCGGCCGAGCGCGCATCCTGAGAAACAGAGGCCGGTTTCGTCAACAGCACAGTCACACGGTCTCCGTGAAGCGCTCCCGCTTCTTTTCTCGGAGGAATAAAAACTCTGCCGCCGGCTGCTTCGAGATAGTCCGGATCCGGCTCAACAAAGCAATATCCGTGCCGTGTAAACTGTACAATTCCTTTTATAATCTGTGCTGAGGATATGCCTTTTCTTTTCTGTGCACGAGATGTCAGCGACGCTTTGCTTTTTCTGTAATATTTTTTATTTTTTCTTTTCATTCGATTCTCCCAAAAAAATGAAAACCGCTCCGGGAAAACATTCCATGGGGCGGTTTAAAATATGTATGTCGATTATGCTGCTGTATCATCCGTTGCGGACGTATCTGCTGTTGTATCGGAAGAAGAATCCGAAGTATCAGCCGAAGTGTCTGCCGTTGTATCGGAAGCGGAATCCAAAGTTCCCGACTCCGTAACAGCGGAACTGCCAGTATCGGAAGAAGCACCGGATTTATCGGGTTCGGGTTGAATCACATAAGCAATAATTACAATCACGACAAAGAAGACGGCAACAATTGCAGTAAAGAACGAAAGCTTTTTATCTGCCGCTTTTGATCTGTTTTTTCCGAAAAAGGTTTCTGAGGACCCACCCGAAATAGTACCGGACAAGCTTTTGGATTTACCCTGCTGTTTCAAAACCGCTACCACCAAAAACACTGCCGCAATCAGCAATATAATGCCTAAAATGATCTCTGCCATATTAAACCTCCAAAGCTCTATGCTCAAATAAAAATCGTTTTTTAAACAAGTATTTAAATTTTAGCATAAGTTTCGGAAAAAATCAATACAAATCCGGAAAAATCCTATATAAAGCAAAAGAGTTTGCGGCTTGGTTCAGACGCAAACCCTTTTTCTTTGCAAATATGAGCTTTCGTAATTCGGTATTTTTCAATCCTTATTCCGTGTAATCCACAACGCCCGTAAAGCTTGTCAGATAGTCCATCGGATTCACATATTCATTGTTGCGCCGCAATTCAAAATGAAGATGGGAAGCATCGGAAATTTCGGTAATCATGGTTTCGCCGATTCCGCCGATAACATCGCCGGCCTTGACGGATTTTCCGACTTTGATTTCACCCGGCAAATCCTTTTGCAAATTCATATAATATGACGTCATTCCGTCCGCATGACTGATTACAACAGTTGTTCCGCAAATCGGATCATCATATACATCCGTAATATTTCCGTCTGAAAACGCAGACACCTGGCTGCCAACCGGCGCGCAGATATCAATACCCATATGCGCACGGTAATCGTCCATTGTAAGCGAGTATATTAATACGCTGTCACTGAAATCCTTTGAAACATGTCCGTTCACCGGCATTACATAAACCGGCTCCGGCGGCGTTACCGGCTCCAGCACCTCGCCGGCTTTGCTGTCCGGAGAGTCCGGTTGAGTATTTTTTGTGTCCGCCGTGCTGCCTTGCGGGATGTCCTTAGTTTCTTTTGTGTTGGAAGAAACGTTCGGTTTTGCGCTTGTGCTTAACGGCTCACGCGACGGACTCGGAATATCGGAATCTTTTCCCCGTTTTGCCGTGAGAGTAAGAATGCTTATCACTGTAATTGTCACAATCATTAATGCCAGCACGACATAAAGCCCGGAGTTAACGGCTTTCTTTTTTTGTTTGATATTCATTGTATTGGCTCCTTTTTATTTGAATACTGTTCAGAGATATAAGAGTTCTACACCGTTAGTTTTTCCAAAGCGATAGTGCTTATTCAAATAAAATATAAAAATGTCTTTTTATACAAAAAATTTGCCGGCTGTTCGTAAAAACGGGTTAAAATTCCTTGCAAAACCGGAGCCTTTGACTCAATCGTGCCAAAAAAAGAACCGGTCGCCCGAAGGCGCCGGTTCTTTTGCCGCATTTGTTTAACGAACTACAATGTTGATAATGCGTCCGGGAACAAAAATTTCTTTGACAATTGTTTTTCCCGAAAGAAAGCCCGCAACCTTTTCATCGCTCTTAGCCAAAGCCAAAGCTTCCTCTTTGCTTGCCGTAACGGAAAGCTTTAACGATGAACGGAGTTTTCCGTTCACCTGAACCCCGATCTCAACCGTATCGTCCTTTGTTTTCGCTTCATCATACTCCGGCCATGCCGCCATGGACAAGAACGGTTTTTCGCCTAAAAATTGGTTCAGTTCTTCACAAAGATGCGGTGCAAACGGGCAAAGAAGCTTTGCAAAAATCAACAGTTCATCACGCGTTAAGGAGCCATGCTCATATATATCATTCAGCAAGCTCATCAGTGCTGCAATTGCGGTGTTGAATTTCATATCTTCAATATCCGCAGAAACCTTTTTGATTGTTTTATGGAACGGAACCTCCAAGGCGGGAGTAACGCCGGAGCCTTTGACAATATCAGAAAGCGCAGCGACTCTGTCCATAAAGCGTTTACAGCCTTTTACGCTGCTTTCACTCCAAGGAGCAGCAGAGGCATAATCGCCCATAAAAAGTATATATAAGCGAAGAACATCGGCTCCGTACTCATCCACAACATCATTCGGGTCCACAACGTTTCCTTTGGATTTACTCATCTTATCGCCGTCCGGACCCAAAATCAAGCCCTGTGCCGTACGTTTGGCATAAGGCTCCTCTACCGGGACCTCTCCGATATCATAAAGGAATCGATGCCAAAATCTTGAATAAATCATATGGCGCGTAACGTGCTCCATACCGCCGTTATACCAATCCACCGGCATCCAATACTTCAGTTCCTCTTTGGAGGCCAGTGCGTTCGGATTATGCGGGTCACAATAACGGAGGAAATACCATGAAGAACCTGCCCACTGCGGCATCGTATCGGTTTCGCGTTTTGCGTCTGCACCGCATTTCGGGCATTTGCAATGAACAAACGAATCCACCTTAGCCAGCGGACTTTCTCCGCCTTCGCCGGGAGCAAAATTTTCCATCTCGGGCAATTTCAGCGGCAGTTCTTCATAGGGGACACCAACCATACCGCAATGCGGGCAATGG
>CAKRMZ010000028.1 GCA_934365155.1 uncultured Eubacteriales bacterium | reverse complement strand
AGGTAGAACCGTTTGAACTTACAACTTCGCTGACCAAACGGATGGTGTAAGGGAATTCCTCAACGGAAGGAAGCACCGGAACCAAGGAGCGCTCTGCCAAAGCACCGTGACCGATCTCGCGGCGTCCCGGTGAGCGTGAAGCTTTTGCTTCCCCGGTAGAATAGCCGGGCATGTTATAGTGATGAAGATAGCGCTTGTTTTCCTGTTCGTCAATGCCGTCTAAAAGCTGAACTTCACTGATCGAGCCGAGTGTTGCCACTGTGAGCACCTGCGTTTGGCCTCTGGTGAAAAGTCCGGAGCCATGTGCGCGGGGTAACAAACCGACTTCAGCGGCCAAAGGACGAATTTGATCCATCCGACGGCCGTCCACGCGCTTCTGTTCATCTAATAACCAACGGCGAACAATGAATTTCTGCAACTTATACAGGCATTCGTCCATATCTTTCTGTGCATCGGGATACTTTTCTTCCAAGGCGGAATAAACCTTTTCGGTAACAATTTTCATTGCAGCGTCCCGAACTTTTTTGTCATCGGTATCTAAAGCGGCTTTGACATCGTCCATCACCAGGTTTTGAATGTCTTCATACATTTCGGCGTTTACTTCATGCGCTTCATAGCTGAATTTTTCCTTGCCGATTTCTTTTTGAATTCCGGCGATAAACTCACAAAGTCCCTTGATCTGCTCATGTGCTAACATAATAGCGCTGAACATGATTTCATCGCTGACTTCGTTGGCGCCGGCTTCTATCATAACCACTTTTTCAAGACTTGCCGCAACGGTGAGCTCCAAGTCGCTCTTTCCCCGTTGCTCAAGGCTCGGGTTGACAATCAATTTCCCGTCACAAAGACCGATTGAGAGACCACCGATCGGACCGTTCCACGGAATATCCGAAATGGAGAGGGCAACCGATGCGCCGATCATTGCCGTGATTTCGGGAGAGCAATCCGGATCAACACTCATTACCGTTAACGAGACATTGACATCGTTGCGCAGATCTTTCGGGAACAGAGGGCGTATCGGACGGTCGATAACGCGGCTGGTTAAAATTGCTTTTTCCGAGGGGCGACCTTCGCGGCGGTTAAAGCTACCCGGGATTTTTCCGACGGAATAGAGTTTTTCTTCATAATCGACGGAAAGCGGGAAAAAGTCGATGCCTTCGCGGGGCTTTTCGCTGGCGGTCGCACAAGCCAAAATGGCGGTTTCTCCGTAGCGAATTAAAGCAGAACCGTTTGCAAGGCCTGCAAGTTTTCCGGTTTCGACAACCAAAGGTCTGCCGGCGAGATTATACTCAAATTTTTTATAGTGTTCGAACATGTATATCCTCCGTAATTTAATTTATTTTAATAAATCAAATTCTTCACTCGGTAGAAATCCGTATTCTGCCGACAGCAGGATTTAGCATTTAATTTCAACCCAAAACAGAGATATTTTGAGGCAAAATTAACTGCTAAGCCGGCTTGTCCGCACGAATGATTTTTCCGAATGAACAACTTGAATTTTATTACAAAAAAACATATTGCTGCCCTCGTAAAGAGGGCAGCAGTGTACACTTATTTTCTCAAACCGAGTTTTGTAACAATCGCACGATAGCGCTCAATATCCACTTTTGCAAGATAATTCAACAGATTTTTTCTGTGACCGACCATTTTCAAAAGGCCTCTTCTGCTGTGATGGTCTTTTTTGTTGGTTTTCAAATGTTCGTTTAAAGTGTTGATTCTGTGAGTGAGCAGAGCAATCTGCACCTCGGGAGAACCGGTGTCACCTTCGTGGGTTGCATAGGTTTTGATAATTTCCTGTTTTTCGTCTTTGAGCATTGCCATAGTTTTTTTCACCTTTCTGTTATTGCCCCAAACGCAGCATGCGGCGGGTGAAATTCTGCTTTGCAGCGATTGTCCGCAAACCGAGTCTTGGGTTATCTTAAAAATTATAATGCTTGTTTAGTATACTATATTTTTCTTGCGTTGTAAATATGTTTCAGAACTTTTTTTTGAATTTATACCGAATTGTACCGAAAACGAACTTCGGAAGCTTCAGCATGCGACCGATTCGACTGGGCTGCAGCAATAAGCGGTAAAGCCATTCGCAATGCAATTTAATAAAAAGTTTGGGAGCTCGTTTTGTATTTCCGGCATAAACATCCAAGCTGCCGCCGAGTCCGACACAAAGCTTTACACCGTTTAAGGCTTCCCGATTCTCAATAATCCATTTTTCCTGCGCGGGTGCGCCGAGGCAGACAAAAAGTATATCGGTTCCGGCGCCCTTGATTTTTTGAATGACGCGGTCATTTTCCTCATTTTCGCGATTGAAATATCCGTCCTGCGTGCCGCAAACGCATGCGCCGGGGTATTTTTCCTTCATGGTTTCCGCCGTTTTTTCCGCAATACCCGGTTTTGCACCGAGCAGAAAAATTCGATATTGATCGCTTTCAGCCAATTTAAATAAAGCTTCACCGAATTCAACGCCGGCTACTTTTTCCTGTAAGGGAGTTTTTAAAATTTTAGCGGCAAGCAAAACTCCGGATCCATCCGGGATGCACATGTCTGCAGAAGAAATAACACTCCGGATTTTCGGATCCTCAACACACATTTGCAATATTTCCGCGTTGGGGGTAAATATTGTATACGGTGACGGCCTCACGCTTGATAAATGTTCTTTTGCAATGGCAACGGCCTGCGACATGGTTACATTGGCAATCGCAATGCCTCGAACATCAACAGTTTCGTGCATAATATGCGTTCTATCCTTCCATAATTAGTGTAGAATTGAATATGTACTGATTTTTTATTTTCATTACAATATTATTATCGTTGTCTTTTCCTTTGAAAATCATAACATAAATGTTACAATTATGTCAATAAATTTTCGACATATCTCTTGCAATTAGCAATAGGTAACGCTATAATATAATATAACTTATAGGATTTACGGTGTGTTTGCATGAAAAAAGTCGATTTATATACAGACGGAGCCTGTAGCGGAAATCCCGGACCCGGAGGATACGGTGTGATTCTGAAATATGGGGATTATGAGCGGGAAATTTCGGGCGGCGAAGAGAAAACGACCAATAATCGTATGGAGCTTTTAGCGGTAATTGTCGGACTTGAATCTTTGAAAGAGCGTTGCTCTGTAACGCTTTATTCCGATTCGAAATATGTGATTGACGGACTGCAAAAGGGATGGGCGCTATCGTGGCAAAAGAAAGGATGGAAGAAGTCGGATGGAAAGCCGGCTTTGAATCCGGAACTTTGGGAACGACTGCTTAATCTTACGGAGCAGCACTGTATGCAGTATGTTTGGGTGAAAGGTCATAACGGGAACCCGTATAATGAACGCTGTGACCGACTGGCTGTACAGGCGATCCAGGCGAAAAATTCAAACAGACTGTAAGAATCCGTTATAGAAACGATTATTTTAAAATTAAAATACAGCTTATGATTAAGGAGAAACAGTGTAATTTTATGAAACGATTTGTTTATGTAGATAATGCGGCTACGACTTCGGTTGCACCGGAGGTTTTAGAGGCAATGCTGCCTTTCTTTAAAAATAATTACGGTAATGCCTCCAGTTTATATTCCAAAGGAAGAGATGCCAAGGTTGCATTAGAGGATGCGCGGGAGCGTATTGCGGCGATCCTGAAATGTAAACCGAGTGAAATTTTCTTTACTTCATGCGGATGTGAGTCGGATAACTGGGCGATTAAAGGAACGGCGTTGGCTCATGCCAAAAAAGGAAAGCATATTATCACTTCTAAAATTGAACATCCGGCAGTGCTGAGTTCCTGCGCCGCTTTGGAAAAGCAGGGATATGAGGTGACGTATGTCGATGTCAATGAAGACGGTTTTGTCGATCCGAAGGACATCGAAGCTGCAATTCGTCCGGATACAATTCTTGTTGCCGTTATGCATGCCAATAATGAAATCGGCACGATTCAGCCGATCCGTGAAATTGCCGATATTGCACATCGTCACGGGGTGCTGTGCTTTACGGACGCTGTTCAGTCTGTGGGGAATATACCGGTTTCCATTCCGGAACTCGGAGTGGACATGCTTTCGTTCTCGGGACATAAAATTCATGCTCCGAAGGGCGTTGGCGTGCTGTATATCAAGAGCGGAACCCGTGTATTTGATTTAATTGACGGCGGCGGTCAGGAGCGCGGACGCCGTGCAGGCACCGAAAATGTTGCTTATATTGTCGGTGTGGCACGGGCCTTGGAGCTTGCGGTGGAGAAGCTGCCGGATATGAAGCGCATTGAAGGCATGCGGGACCGTTTGATTGATACTTTATTGGAGAAGGTACCGTATTCCAGATTAAACGGATCCAAAGCCAACCGTCTTCCCGGAAATCTCAATATTTCATTTGAATACATTGAAGGGGAAAGCATGTTGCTTCTTTGCGACATGGAGGGAATTTGCATTTCGACCGGTTCCGCATGCTCCTCCAATTCATTGGAGCCCTCGCATGTGCTGCTTGCAATAGGGCTTCCCCATGAAAAAGCACACGGATCAGCCCGCATTACTTTGTCGCATGAGAACACCGAGGAGGATGTGGACTATATTATTGAAAAGCTTCCCCCGATTGTGGAACGGCTTCGTAACATGAGCCCGATTTATCCTGCAAATCGATAATGATAAAAAAATAAGAAAGAAAGGATTTGAATTATATGTATAGTGAAAAAGTAATGGATCATTTCGCCAATCCCAGAAATGTAGGCATGATTGAAAACGCCGATGCAGTCGGAGAAGTCGGCAATGCAAAATGCGGCGATATCATGAAAATGTATTTGAAAATTAAAGATAACGTAATTGAAGACATTAAGTTTCAGACTTTCGGTTGCGGTGCTGCTATTGCAACATCGTCCATGGCCACGGAAATGATTAAAGGAAAGACAATCGAAGAAGCACTGAGCTTAACCAACAAAGCAGTTATCGAAGCCTTGGACGGACTGCCGCCGGCAAAAATCCATTGCTCTGTGCTTGCAGAGGAGGCAGTGAAGAGTGCGATCGCCAATTATTATGACAAAAAGGGAATCAAGCACAACTTAACTACCGAGTGCGACGGCTGTTGTTCTTCCTGCTCCAAACATTAAAAATCAAACTTGTTAAAAAGTCTCTCGTTTTTGAGAGACTTTTTTCATTTCGAATGGCAGCAAAACCCATAAGAGAAATAAAAAAATAAAGCTTTTCTGAAAATTTGTGCAATTTGTATAAATACAAAAATAATATCTGAGATTTTGTATAATATTACCATGTTTTATTTACCGTATCCGGTGTGAATTGGATTTGAACAGAGAAATTTTATGAAGTGCGCGCAGAGATACAGGAATCTAAAAAAAAGAATACCGGATAACTGAGCGCTTTTTGCCGAAAAAATCGGAACAGAATTTAAATTTGCTATAAAATATCAAAAAAACAATGAAAAAAGCAGAAATAAAAATTTAATGTTTTTTTAATCTTATTTAAATGCTTTTTACTGCGTTTTCAAAAAATTCATATTTTCCCGAAAACGATTTTTTAAAACGGCTTGAAATCGCTTCATGTCGAGCTTTGCATAAGGGTGTCGCTATTGACAATTTAAAACGGCTTATGATATAATTCTGTATATGAATTATGAGGATAGCTGTTTGCTAAGCCTTATTTTTTTGAAATATCTTAAACGGATATTTTTATACATATAATACTGTAAATGCAAATAAAGTTAAGTTATCCTGGATTATTGCGGGTTAACACTGCAGGAGGAAATTTTAAATGAGAAGAGTAAGGTTGGCAAAAGTATTATCGGCCTTTATGGCTTTGCTGATGTTTCTCGGAACGTTTTCTGTATCGGTTTTTGCTGCGGAGCAAAAATCGAATACCGGTACTTCCGCGACATCTTCAAAGTCGGGATCTATTGCCGAAGTGCAGGAGATTCTTTCGGAGATGTCCTATGCGGACTATCTGGAAAGTCATGCCGATGCATCCAATGCTAAAACGACGATTGCAGTCAAGGCGATAAATTACGATGCTGCGGGGACCACTGCGGAAGTAAAAGTCGTTTCCGATATCGGCGGTCGTTCCGGTGAAGTACTTTATATACCCGAAGACGGCGCAGTGGCTTGGAAAATTAATGTGCCGGAAACTGCGATGTACGAGCTTTCATTTGATTATTATGCAGATGATTCGAAGACGACATCGGTTGAACGTGTCCTTCGCGTTGACGGCAGCGTTCCGTATAACGAAGCAAGATATCTTTCGATGGGCAAGTTCTGGGAATATGATCTTGACGAGGGAGAAAGATTCGTTCAAGATATCGGCGGCAACGAGCTGCGTCCCTCCAAGATTCAAAAGCCGCAATGGAGCCAATATACCATCTGCGATTCCACCGGTTCATATAACGGTACCTTTTCATTATATCTTACCGCCGGCGAGCATACCATTTCGTTGGAAGGCTCCAGAAATGCAGTGTATTTGGATGAGTTCCGTTTCCATCCCGCAACAACCGTAAAGAGTTATGAAGAAGTTCAAAAAGAATACGCGGCAAAAGGATACACTCCTGTCAGCGAAAATGCAACCTTGCGTATCTCTGCGGAATATCCGAGCGCTATGTCGGATCAGTCTATTTTCCCGATTTCTGATCGTACATCGGCCATCACTGAGCCGCAGGATCCGGCTAAAATCCGTTTGAATACAATCGGCGGTTCCAACTGGAAAACCATCGGGCAGTGGATTGAATGGCAGGTGGAGCCCACCGAAACCGGTCTCTATCAGATCGTTGCCCGTTTTGAGCAGAACTTCCTCAACGGTATGTTTGTTTCTCGAAAACTGACGATCAACGGCGAGCTTCCGTTTGCTGAGGCAGAATTTTTAACATTTAATTACGATAAAGGTTGGCAGGTTCAGCCTTTAGGACGTGAGGGCGTTCCCTTTGAGTTCTATTTTGAAGCGGGAAAAACCTACACGATCCGTTTGGAAGTAAATCTCGGTGACATTGCCGAAATCCTCCGCGAGGTTCAGGATCATCTTACTACCATTAATAATATATATCTTAAAATAGTTCAGTTAACCGGTCTTCCGGCAGACAGCTATCGCGACTACAAGTTTGCAACACATATTCCTGAAACCATCGATCAGATGTTGGTGGAAGAAAAAAGCCTTTACGATATTTCCAATCGTCTGGTAGAGTTAACCGGTGATAAAGGTTCTCAGGCAGCGACTTTGGAAGAAGTTGCATTTTTGCTCGGACGTATGGGCCGGGATGAAGACGAGATTGCAAAGAGCCTTACCCGTTTGAAAACCTTGATCGGTTCACTCGGTACATGGATTAATACCTGCCGTAACCAGGGATTGCTTTTGGATTACCTGCAGTTGCAGCCTTCTACCTCAGAACTGCCGAAAGCCAAAGAGGGCTTCTTTAAGGCGGCTTGGTTTGAAATTCAAATGTTCTTCTCAAGTTTTGTAACGGACTACAATACCTTGGGTGCAATGAAGGAAATTGACGAGGACAATTCCATTGAGGTTTGGATGGCAACCGGACGGGATCAGTCACAGATTATCCGTCAGATGATTAACGATGAGTTTACTCCGAAAGAGGGAATTGCCGTTAATTTGAAGTTGGTTGCAGCAAACACCTTGCTCCCCGCAACCTTGGCAGGAGTCGGACCGGACGTTTCCATGTTTGAAATTCAGTCGCATGCCGTGAACTACGCAATCCGCGGAGCGGTAAACAGCCTGAATGATTTCGAAGGTTTTGACGAGGTTGTATCCCGCTTCCATGAGTCGGCGTTGGTTCCGCTTTCGCTGTATGGAAAGACTTACGGTCTGCCGGATACACAGTCGTTCTATATGATGTTTTACCGCAAGGATGTTTTTGCGGATTTGAATATCGATGTTCCGAAAACATGGGATGATATCAAGGCGGTTCTTCCGGTACTTCAAAGCAAGCAGATGAGTATCGGTTTGCCGAAAGAGTTGGAAGGCCTTAAAATCTTCTTATATCAAAAGGGCGGCGACCTTTATGCCGATGACGGTATGAGGATCAATTTGGATTCCAACGTTGCATTGGATGCATTTAAAGAACTTTGCAATTTGTTTAACCGTTACAGCTTAAAGCTTACGTATGATTTCCAGAACTATTTCCGTTCCGGCGAAATTCCGCTTGCGATTGTTACATATGATCAATACATTCAGCTTTCCGTTTTTGCAACCGAACTTCGGGGACTGTGGGAATTTGTTGAACTTCCCGGTACCGTTTCGGAGGACGGCACCATTAATAACGCTTCTCCGTCTACCGTAACGGCTTCATTGATGATGAGCGCTACGAAGAATCCGGAAGCGGCATGGGAATATATGAAATGGTGGTCTTCTGCAGATGCGCAGGCTCGTTACGGTAACGATTTGGTAACGGTCATGGGATCTTCCCAGATGCATCCGACTGCAAATTTGGAGGCTTTGGGTGAGCTTTCCTGGTCTGCCTCCGATTATGCAAACTTAATGAAACAGTTCGAAAATTTGGTTGGCACTCCGGAATATCCGGGTGGATATATCATCACACGTTATGTTCAGTTTGCGTTCCTTGAGACTTACAATGATGATGTTGAGCCGGTTACGGCAATGCAGGCATATATCAATACAATTAATAAGGAAATCACCAGAAAGCGGAGAGAATTCGGTTTTGATACTCTTGAAATCGGTGAAACTTTAGCGGATCGGCAGAAAGAGAAGAGTGAATAAGCGGGATTCCGCTTCCTTCTCTTTCACTCGGTGCTTCACTTTAAATTAAGGAGAGATGAATTTTATGTCACAGAATACGGCCGCACAGAACGCGAAGAAGCAAAGGCCGGTTTCAAGAAAAGAAATGTCAAAATTCCAGTGGACTCTGCGGGAAATGAAAAAGAATTATATTGCCTATGTTATGTTGGCTCCGTTCTTCCTGCTGTTCTGCGTGTTCACGGTATTTCCGGTTCTTTTGTCTATTTTTATGAGTTTTACCGACTTTAACGTGCTGCAAACGCCGAACTTTGTCGGTGTAGACAACTATTTAACATTATTCTTAGATGATGAAATTTTCTTGATTGCAGTGAAAAATACTTTAATGTTTGCTGCAATTACCGGCCCGGTTTCCTACCTTTTATCATTGCTTTTGGCGTGGTTCATTAATGAGCTTCCGCCGAAGGTTCGCGCGGTAGTTACCTTTATTTACTATTCTCCGAGCGTTTCGGGTATGGTTTATATGGTTTGGCAGTATCTTTTTTCTGCCGACTCCCACGGCTTTGTAAACGGTTGGTTGCTTGAGTTCGGTATTACTACGGTAGGCGGCAATTCCGTGCCGGTTCAGTGGTTCCAAAATGCGGACTTTGTTATGCCGCTGTGTATCGTAGTTGCGTTGTGGACTTCAATCGGTACAGCGTTCCTGTCCTTTATCGCAGGATTTCAGATTGTTTCGAAAGCTCTGTATGAGGCGGCGGCAGTCGATGGCATCCGCAACCGTTGGCAAGAGCTTTGGCACATTACTTTGCCGGTCATGAAGCCGCAGATGATGTTTGCTGCTGTTACGTCGATTACATCCTCCTTTAGCTTTGGTACGATTGTTACGGCTCTGGCAGGATTCCCTTCTGTGGAGTATGCAGCACATACCATTATGCACCATTTGGAGGACTACGGCGGAATCCGTTTCGAAGTAGGTTATTCCTCTGCGATTGCAACTATATTATTCTTAATGATGATCGGTGTAAATAAATTGATTAAAGGCATGATCGGAAAGGTGGGACAATCATAATGGCACAGAAAATGCGTGTTCGCAAACACGAGGTTGTCCTGAACCGTTCGGTAGGCGGAGACCTTGGTATTTATATCTTTTTAATTCTGATCGGTGCTTTCATGTTTTTGCCGATGTTATACGCAATTTTCCAGTCTTTGAAGCCTTTGGATGAGTTGTGGGCGTTCCCCCCTCGTTTCTATGTGGTTCACCCCACGCTGGATAACTTCGGTGATTTGTTCGCTTTGATGAGTTCTTCATGGGTTCCGTTTTCCCGTTATATTTTCAATACGGTTTTGATTTCGGTAGTGGGAACGTTAGGAAACTTGATCTTTTCATCTTTGGCGGCATACTCTCTTTCTAAATTAAAGTTTCCGGGACGGAATTTCTTGTTCCAGGTTATTGTGCTTTCCTTGATGTTCGTTCCGACCGTTACATCCATTGCAAACTTTTTAACCATGAGTACACTGGGATGGATTGATACCTATCTTGCTTTGATCCTTCCGGCTTTCTGCTCAACGCTCGGTTTGTACTTGATGAAGCAGTTTATGGAGTCTAGTGTTTCCGATGAGGTGTTGGAAAGCTCCCGTTTGGACGGTGCAAGTGAATTCCGTACATTCCTTGTTATTGCCATGCCGATGGTTAAGCCTGCATGGTTAACATTGATTGTGTATTGCTTTAAAGATTTGTGGAATTCCGGTTCCTCTATTTATATTTACAGTGAGCAGCTCAAATCATTTAACTACGCGATTACCCAGATTGTGGCGGGCGGTATTGTACGTGCCGGAGCCGGTGCTGCGGCGACCGTTGTTATGATGATTGTTCCGGTTTCCGTATTTATTTTCTCTCAAAGTAATATTATTGAGACGATGAGCTCTTCTGGTATGAAAGACTAAGGAGGAAAGACAGAATGAATAAAATATTTCGATCAATAATCCTTAGTTTGGCCTTGATTATGCTCATGGGATCGTTGTCTGTGTTTGCGGTCACTCCGTACAAATCGTATACATATTCGATTGAGGGTGAACCGCAGCAATCTCCGGATGCATATGTCCCGGATACGGTGCTTACCACAAGCGATATGGGCTTGGATGAAAAGGGCCTGAACACACCGAGCGATATGGTAGTCGGTGAGGATGGAAGTATTTATCTTGCGGATACAAAAAATGATCGAATTGTTGTTTTAAACAGCAATTACAAACTCAAATTCTATTTAAACAATTTTATTAACTACTACGGTGTTGAGGACTCCTTGAGCAAGCCGCAGGGCGTATACGCAACGACATCTTATATTTATGTTGCCGATACCGAAAACTCCCGAATTGTTCTGTTTGACCTTGAGGGTAATTACGTCCGCACTTTGGACCGTCCTTCTTCGGATATTTTTGAAGAGGGTGAATTATATAAACCGGTTGCGGTTGCGGTGGATAAAAAATCCGGCCGTATCTTTGTGGTTTCCTCTACAACCTATCAGGGTGTAATGTCTCTGAATGAAAACGGCGAATTCCAAGGGTATATTGGTGCCGAGAAGGTTACAATCGGTTTTGTCGATCGTCTTTGGAGATCGCTCATGACCAAAGAACAGAGAAAAACAACCAAACAGTATGTGTCAACGGAGCTTAACAATTTAACAATTGATTCCGACGGATTTATTTATATCACGACTTCCGCAGTCGCAGAGGCATTGCAGCAGGCTGCCATCAAAAACGGCAGCAGCAAAAATGCTCCTGTCAGAAAAATTAATACTTCCGGCCGAGATATCATGAGCCGTAACGGATTTTTCGGTCCGGGCGGTGAAGTGAATGTTTTAGCAAAGGACGATCCGATCGGCGCTTCCAAAATTGTGGACGTTGCTGTGGGATCATACGGCTCTTGGAGTATTATTGATGCAAAGCGCTCCAAGGTCTATACCTACAACGAGAACGGCGAGTTGCTGTTTGTGTTCGGCGATAAGGGCGGCCAGGTCGGTAATGTTCAGTCCGCGGCGGCAATTACCTATAACGGATCGGATATTCTTGTATTGGATAACACCCAAAATACAATCACAATTTACAAGAGAACCGAATACGGCGATCTGCTTTTGAATGCACTTCGCTGTGAGGATGAGCGTTTGTATGATGAAGCTGCCGAGAACTGGCGCGGTATCATTCAGCGCAATTCCAACTTTGATGCGGCATATATCGGCGTCGGCCGTATGCTGTATCGCAGCGGCCAATATAAAGAAGCGATGGAGTATTTCCGTTCAGCATACGATACAGAAAACTATTCCTCTGCTTTTTCTTCCTATCGGCGCGACATTGTTTCCAAATACATTTGGGTAATTCCGATTGTATTGGTTGCTGTTATTTTGGCATATCGGTTCTTCTTCCGTTATGCAAACCGGGTGAACCGCGAGGGACGCCTTAAAACGACAAAACGTACATGGTGGGAAGAAATTCTTTACGGCTTCTATCTGATGTTCCATCCTTTTGACGGATTCTGGGATTTGAAGCACGAAAAACGCGGTTCTCTGCGCGGAGCACTGGTCATTCTTGCCGCTACGGTAATTTCCTTTGCATATTATTTGGTGGGCTCTGCTTATTTGGTATTCCCCCGCGGCAACAGCATGAGTGCATTCTTAATTCTTGCCTCTGTTGTATTGCCGGTTCTGCTGTGGACAATTGCCAACTGGTGTCTGACCACGCTGTTTGACGGTGAAGGTTCTTTTAAAGATATTTTCATCGCAACCTGCTACAGCTTGATGCCGATTGTGCTTCTGATGATTCCGGTAACCATTTGCACACACGGAGTAACCCTGACCGAGTTGCCGCTTTTGACAATGCTTTTGACATTTTCCTATATTTGGACAGGTCTTTTGATTTTCTTCGGCATGATGGTTACACACGATTATACATTCTTAAAGAATATAATCATTTCAATTTGTACGATTATCGGTATGGCCTTTATCATGTTTATGGCAGTGCTCTTTGCCGGACTTTTACAAAATATTGTCGGCTTTATTACCAGTATTGTGGTAGAGCTAAGCTACAGAGTATAACAGATGGGAGAGAAAATGATGCAGAATAAATACAGATTTACATCAGCTGTTTTGGCTGTGTTAACCGTTCTGAGCGTATTTACATGCCTTTGCGTATCGCCCATTTCCGTTTATGCAGCCGACAGTGAAGAAGAGGTTGATTATACCAAATATTATACGACCGCGTATGCCACTCCGGAAGAGAAGTTAGCAACGATGGAGCTTCGCATTTCCAATGACAACTATGCTCTTTATGTCGATGCGGTTTCTGCCGAGGTAGCGATTTTAAACCGCCATACCGGTCAAATTACTTTTTCCAATCCGTATAATATTGCAAGATCCAGCGGTACTGCTGCACAAAAAGCTCAACTGATGTCGCAGCTGATTGTAACGTATATTGATAACGGAACGGAACGAATTTATGACAGCTTTACCGAAGCCGTTTCCCGCGGACAGGTTAAGGTGAAAAACCTGCGCAGCGGTATTCGTGTAGAATACAGCATCGGCCGTGAAAATTCCACTCGTTTGGTTCCTCGCGTGATTTCCAAAGAATCCTTTGAAAACAATATTTTAGCGAATATCCCGAGTAACAGTCGTGCATATCGTATTATGCTGTCTTATTACAAACTTTTTGATCAGAATGATCCGAAGCTGTCTGCTTCGCAGAAAGCATCCATGCTTGCACAATATCCGATCACGGCGCAGACTCCTGTCTATGCTTTTGATACGGGTTCCGTCAATGATCGTGTATTAACCGAGATTGAGGGATATATTACACGGTATTGCCCCGATTACGGATTCGAACAGCTTGAAGCCGATCATGCCGCAGTGAATTATGTTAATCAGGATTCCGTTCCGGCATTGTTCAAGATTGCACTGGAGTATTATTTGGAAGATGACGGACTTCGCGTTCGCCTTCCCGCAAGCGGCATCCGTTTTGATGAAAGCTTATTTACTTTAAGTAGCATTCAGGTGCTTCCGTATTTCGGCTGCGGTTTTTCTGCGGATCTTAACGATGCGACCCGCCTGTATGACGGATATTTGTTTTTGCCGGATGGCAGCGGTGCATTGCTGAACTTCTCGGATATCAGTTCGGCTGTGTCGATTTCCGGCACGGTGTACGGTCCGGACCAAGCATATAACACCCTCATCGGTGCTAATGCAAAAAATATTTACTGGCCGGTGTTCGGCGCAGTGCAGACCATAACATCCAACGGAGCAGGAAATGTTAAGGGGGATGTGACCAGCAGCGGATATATGGCTTTGATCCAAGAAGGTGAATCCTTGACGACCATTTCCGGCGTTTCCGGAGGAAAAAGCTATAATTACAATACTGCATATGCAACATTCAGTCCCCGCCCCAGAGATTCCTACGATTTGAGCACTGTAGTAAGCGGTGTTGCTGCAGGGTCTATGGTAACGGTAGTTTCCGAGCGAAAATACAGCGGAAACTTAATGATAAAATATTTTTTACTTTCGGATGAGAAGCTTTCTCAAAAAGACGATTTCTCAAAACAGGATTCGTATTACGAAGCATCCTATATGGGAATGGTCAAGGCGATGCGTAAATATCTGTATGATAACAATATTTTAAATCGTCTGGATACAGATAAAGTTCAAGAAGATATTCCGTTGTTTATTGAATCCTTCGGCAGTGTCAAAACAGAGAAGCGTATTTTGACTTTCCCTGTATATATGCAGACTGCGTTGACCAGCTTTGACAATTTGAACACGATGAGCGAGAGCCTGCGGGCAGCCGGAATCACAAATTTAAATTATAAATTAACCGGATTCTTTAACGGAGGGCTGATTTCCAGTGTGCCTTATAAAGTAAAGGTGCAAAAGGTTCTCGGTGGGAAAAAAGGATTTTTGGATTTCTCTTCTTATGCGGAAGAGAACGGCATCGGTGTTTATCCGGACTTCGATTTTGCCTATGCAAATTTGGAGGGTGCAAAGAATTTTGACGGGTTAAGCTACCGTAAACATCTTGCCAAAACCATTGATAATCGCTATGCGACAAAACGTGATTATACCTCAATTATTCAAAGCTATAGCGAGACCAGCTATTTGGCAATTTCCCCGTCTTTCTATTCCTATTTCTACGATAAATTCCAGACCAATTATTCTAAGCTTTCTCCGTCCGGTATTTCGGTTTCCACTTTAGGCTATGCATTGAATTCCGACTTTGACGAAAAAGATTCTTATCACAGAGAAGATGCGAAGGAATCTACAATCAAACTGCTTGAGCGGATTAAAGAAGATTACGGCTCGGTGATGTTAGAGCAGGGTAACCTTTATACAATCGGTTATGCAGATAAGATTTTGAATGTTGCGTTGGATTCCAGCCAATATAAAGTTTCTAAAGTGACGATTCCTTTTATCGGTATGGTTCTTCACGGCAATGTTGAATTTACCGGAAGCGCAATCAATATGTCCGGTGATACGGATTATGATATTTTGAAAGCCATTGAAAATGGCGCCGGAATGTATTTTACACTGTCTTATCAAAACACTTCGGAGCTGAAAAAATTAGGTGACTTGTCAAAATATTATTCGGTAGCGTTTGATATTTGGTTGGATGATGTAGTCAAATATTATAATGAGTTAAACGATGCAATTGCCGATTGTCAGACTTCGCTGATTACCGGTCATGAGTTCTTAGTCGGTGAGCGGGTTACAGAGAGTACGGCGGATGATACCAGTGACTATACGGTAAACAATTCAAAAATCGTAAAAGTTACTTATGAAAACGGAGTATCATTTATTTTAAATTACAATAACTATACAGTCAGAGCAGACGGTCATGAGATCGGCGCTCTCGGATATGTAAGAATCGGTTAAGGGGAGGTTTGAAAAATGAATAAAGCTGTAACAGCAGGAAGCATTTCCGCTTCTCCGAAAAAACGCAAAAAACCAGCCTCTCTGGAAAGACGTAAGGCTCGGGCCGGTTGGATTTTTACATTACCTTTCAGTATTGGATTTTTATTTATCTATCTGCCGATTATAATAGACTCTATTACATACAGTTTTGCGAAAATGCAGGTTGTGAGCGGTGGATACAGACTGACTTTTGTTGGATTTCAAAACTATATAGAAGCTTTTACTTCGGATAAAAGTCCTTTTAAAGATATTTTAACCAGCGGGCTTCAGCAATTGGTTTTTGAAATTCCGGCGATCGTTATATTCTCCTTGTTTATGGCAGTCCTTTTAAATCAAAAGATGGTTGGACGCGCTGCTTTCCGTGCAATCTTCTTCTTGCCGGTTATTTTGGTAACCGGTCTGATTGACCAGATTGATGCCGGTAACGATATCATGTCTTCCATGTCCGAAGCTTCGGAAAGTGTTGACCTTGGTACCGGTGCTGCCGGAAGCGGACTTCTGAAGTCCTTGGATTTCGGAGCGTTGTTCTCATCCATTCCGGCCTTGTCGGGAATTGCGGACTATATCGTCGGAATTGTCGGAAACATTTATAATATTATCAACCGTTCCGGCGTTCAGATGCTGATCTTCTTAGCGGGACTTCAGGGAATCAACCCGGCGATTTACGAATCTTGTTCCATTGAGGGTGCCTCGGCTTGGGAAACCTTCTGGAAAATTACGTTCCCCATGATTTCACCGATGATTTTGGTCAATGTGATTTATACGGTTATTGACTCATTTACAACCGCACAAAACAAAGTAATGACTTATATCAGTCAGGTGTATAAGACGTCCGGAGGGGAGACACTCAGCTCGGCTATGTCATGGACTTACTTTCTGATCGTTCTTATAATTATCGGTTTGGCCGCGGCAATTTGCAGTGCATATGTCTTCTATCAACGCAGAGATTAAGAAAGGAGGAAATTTTAGATGAACGCTCAAAATGTTAAGATTAAAAAAGAGACGAAGAATAAAATTCGTGTAGAATTTGATCGTACTCCCTTTTGGGAAAGAGTTAAATTGAAAGTTTTCTCCCTGAACTTTCTTAAAACTGTGGTTTGGACTTTGTTCCGTTTCGTTTTCTTAATCGGTATTTCATATGTGATTCTGTATCCGTTCTTTTCCAAGATTATGGAATCCTTTATGAGCCAACAGGATTTTATGGATGTGTCGGTTAGCTTAGTTCCGAAATACCCCACTTTGGATACATATCGCGAAATTATTGTACAGAATAAATATTTTCAGGCTGTATTTAATACCTTGATTATTTCCTTGTTGTGTGCGGTAATTCAAACCTTTATCTGTGCATTTATCGGATACGGTTTTGCGAAGTTTAAATTCAGAGGGAACAAAATTCTGTTCTTCTTGGTTATTTTCACAATGATCGTGCCGCATGAGACCATCAAATTTTCAATGTATATGCAGTTTAACTATTTTGATTTTCTTGGCGCACTTTCATGGTTGCACCGCTTGTTCCCAGCAATTCCGGAGTATATTCGTCTGATTAATACCCACGTGCCGCTTGCACTGCTGTCCCTTACCGGCCTTGCGTTTAAGAACGGATTGTATATTTTTATGATGCGTCAGTTCTATCGCGGGATTCCCGATGCATTGGAAGAAAGTGCATATGTGGACGGCTCCGGTGTATTTAAGACCTTCTTCAAAATTATTCTTCCGCTTTCAGTGCCGATGATGATTACAATTTTCATCTTTACTTTCTCATGGCAGTGGACCGATAATTTCTATACCGAGTTGTTCTATACGGAAACGCAGAACTGGTTGATGCCGAACATCGTAGCAATTCCGTCGACGCTGAATGTAAACTTTGCGGCGGGTGAGTTGTATCGTGTGGCAATTCGAAATACATGCGGACTGTTGATTATTCTTCCTTTGCTTATCATGTATTTGTTCTGCCAGCGCTATTTGATTCAAGGTATTGAACGTTCCGGTATCACGGGCGAATAATATTGATTCTTTTAAAACAAACCGAAAGATTTTCTTTCGGTTTGTTTTTTATTCATTTGAAAGCAGAAGGATTGTTTACCGTACAGACTTTTGCGATGAAAATTGTAGAATTTATAAAAATACATTGCGAAGATTGTAATTTTATGTTACACTGAGGTTGCTTTCAACTCAGATGAAAATGTTAAAGGAGTAACCGGTGAAGAGATTTTTAAGAATATTATGTTGCGTGGGAATAATAGCACTTTGTTGTTCCTGTTCGCCTAAGAAAACAGATAATACCCCGACTTCCAATGACGATGTGCAGACACAGAGCAGAGATACGCAGCAAACGGAACTGCCCAATACCCCAAAGGCTCAAAAGATTCATTTTTTAGCAGTTGGGGATAATATGATGCATCAAAGCATTTTAACGCAGGCCCAAAAATCGGCTGCTGCATTGGCTTCAAAGGGCAGTGCTTCTGAGGATTATTATTTTGCGGATATGTATGAAAATGTTGCCGACTTAATTCAAAAAGCGGACATTTCTTTTGTCAATCAGGAAGCTCCCATTGCCGGTTCTGATTTCGGCATTGCCGGATATCCTCTTTTTAATGCGCCGGAGGAGACCGGGAAAACCTTGGTGGATCTCGGTTTTGATATTGTCAATATTGCGAACAATCATATGCTGGACATGGATGGCATTTATAAGGGGACAGGATATAAGAACAGCATTGCATTTTGGAAGAAGCAGAATGTTTTGATGATTGGCGGATATGAAAGCCAAAGCGATTACGATGCGCCGCATATTATTGAACGGGACGGAATTAAGATTGCAATGCTGTCATATACATACGGTACCAACGGGCGAACCCAAAATGCAGCCTCCGACTGCGTTGTTCCGCTCATTGATGACGCGGTAATTCGTCGGCAGATTCAAGCAGTCAAGTCTCAGGCCGATTTGGTATTTGTATCAATGCACTGGGGAGATGAGAATACTTTTCGTGTTAGCGAGGAGCAAAAACGTTTGGCTCAATTAATTGCAGATGCCGGAGCAGATGCCATTATCGGTCATCATTCGCATACCATTCAGCCGATTGAATGGATTACGGGAACTTCCGGAAATCGTACCTTGTGTATCTATTCTCTTGGAAATTTCATTTCAACCATGCAGAAATCCTATAATCTTTTGGGCGGAGTGTGTGAGTTCGATATTGTCAAAAACGACGGCGAAAAAGCCTATATTGAAAATGTAACATTGACACCGATTATGTGCCATTATATTGCGGATCCCGATAAAATGGATTCCCAGGAACTTCCGGTTCGTTCCGGCGTCAAATTATATACACTTTCCGATTATACGGCGCAGCTCTGTCAGGAAAACGGAGCGCAGTTATGGGGCGCATTTGATTTGAACACACTGTATAAGTATGTCACGGATACCATTTCCGATGAATTTTTGCCGAAAAATTGGAAATAGAAATTAAAAAAAGTACCAATATTATTAGGAGAAACCATGAAAAAGATCACACTGCTTTTCACCTTTTTGCTGATTGCATCGCTGCTGCTTTCTTCGTGCAGCTTTGATGGCTTTCGCAAATTGATTAATCCGCCGCTGGAAAGCTCCGGCGGTGATTCGGCAGCACCCGAGATTCCGACCCCCGACTTTTCGGAAAAACGGCTTACTTTTATCGGTGCCGGGGACAACCTTATTTATTACGGCAACTGGCGGGATGCTCAAAGCCTTGCAACCGGCGATCGGAAATATGATTTTTCGGCGCACTATGCGAATGTGAAAAATATGATTTCCTCAGCGGATATTGCCTTCATCAATCAGGAGACTCTTATGAGCGGGGATGAGCCGCAGGCATATCCGAATTTCAACAGTCCGCGCGAATTGGCGTATGATCTTTGCGATGTAGGCTTTGATGTTGTGAATATGGCGAACAACCATATGTTAGATATGGCCACAAAGGGACTCCAAAGCACGATTGAATTTTGGAAATCCATGCCGGTTTTGATGATTGGCGGATATGAGAATGCAGAGGATTTCAATACAATCCGCATTCTTGAAAAAGACGGAATTAAAATTGCCTTTTTATCGTTTACTTATGGAACCAATGGATTGAAATTAGCGACAAATTCTAAAATTGTGGTTCCTTATTTGGATGAAGAATCCGTGAAAACACAAATTGCGTCCGCAAAGAAACAAGCAGAACTGGTTTTTGTGTCGGTGCACTGGGGGGATGAAAACTCGTTTCAGCCGAATGACGAGCAGAAACGATATGCACAGTTGATGGCTGATGAGGGCGTTGATGTGATTATTGGGCATCATTCGCATACGATTCAGCCGGTTGAATGGATTCAAGGCAGGGACGGAAATCGTACGCTTTGCGTGTATTCTCTGGGGAATTTTATTGCAGAGCAGGCCAGAGATATCAATCAGCTCGGTGGCATGATTACTTTTGATATCGTTAAAGTCGGTCAAAACAAGGCTAAAATTGAAAATCCGATTTATGTTCCGACCGTGATCCATTTTGATATGAATTTTTATCATAATCAGGTATGCATTCTGGAAGATTATACCGATGCGATGGCAAAGGCTCACGGGCTGGCAAACTACGGCTCTGTTTTGAATCGCACAAAGCTGATTGAATACGTCAAAAATGTAATTTCGCAAGAATTTTTGCCGGATTACTATCGCAACTAAAGTATAAAGTTTAGCGGCATTCGGAATACTAATTCCGAGGTGAAAGAATATGGCAGAAAAGAAAAAGATGCCTTGTGAGGATGCAATGCTTGAAAATCCGGTTGTGTCAAGTCAGGAGTGTACGGGAATTACGCAAACCGTTCCGGACGGGGAATACGAGGCAAGCTCTTATCGTGCGCTGTATGATCTTCCGGTGTCGCACCGGGAGGTACAAGTGTATTTAGACTCTTTGCCGCCGCGCATTCGAAAAAAGGTAAAGGAAAGCGGAATTCCGCTGGACAGCGTTACGAAAATTGAAGAATATGTAGATCGTCTTCG
>CAKRMZ010000027.1 GCA_934365155.1 uncultured Eubacteriales bacterium | reverse complement strand
AATTGCGCTGAGAACCTGCTCCGGAGACGGAATCATGCCACCGGCACGATTGCAGAGTCTTACCGGACGACGGCATTTTACAGCCAGTTCAATATCCTCAATCATTTGTCCCATGGAAAGTTCTACCGAAATGAATTGCTGTACATGCTCTGCTGCTTTTGCAAATGCGGCTTTCGGGAAGGGCCATAAGGTAATGGGACGGATCATTCCGGCTTTAATTCCCTCGGCTCTCGCTGCCATAATCGCATTTTTAGAAACACGGGCGGAGATTCCGAATGCGGCAATACAGATTTCGGCATCATCCATCATGAACTCTTCGCAAAGCGATTCATTTTCTTCGATTATTTTATATTTTTCAAAGCGTTTGAAATTGAGCTCTTCGAGCTCTTCCGGAACGAGTGACAGGGAATTGATGATGTTGTGTTTGCGTGTTTGCTTTGTTCCGGTAACAGCCCAAGGCTTATCAAAGGTTTTGCTTTCGGTTTTCGGCAGTGAAACCGGCTCCATCATTTGTCCCATGGTACCGTCGGCCAAAATCATTGATGTCATTCGGTATTGATCGGCCAATTCAAA
Organism: uncultured Eubacteriales bacterium; assembly: GCA_934365155.1. Lineage (GTDB taxonomy): Bacteria > Bacillota > Clostridia > Oscillospirales > CAG-272 > RGIG8399. Next base: position 20,465 of record CAKRMZ010000027.1, on the reverse strand, counting down.
GCCTTTGATTGTCAGGCTGGCCATTTCCTGTACGGAAGCCGGAGCCAAAACAATCATGCGAAAATCTCCGTGACCGCCTGCTTTCGTGGCAAGAAAATAGTCGGATTGGGAGGGCTGAATTCCGCCCAGACCCGGTCCGCCGCGCTGAACGTTGACAACCAAAGCGGGAAGGTCGGATCCGGCAAGATAGGATAACCCTTCGCTTTTGAGTGCAATTCCGGGGCTTGAGGAGGAGGTCATAACACGTTTTCCGCAGGAGGATACGCCGTAAACCATATTGATTGCGGCAATTTCGCTTTCCGCCTGAAGGAACACACCTCCGATTTTAGGCATCCGTTTTGCCATATAAGCGGCAATTTCCGTTTGCGGTGTGATCGGATATCCGAAATAGTGACGGCAACCTGCAATGATAGCTGCTTCGGCAATGGCTTCATTGCCTTTCATAAGAACTTTTTCATTCATAATATCTTAATCTTACCTTTCTACTGTAATGATGCAGTCGGGACACATAGTAGCACAAAAAGCGCATCCGATACATTGGCTTTGATCCGTGATTTCCACGGGAGAATGACCTTTTTGGTTAATTTTGCCTTTTGCAATGACAAGGATTTTCTTTGGACATGCATCAACACAAAGTCCGCATCCCTTGCAAAGATCGGTTTTGAATGTAAGTTTTGCCATTTTTATACCTCACTTTAAAATAATTTTATCTGTAATTTTAAGGGAAACAAGTTTTGGATTTTTTGACTTAAGGACTCGAAAAGACTTTCCTCCACCGTATGGCGTACAATCGGAAGATGGACCGCCTCGGAGAAGGCTTCGGCCATCGGCAGGTACTCAAGAACGGTCTGAGCCGTGGTTTGAGGCCCGATGTTGGTATTGTTTGTAATGCTGGTGAAGGGAATATGGGAGGCTGCTTCGATTTCACGTAGTATGCTTACTGCATCCTCTATACTGGCAGTTAAGGGACGTGCAAAGTTGACCACAAAACTCATTTCATAATCATTCTCAGACAGAATTTCCGGAGTATACCGTCCAAGAGCAAAGGCGCCGCGATCATCGCCTCCGATATCCAGTACAGCCATAGCGGAGCGGTCCTTGACGATGTCATACATTTCGGCGGGAATGGCCGGAATATCTAAATTGGTATTGGCATATTCCGAGCATAAAAATCGCACACCGGCTTCGGTAAGCTCTTTTTGACTGTCTTTTGCGCGAAAATAAGGATTTACGATATCCAAATCGGCAAGAATGACATCGGAAAATAGTTGTTTCAGGTGCAGAGCATAATTAACGGCAATATTGGTTTTGCCGCTGCCGTAATGTCCGGCAAACAAAGTAATTCGATTCATGACGGTCTCTCCGAATGTAATTACAGCTTTGAACGAATAATTTTTCCGCTGGTAGTTTTGGGAAGTTCATCCCGGAACTCGACGATTCTCGGATATTTGTACGGAGCGGTATTCATTTTGACATAATTTTGAATTTCCCGTTTGAGTTCCTCCGTTCCGACGGTTCCCTTGGTCAATACGATGCTGGCCTTTACGACCTGACCGCGTATTTCATCCGGTGCGGCCGATACACCGCATTCCAATACATAGGGAAGCTCCATGATAACGTTCTCGATTTCAAAGGGACCGATGCGATATCCGGATGATTTGATGACGTCATCCGTCCGTCCGACGTACCAGAAGAATCCGTCCTCATCCCGCCATGCGACATCGCCGGTATGATACATGCCGTCGTGCCATACTTCGGCCGTTTTTTCCGGATCATGATAATAGCCTGTGAAAAGCCCGCAGGGCATGTTTTTATCCGTGCGAATGACAATTTCGCCGCTTTCGCCGACGCCGACCGGGTTTCCGTCCGCGTCCACCAAATCAATGTCATACAGTGGTACCGCGCGTCCCATAGAACCGATCTTGTGCGGCATGCCGACTAAATTGGCAATTGCAACCGTGGTTTCCGATTGTCCGAAACCTTCCATCAGTTCAAGGCCGGTTGCTTTTTGGAACTGCAGGAATACCTCCGGGTTTAGTGCTTCACCGGCGATGGCTGCCCGTTTTACGGAGCTTAAATCGTATTTGGAAAGATCTTCTTTGATCATCATGCGGTACATTGTCGGCGGAGCGCAGAAAGTGGTAATCTGGTATTTTGCAAAGAGGGGAAGAATGTCTCCGGCATCAAATCGGTCAAAGTCATAGGTGAATACCGCGCCTTCAACCAGCCATTGTCCGTACAGTTTACCCCACAACGCTTTTCCCCAACCGGTATCGGATATGGTGAAATGGATGCCGTCCGGGTAAACGCAATGCCAGTACTTGGCGGTGATGTAATGCCCTAAGGGATATTTATAGCTGTGAGCGGCAATTTTGGGGTATCCGGTGGTGCCGGAGGTAAAGAACATCAGCATGGTATCGTCGCCGCAGGGAGAATCCTCCTGACGTTCGAATTTGCCGGAAAAGAGCGGGAATTCCTCATCAAAGTTATGCCAGCCTTCCCGTGCAGCTCCGACTAAAATCTTTGTCTTTAATGTGGGAGAGTCCTTCTCGGCAAGCTCTACCTGATGGGCGACGTCTCCGTCTGCCGTACATAGGATTGCGCTGACTTCCGCCGCATTAAAGCGATATGTAAAGTCATGCTCTTGGAGAAGATTGGTAGCAGGAATAGCGACAGCACCGAGTTTATGCAGTCCTAAAATAGCAAACCAGAACTGATAATGACGTTTTAGCACCAACATGACGCGGTCACCGCGGCGAATACCGAGCGATTTAAAATAGTTTGCACACTGTGCGGAGGCACGCTTGATATCGGCAAAGCTGAAACGGCGTTCGGTTTTGTGTTTATCCAAATGCAGCATGGCGAGCTTATCCGGTGCGCGTTTGGCAATTTCATCTACAATGTCAAAGGCGAAGTTGAACCGATCTTCGTTATGGAAAGAGATAGACTCTAAAACTCCGTTTTCGCTTTCTGTCACATCGATAAAGTTTTTGTAGATGTTCAGTGTTTGCGAGCTTTGAGATTTTGCAGGATCTGAAATATAGGCAGTTCCGTTTACCGATTCATCTTCTTTGGTATTCGGAGTTAGAACGATGGCGTAAAACAGGCAGTCTTCACCGTTGAGAGCAATCATGCCGTGCGGAGAAGAGCTGTTATAGTAGATGCTGTCGCCGGGATGTAAAATTTCTGTGTGTGAGCCGATTTGAATTTTCATATGTCCTTTTAGTAAAAGATCACATTCTTGGCCTTTGTGAGTTGTTAATTCAATCGGATTTTCTTCGGCTGCTTTGCTGTATTTTAATTGAACTTCCAAGGGCTCTGCAATACGGTTGCGAAAAGAAGAAGCTAAGTTGTAGTAAGTCATTCCGTGCGCCTCTTCAATCCGTTGGCCCTGACCCTTGCGAGTAACGGTATAGGAGTGAAGCTTCGGACTGGAGCCTTGAATAATATCCGTGACATCTACACCGAGCGCCTGCGAACAGCGATAAATAAACGCAAAAGTCATGTCATGATGCCCGTTTTCACAAGCTAAATATTCTTCGGTGCTGACATCCGTAAATTTAGCCATTTCATCTGCACTGAGGCCTACTACCTTGCGTAGTTCGGCGATTCGGGCTGCCATGTCATGGAGACGAATATCAAGATCGGTAATTTGATTCATGTTTAAAACCTCCGTTTATTTGGGACGAAAAAACGCTCGCCCCAAAGATATCATGATCTTTGAGACGAGCGTAACATACAATTACGACCGCGGTACCACTCAAATTGCATTCAAAAGGATGCCTCTTATCGGGTTCAAACAAACCCTATACATTAACGTAGCAAACACGGAAAGGTTCTACTTGCTTTTTAAAAGCTTTTTTCCTTTCAGCTCGGGAGCTACAACTTAAGATATGTTTTATTGGCTTGCACCAAACGCCAACTCTCTGCAAAAACAATGACTCAAAAGTTCTCTCCGTCAACGCTTTTAAATTAAAATCATGATATCACAAAAAGGGAATTTTGTCAAGCTTTTTATTATTACAGCTTTGAACGAATAATTTTTCCGCTGATGGTTTTGGGAAGTTCATCCCGGAACTCGACAATTCTCGGATATTTGTACGGAGCGGTATTCTTTTTGACATAATTTTGAATTTCCCGTTTGAGTTCCTCCGTTCCGACGGTTCCCTTGGTCAATACGATGCTGGCCTTTACGACCTGACCGCGTATTTCATCCGGTGCGGCCGATACACCGCATTCCAATACATAGGGAAGCTCCATGATAACGTTCTCGATTTCAAAGGGACCGATGCGATATCCGGATGATTTGATGACGTCATCCGTCCGTCCGACGTACCAGAAGAATCCGTCCTCATCCCGCCATGCGACATCGCCGGTATGATACATGCCGTCGTGCCATACTTCGGCCGTTTTTTCCGGATCATGATAATAGCCTGTGAAAAGCCCGCAGGGCATGTTTTTATCCGTGCGAATGACAATTTCGCCGCTTTCGCCGACGCCGACCGGGTTTCCGTCCGCGTCCACCAAATCAATGTCATACAGTGGTACCGCGCGTCCCATAGAACCGATCTTGTGCGGCATGCCGACTAAATTGGCAATTGCAACCGTGGTTTCCGATTGTCCGAAACCTTCCATCAGTTCAAGGCCGGTTGCTTTTTGGAACTGCAGGAATACCTCCGGGTTTAGTGCTTCACCGGCGATGGCTGCCCGTTTTACGGAGCTTAAATCGTATTTGGAAAGATCTTCTTTGATCATCATGCGGTACATTGTCGGCGGAGCGCAGAAAGTGGTAATCTGGTATTTTGCAAAGAGGGGAAGAATGTCTCCGGCATCAAATCGGTCAAAGTCATAGGTGAATACCGCGCCTTCAACCAGCCATTGTCCGTACAGTTTACCCCACAACGCTTTTCCCCAACCGGTATCGGATATGGTGAAATGGATGCCGTCCGGGTAAACGCAATGCCAGTACTTGGCGGTGATGTAATGCCCTAAGGGATATTTATAGCTGTGAGCGGCAATTTTGGGGTATCCGGTGGTGCCGGAGGTAAAGAACATCAGCATGGTATCGTCGCCGCAGGGAGAATCCTCCTGACGTTCGAATTTGCCGGAAAAGAGCGGGAATTCCTCATCAAAGTTATGCCAGCCTTCCCGTGCAGCTCCGACTAAAATCTTTGTCTTTAATGTGGGAGAGTCCTTCTCGGCAAGCTCTACCTGATGGGCGACGTCTCCGTCTGCCGTACATAGGATTGCGCTGACTTCCGCCGCATTAAAGCGATATGTAAAGTCATGCTCTTGGAGAAGATTGGTAGCAGGAATAGCGACAGCACCGAGTTTATGCAGTCCTAAAATAGCAAACCAGAACTGATAATGACGTTTTAGCACCAACATGACGCGGTCACCGCGGCGAATACCGAGCGATTTAAAATAGTTTGCACACTGTGCGGAGGCACGCTTGATATCGGCAAAGCTGAAACGGCGTTCGGTTTTGTGTTTATCCAAATGCAGCATGGCGAGCTTATCCGGTGCGCGTTTGGCAATTTCATCTACAATGTCAAAGGCGAAGTTGAACCGATCTTCGTTTTGGAAGGAGATAGACTCCAAAACTCCGTTCTCGTTTTCCTTTGTTTTTATAAAATGCTGCGATGCCAAATCATCGGTTTGATGCGCCAGGGCAATTGTATCGCGCAATTCTTTTTCATGCGTTTCTTTGCCCGGTAAAACGACTGCGCAAAACAGGCAGTCCTCTCCGTCAATTGCAATCATGCCGTGCGGAGAAGAGCTGTTATAGTAGATGCTGTCGCCCTCGGAAAGAATCTCGACATGATTATCAATTTGCACTTTTAGTTTGCCTTTTAATATGTAATCGAATTCCTGACCGGAGTGCGTTGTTGTATGAATCGGCTTGTTTTGCAAATCTTCGGAATATTCATAACGCACCCAATACGGTTCGGCGATTTTTTTTGCAAACAGCGGGGCTAAGTTTTTGATTTCAATGCCGTCTTCTCTGGCTGTTTGCTGACCCTCGCCGTGCCGTGTAACGGTGTAAGAAGAAAGGTGAGCACTGTGACCCTCAATCAGATCGGTATTTTCAATCCCAAAGGCTATGGCACATTTATGAATAAAGGTGAAAGGGAAGTCTGCAGTTCCGCTTTCATAAATTCGATAAGCATCCGGTGTTGTGTCGGTCATTTTTGCCATTTGTTCTACACTGTATCCGGCAATTTCCCGCATTTCCCGAATTCTGTTGGCAATTTCTGCAAGTTGTTTTTGAATGCTGGTTGTTTCCATAGTTAACCTCCTGTTAAAAAAATAAAAAACCCGTCTCAAATCTTCTTTGAGACGAGTTTAAAATCAAAGTTAAAACCCGCGGTACCACTCAAATTACATCCTATATCGTAAGGATGTCACTTATCCGGTTCAAACAAACCGTATGCCTTTACGCAGCAATCACGAAAATACCTACTCATCATACAATTTTGGGCATTTCAGCTCAGAAGTGATAGGAAAGAAAGCATCTTGCTGCCGGAATTACACCCTCTCCGACTCTCTGTAAGCATAACAGCAATTTCCGTCTTCGTCATAGCTTTTATTAAATTATGAAACTATACTATCACTCTTTTTTGTGTTTGTCAAGCAAAAAAAAGTAAAATTTATAATTTTTTGCTCGTATTCAGTAAGATCGTATTACTTCCCATGCATCGCATAATTTTTTCAATGAATAAGATGCATTGGCGGGACTTGTGGATGGGAGAAAAACAGCGGGAATATTTGTTACAGGATATAAAAATTTTTCATATAATTTTGTCGCCGCGGTTCCGTTTGTAAAAATATGTTGTATCCGGGAGGCATTCAGTATGGGACTGAGATCGTTCGGAATAACATTTCGAATGGAAGAGTCTGAGGACGAGCGGATGTCGCAGGATGCAACCACGTCCCACAGTGCAATATGGTTTGATAATAAAAATTTGATTTTTTCTTCTGTGCTTTGAGGGATTTCCGTTTCAAACACCGAGGCGCAAACGCGCCAAAAACGGTTTTGGGGATGCCCGTAAAAGAACATGATGTCACGGGAACGGACAGAGGGGAAGCTTCCCAAAATTAAAATTTTACATTCGGTGTCCCAAACGGGAGTAATGGGGTGGGATATGTGGCAGTAAGAAGCGGATGTCATGGAATGCGTTCTCCTATGAATCAACGAATTTATGTTTTGCGAATAAGTGCGGCTGTCCGTCGGAGCTCTTTTTTGCTGAGCATGTGATAAATTTCATCAAATGATGTGATTTCGGGGACGGAGATAATGTCGGATTTTATGGCTCGAAGTTCCGGTGCGTTTTTATAGATCTGAATCGAATCCCATATCATATGCCGCAAACCCGAAAGAAGAAATTCTTCGATCCAATAATAAAAGACAGTGTTCGGACTGTATCTTTCAAGGCATTTCATACGAATATACATATCGAGGCCGTCCGAGGCGTCTCTCCATGTATCTACAAAAGCGATATCAAAATGCTTTTCGGATAATTGCTGCTTTGCATATTCAAAGGCATCCGCTTTTACAATATGAATTTTGCTTTGATTTGAAAATTGAGGCAGAAGATAGGTTTGAAACAGTTTAATAACATCCGGGCTTTTCTCAACGACAGTAACACTTTGAACTTCTTTTTTTTCAGATACACGGTATGCATAGTATCCGAGTCCCAAACCGAATGTGACGACATTTCCATGGGCGGCTCGGATGGCCTCATCGGAGGTCTCTAAATCCACCGGGCTGAGTGTCATCCATTCATTGCCGTTTTCCAATACGGCCGGAAAAGAAAAGGGAACATCAAAAAATCCGATTTGAGGGATCTCTGTATATCCGTCGCATACAAAAAGATCGTCGGAAGTAAAGAGGCGAAAAGGCGGATAGGTTTCGGTTTTTAATTCCCAAGCACCGCTCGTCACATTCGGAAAATGAATGTTTTGATAATACGGATTTTTTATATACTGATTCGGGTCCATTTTTTTAATTGCTTTTTCAATATACGTTTTATAAAAAGAGCGGTCCGCTCCGAATTCGTCTAAATCAAAAGCGGCGGCTACGATCCGGCAGATGGCTTCCCGATCGTTTAATCTGCATTCTTTACAAAGTTTTGAGACCATATCGGGATCTGCGAGATCGGGGCAATTTTCAAGATATTTTTGCCACAGGCTCGCTGCGCGAAAATTAGAGTTGAAGGTATCAGTGAGTGCATGAAATTTTATTTGATCCGTATTGTTTAGCTGAATGTTCACGTTTAAAATCACTTTCTACGAAATTAAAATTAAAAATAAGAATAATTCTTAATCATAAGTGTTGACTTTATAAAAAAAATAAGATACAATGAAACTCGGATAGCTTATACAGCGAGGCTCTCCTATTATAATGAACATCTTATAAAAAAACATCAAGGAGGATTTTTTATGAAAAAATTCAGATGCCTGGTATGCGGATATATTCACGAAGGAGATGCCGCTCCGGATAAATGTCCGCAATGCGGTGCACCCGCTTCAAAGTTTGAAGAAGTGAAAAAGGATATGGATTGGGCTGCGGAACACACAGTAGGGATTGCGTCCGGTGTATCGGAGGATATTCTTGCGGATTTACGCGCAAATTTCAACGGTGAATGTACCGAAGTTGGAATGTATTTAGCAATGGCAAGAGTCGCACATCGCGAGGGATATCCCGAAATCGGTTTGTATTGGGAGAAGGCCGCTTATGAAGAAGCAGAGCATGCGGCGAAGTTTGCGGAGTTACTCGGAGAAGTAGTAACAAGCAGCACAAAAAAGAATTTGGAGATGCGCGTCGCAGCAGAGAATGGTGCAACTGCCGGAAAAGCTGACCTTGCAAAGCGAGCAAAAGCTGCTAATTTGGATGCAATTCATGATACGGTTCATGAGATGGCCCGCGATGAAGCCCGCCACGGCAAGGCATTTGAAGGACTTCTCAAACGGTATTTTAATTAAGGAGAACAATACTCTATGAAAAAGTATGTATGTCCATGCGGATATGTTTATGACCCTGAGGTTGGAGATCCTGAAAGCGGCATAAAACCCGGAACTTCATGGGAAGATATACCTGAGGATTGGGTATGTCCGATATGCGGCTTGGGTAAAGATGCATTTGAAGAAGAGTAATTAAATAACTTTTCTGTAATGCTTTGTATATGTTGCGAACCCATTACAGAAAAGACAGTAAGCAAACAGATATGCGGATTTTTTCGCATATCTGTTTATTTTTATGAAATTTTTGTTGGTATGCGACAATATCAATTTTACTTAACGGCGAAATTTGTATTTTCCGGAACGGTTTGAAGAGGTTTTATTGGCTTTAAGTGCTTTAAAATTGCCGCCACGGATATAGCGGCACATCCGATTGCAATGGATAATTTGTTTTTGAACATTAAAATCGGTAGAGAAAAAATTGCAAAGAAAGCAAAAGCAAAGATGCTGCGGCGGCGATTCGGATAAATCTTGATTACTATAGAGAAAAAGATGTAAGTTCCCGCAAGTATCAGAACAATCGGAGTGGCCGGAACTATTGCTATGAGAACGCCGAATGCGGTTGAAATGCATTTCCCGCCTTTAAAATGCATATAGGGGGAATAGGCATGTCCGAGCACCGGTGCAAGCATTACCGCAGAAAAAAGCAATTCCGCGGTATCCAGTTTCCGGCAGGCAAAAAAGACAGGCAGAATTCCTTTTGTAAGATCTAATATGAGACACAGAGTTCCTATGGGAATTCCGCAGGCAGAAAAAACATTTGCGGCTCCCGGGTTGCCGTCATCACTCAGCTTGCAAACGTCCTTTTTCAAAAATTGCTTTGGGAGCCAATAGCTAAACATGATACCGCCGAGCAGATATCCGCCTGCAATAAAAGTAATCCACAAATACGGTTCTTGTAAACTTAGCATTCAATTACCCTGCGCACGATTTCCTCTGCAGCATTTTGAGGAATGACAGCTTGCTGTGCCGCACGCATCCTTTCCATTTGACTTGGGTTGTCGATAAGTTGTTTTGCACATAAAACGGATTCTTTTGCATTTTTCGCGTAATAAGCCATGTGATGCTTTGTGAAGAAACGAACATTTTCGGTTTCACAGCCCGGAATGGCATTGATATGAATAATGGGCACATTGGCAACGGCGGCTTCCGTGCTGGATAGACCGCCCGGTTTGGTCAGGAGAATATCTGCCGCATTCATATATAAATTCACGTCCGTTGTAAAAGGAACTGCTGTGATAAGAGAACTTTCATACCGTTGCCGGATGATTTCACAGAGTTCGGTATTTTTTCCGGTAAGAACATAAATTTGAGCTTCTGTATCAAAAGCGTTACTTAGTTCGTCACAATAATCCAAGATGTTTCCGCCGCCGATTCCTCCGCTCATCACCGCAAGGATAATTTTGTCGGTGGGAATTTTTAAAGCGCGACGCGCATCCTCTTTCGGTACTCGATGGGTGAATTTTATATCCACCGGAATTCCGGTAGTATGGATAAGATTGCTGTCTATTCCACGCTTTGTAAGCTTTTGGCGAATGTCATTGTGCGGTATAAAATAGCCGTCTAATTTCGGTTCGGAGAAAAAGGGAATGATGGTGTAATCGGTAAGGACTCCATAAGATGGGATCTTGTTTTGGCAGCGGTTTCTGACGGCAGTCATTGCTTCCATCCCATAAAGATGGGTTGAAATTACGGCCGTGAATTGATATTTTAAAATATATTGATTCAGATTTTCCGCATACGTAGCATTTGCAAGATATACCGGAGATAAAATTCCGGTGGAATCGTAAAGTGCGCCGGCTTTATAAAGGATGCCGAATGCGGCGGGGCGCTTTTTAATCATGTTATTGTAAAATGAAGCAACAAAATGTTGGGCTCGCGGCCCTTTAAATAATACGGGATCCGCAATTTCATGTTCTATTCCACGTCGTTTCAGTTCGGAGGAAATTGCGCGGGCAGCGCTGTTATGTCCCTCTCCGGTTGAACAACTTAAAATTAAAATTTTCATGGAAGCAGGTCCTTTCTATGACAAAAAGAGGAATTGTTTGATTTTATTTTACACAAAAAAGCGTTAATTCGCAATAGATAAAAGAGATTTTTTGCGCTTTCGTTAAACCGGAGCGTTATTTTATAAAAAAGATATTGATTATGTTGCTTTATAAATTTGACCGGGGCAATACAGATTTTTTATAAAAAAACTTGGAAAATAAAAACAGATATGGTATAATCGTTTCGTTATTAAATATTATTGCCAGAAAGAGGGATAGCAATGAATTTTTCAACGGAAAGAAATTATATCGGTAACTTGTCACAGCTTTTTGATGTGCGCCAATATAAACTGGTCGGCGGCAAAGCAGACGGTGTAAATGCAGTCGAAATTTGGAACGGTGATGCGTTGACGGTTACAATTTTGCCGGACCGAGGAATGGATATTTACTCTGTGCGTTACAACAACAAAGAGATGTCGTATCACTCGCCTTCGGGAATTGTGCACCCGGCTTTCTATAATGATGTCGGGCCGAAGTGGCTTCGAACATTTCAAGGCGGATTTCTTGCTACCTGCGGTGTTGAAAACATCGGCGGTGCAGATGAAGAGCGCGGTGAAGGCCTACACGGACGTCACAATCATACTCCTGCGGAAAATGTTTGCGTTTGGGTGGATCTTGAGGATGGTGAACCGGTTGCAAAGGTCAGCGGAATTGTTCGGCATGCACTTATTTTCGGCGTGCGTTATACTGTGAAGCGTACATTCACGTTCAAGCGGAATCAGAATTCCTTTACATTCAGAGATGAAATCACAAACAATGGCTTTACGACAAAGCCGCTGTATTTGCTTTATCACTTCAATCTTGGATATCCGTTGATTTCGGAGTCAACGCAACTTTTGATTGATGCTGTTAAAATTATTCCGCAGAATGATTTTGCGGCACCGATGCTCAAAGATTGGAACAAAATGACTCCGCCCGAGCCGGATTATCGCCAGAGAAACTATTATCATTATTTGGAAGCTTCCGAAGACGGTTGGCGCAGTTATGCGGTTCAGAATAAAGCCATTGATACCCGAATGACCGTAAGATTTCATTCACCGATCATGGATAAAATTTTTCAGTGGAAAAATCTTGCTGCCGGCGATTATATTATGGGGCTTGAACCGGCCAGCATGCTCATGCTCGGCAAAGAATCGGAAAAAGCGGGCGAGCTTAAATATTTAGGCGCCGGTGAAACGCTTGTCAATGATTTTGTTTTCGATTTTTCGCAGGCAAAATAAAAATGTTGACAAAACATTAGAATGGTGCTATAATACCCCTGAAATTAAAAGAGACGGAGAAATCCTATGAAAATCGCATTATTTGCAATTGCATATTATTACTTTTACTTTTACGGATTTGATAAAGTAAAAGCAATTTGTGCTGCAAATAATTAAAGATTAACAATCGTTTCTTGAATGATGTTTGTTAGTTCTGCAGTATAATTGCTGCAGAACTTTTCTTTTTGTTTAAATGAATCGGAGGTAAAAAATGATTGTTTCATTGAAAAACACCGCAAATGAGGAACAGATTCAAAATTTGATTGCTTGGATTGAAAGTCAGGGAATTGATGTTCATATCAGCCGCGGCCGTTACCAAACGGTGTTGGGGTTGATCGGCGATACCCATAAGGTGGATACCGATTTGCTGGAAAGCCTTGATATTGTAAGCGGCGTTAAAAGAATTACCGAACCTTTCAAAAGCGTGAATCGAAAATTTCATCCGGATGACACGGTTGTTTCGGTAGGGGATGTCAAAATCGGAGGCGGAAATTTTGTCTTTATCGCAGGGCCGTGTTCCATTGAAAGCGAAGAACAGATTATAGAAGTGGCACAGCGAGTGAAAGATGCCGGTGCTGCCATATTACGCGGCGGTGCATTTAAGCCGAGAACCTCCCCCTATGCCTTTCAAGGGCTTCGCAAGGACGGCATTCGTTTATTACTGCGCGCAAAAGAGGCTACGGGCCTTCCGATTATAACGGAAATTATGGACGCATCCCATTTGGATTTATTTGAAAATGTGGATATTATTCAAGTCGGCGCACGGAATATGCAGAATTTTGAACTGCTGAAAGAGCTCGGAAGGACCCATAAGCCGATTCTTTTAAAACGAGGCCTTGCCAATACCATCAATGAATTTTTAATGAGTGCCGAATATATTATGGCGGGCGGAAATGAAAATGTCATTTTATGTGAGCGAGGCATTCGCACTTTTGAGACGGCAACTCGAAACACTTTGGATTTATCGGCAGTACCGCTGCTTCATGAGCTTTCTCATTTGCCGGTGATCGTGGATCCAAGCCATGCATGCGGAATTGCACGTTTAGTGAAACCGATGGCTTTGGCTGCCGCGGCGGCCGGAACCGACGGACTTATGATAGAGGTTCATAATAACCCGCAGAAAGCTCTGTGTGACGGACCGCAGTCTTTAACGCCGGATGAGTTTGCCGATACGGTTACCGATGTTAAGAAGATATTAGAGGTGACAAGAAAATGAAAGTCGGAATTGTGGGGCTCGGCTTAATCGGCGGTTCCTTTGCAAAGGCGTTAAAGGCTTATACGCAAAATGAAGTTTACGGATTTGATAAGAGCGATTTAGTACTAAAAAGCGCAATCTTGGAAACGGCAGTCGACGGTGTTTTGAATGAAGAAAATCTGTCGGACTGCAATGTATTGCTTTTGGCTCTTTACCCGTCTGCTTGTGTAGAGTATCTGAAAGAAAATGCGGCGCGACTTTCAAAGCAAACCGTTGTAATTGATCTTTGCGGGGTGAAACGGGCTGTTTGCGGACCGTGCTTGGAGATTGCAAGAGAATACGGTTTTCAATATGTCGGAGGGCATCCGATGGCCGGAACACAAACCAGCGGATTTCGTTCCTCGCGTCCGACCATGTTTAAGAATGCGTCAATGATTTATGTACTGGATCGTCAGGATAATATTGTCCTGATGGAGCAACTGAAAAAATTTGCTCTGTCTGTCGGCTTTTCTAAGGTGGTCTTCAGCAGTGCCGAGGAGCATGACAGGATTATCGCTTATACCTCGCAGTTGGCTCATGTCGTATCCGGTGCATTTATTAAGAGCCCTTCGGCAATCTTGCACAAGGGATTTTCAGCGGGAAGCTTTCGGGATATGACGCGTGTAGCCTCATTAAATGAAGAGTTGTGGACGGAGCTTTTCTTTGATAACGCGGATAATTTGTTGCGGGAATTAAACGGATTGATTGCATCGCTTTGTGAATATCAGCAAGCGCTGCAACATGGAGATCGGGATCAAATGCTGCTACTACTCCGTGAGGGGCGTGAACGCAAAATGCTGTCCGATCAATCTGTTTCCAAAGCGGAGAAATAATCATGGATGTTATAATAACGCCGAGCAAAACGGGGGGGATCCTTGAAATACCGTCTTCAAAATCGGTCTCACACCGAAAATTAATTTGTGCCGCATTGTCCGAAGAACAAAGCACGCTGCGTAATTTAAGCATGTCGGATGACGTTGAGGCAACGATGAACGCTTTATCTGCAATAGGGGCGTCCTTTGAACCGCTGAGCCTGCGTGCGTATAAGATTTATCCGATTCTGCGCGGGATATCGGGTCTTTCGCTTCAAATTGATTGCCGTGAAAGCGGCTCCACTTTGCGCTTTTTGCTTCCGATCCTTGCCGTGCTAAAGAAAAATGCCGAGATTATATGCAGCGGTCGCTTGCCGAATCGTCCGCTTTCCCCTTTGTATGAGGAGTTATGCGCGCACGGTGTTTTGCTGTCGGCACAGGGAAAATATCCTATGACAGTCGGCGGCAGCCTTGACTTTGGCGAATATCATTTAAACGGGAACGTATCGTCGCAATACATAAGCGGTTTGATGTTTGCGCTTCCCCTTTGTGCCGGCAACAGTCATATTGTAGTTTCGGGCCCTTTGGAATCCAAATCCTATATTGATTTGACAATGTCGGTTCTTGCCGAATACGGAATTCACATTGAAGAAGATGAAAAGGGATATTTTATTGCGGGTGGACAAAAATACTGTGCTCCTGCGGAATCTTATGTTGAGGCCGATTGGTCAAACGCCGCTTTTTTCCTTGCTTTGGGGGCCATCGGCAAAAGTCCTGTAACGTGTCGCGGATTGAATGAGCAATCCCTGCAGGGAGATCGCCGTATTTTAGAATTGCTTTCTCGATTCGGTGCAAAAATCGAACATAATGAGGATGCAGTGACAGTGTATCCGTCTGTATTGCATGGGATTACCGTTGATGCTTCAGACATTCCGGATTTGGTTCCGATTTTATCCGTGCTCGGAGCTTTAAGTGAGGGCGAAACCCGTATTATCAATGCACAGCGTTTGCGCTACAAGGAAAGTGACCGTCTGCAGGCAATGCAAACGGGACTTGCTTTACTCGGTGCGGATATCGTACAGACGGAGGACGGATTGCGTATAAATGGAAAGAAAGCGCTTTGCGGCGGATGTGTAGACGGTTTTGGTGATCACCGTATCGTAATGTCCTTTGCTGTAGCGGCCCAGCGTGCATCCGGAAATGTTCGTATTTTGGGTGCAGAGGCGCATACAAAATCATATCCGGATTTCTTTTCGGATCTTAGATCGGTCGGCGCGGATTTTTACTTTGAATGATGCATGAAATCGCCGAATAAACCTAAAGAAACAAACAATAACGAGGTAAGCAGAATGGGCTCAATAATTGGTAATAAGCTGAAGATATCTGTTTTCGGGCAATCGCATTCGGAAGCAATCGGTGTGGTAATTGACGGATTTCCCGCCGGCTTTTCGATTGACAGGGAGGAACTTGCAAAATTCATCAAGCGCCGTTCTCCCGGAAATGCGGCATTTTCAACTGCACGTCGTGAGGCGGACACACCGCATTTTATTTCCGGTTTGGTAGACGGCAAAACCTGCGGTGCACCGATCGCCGCTGTGATTGCGAATACCGATGTGCGATCGGAAGATTATCGAAAAATTTATGATGTGCCTCGGCCTTCTCATGCCGATTTTTCGGCTCGAATGAAATTCGGCGGTGCGGAGGATGTTCGCGGAGGCGGACATTTTTCCGGTCGTCTGACGGCGCCTTTGTGTGTGGCGGGAGCACTTTGCGAGCAATATTTGAAAAAACGGAATATTCAGATTTTTGCTCATATTGCATCAATTGCGGCAGTTTCCGATGAAGAAGTCGATTGGGCATCTCCGGATTTGAGTCGGCTTTCAGCAGCAAAAAACCGCGATTTTTCGGTCATCTCTCCGGAGAAGGGGGAAGAGATGCAGGAAAAAATTTCCGAGGCAAAAGAACGGGGAGATTCTGTGGGCGGTGTCGTTGAATGTATTATCACCGGCGTACCGGCCGGAATCGGAAATCCGATGTTTGAAGGAATCGAAAACCGGATTGCCTCAATGATTTTCGGAATTCCGGCTGTGCGCGGAATTGAATTCGGCAAGGGCTTTGCGTCTGCACTTTTACTTGGATCGCAGAACAACGATGAATTTTACTATGCGCCGGACGGAAGCATAAAAACCGCGTCGAACCGTCACGGCGGTGTTTTGGGAGGAATCAGTACCGGAATGCCGATTGTTTTCCGGACGGCATTTAAACCGACTCCGTCCATTGCTATCGAGCAAAATTCGATAAGTTTCGAAAAGAAAGAGAACACCCCGATATGCATTTCGGGACGTCATGATCCCTGCATTGTACCGCGGGCGGTTGTGTGTGTGGAAGCAGCTGCAGCAATCGGTATTATGGATTTATTATTAGAGGAAGGCAGATATTGAAAATCATGAAAATTGAAGAATTACGCGCAAATATCGACCAAATTGACCGGGAAATTCAAACACTTTTTGAAAAACGCATGAAAACAGCGGCTGAGATCGGCAAGCAGAAGCAAGAAAATCATTTGCCGGTTTGTCAGCCGGACAGAGAGAGAGAGTTGCTTTATCATATCAGTGAGCGGGCTTCAGATGATCTGCAAACGTATACAAAAGTTTTATATTCTACGCTGATTCAGCTCAGCCGTGCATATCAGCAGGAATTATTCCATCGGGAGTCGACTTCATTTACAAAGGATTTTGACAGCGCGCTTGAAAATGTGATTCCTCAATTTCCGTCACGTGCGGTTGTCGCTTGCCAAGGGACAGAAGGAGCCTATTCCCAAATTGCGGCAGATCAACTGTTTAAAACCCCGTCAATTATGTATTTCGGAAGCTTTGAGAGTGTTTGCGCCGCTGTTGATTCCGGGTTGTGCGAATACGGTGTTTTGCCGATTGAGAACAGTACAGCCGGATCGGTAAATCAGGTATATGATTTAATGTCGGATCATCATTTCTGCATTGTGCGGAGTATTCGGGTGCATGTTCAGCATAATTTGTTGGCAAAACCGCAAACAAAGCTTTGCGATATTAAAAATGTTTATTCACATTCGCAGGCCCTGAGTCAATGCTCGGAGTTCTTAGAATCACACGGCTTTGAGCAGCATAAAATGGCAAATACCGCACTGGCTGCAAAAAGAGTATCGGAGAGCAATGAACCCGGAGACGCCGCAATTGCATCTTCGGAATGCGCTTCACTATACGGATTGACACCGGTTGCCCGCTCTATTCAGAATTCGGATTACAACGAGACGCGATTTATCTGTATTTCCAAGAAAATGAAATTTTTTGAAGGTGCCAACCGGACAAGCATTCGGATGCGTCTGAAGAACAAGCCCGGAGCACTGTATGAAATATTATCAAAATTCTGGGTGAGAGATATTAATTTAGTTAAACTGGAAAGCCGTCCGATCCCGGGGAGTAATTTTGAATTTGTGTTTTATTTTGATATTGAAGAGCCGCTTCATTCCGTGGCTTTGAGAGAGCTTTTACACGAGCTTGAGTCCAATGACGATTTTGGGTATTTCGGTACATATACGGAGTGTTAAGATATGAAAAAATTCGGTTTGCTTGGCGAACACTTGGGGCATAGCTTTTCTCCGATGATCCATAAAGCCTTCGGGGATTATTCCTATGAACTTTTTGAGGTTCCGCCATCGAAATTGGAAAAATTTATTTGCTCCAATTATTATGACGGATTAAATGTTACGATTCCGTATAAACAGGCGGTGCTTCCGTATTTGGATGAGGTTTCATGGCGAGCGAAAAAAATCGGAAGCGTGAATACTATTGTATATAAAAACGGAAAACGAATCGGGGACAATACGGATTATTGCGGATTTCGTTATATGGTAGAGTCTTCCGGCGTTTCCCCTGCGGGGAAAAAGGTGATCGTTTTGGGGAGCGGCGGTGCCAGCCGTGCCGTATGTGAGGCGATGAAGGATCTCGGTTGCTCGGAACTGTGTGTGATTTCCAGAAGCGGCAGTGATAATTATCAGAATATAGAAAAACATGCCGATGCGGAAATTATTGTTAATGCAACACCGGTCGGAATGTATCCGCATAACGCCGAGAGCCCCTTGAGCCTTAAGAGTTTTTCGAAATTACAAGCTGTGCTTGATTTGATTTATAATCCGCAAAAAACGGCACTGATGTTGGAGGCGGAGCAGAGAAATGTGATTGCAGTCGGCGGTTTGACTATGTTGGTTTCTCAGGCGTTTTTTTCGGCAGAGCAGTTTATGGATCAAAAATTGAATCCGAGCTTGGTTGCCCCGCTGATCCAAAAAATCGGAATGCAGATGAAAAATATTGTATTGATCGGAATGCCGGGAAGCGGGAAATCTGTTTGTGCTCGCATGCTTTCCGAACGACTGGGACGCAAGTGGATTGATACGGATACCAGGATTGAACAGCAGAGCGGACAAACAATATCGGAAATTTTTGCGGCGAACGGTGAAGAGCACTTTCGCAATTTAGAATCCGAAGTGATAAAACGTGTTTCCGCAGAAACCGGCTGTGTCATTTCGGTCGGCGGAGGAGCGATTCTTCGCCGGGAGAATCAGAATGCATTACGGCAAAACGGCTATTTTCTGTGGCTTTGCCGTCCCTTGAGTGAATTGTCAATGTCCGACAGACCCCTTTCAACGGATAAAGAAGCGCTGTTGCGTATGGAAAAAGAACGGATGCCGATATACCAAAGTATGGCAGATGCGAAAATCCACGTATCCGACAGCCCGGAGCTTACATTACAAAAGATATTGGAGGCGGTTCATTATGAAAATACTGGTAATTAACGGACCGAATATTAATATGCTCGGAATTCGCGAGCCGGGAATTTACGGGCATGAAACATATTCCGATTTGATTTCGCAGATTCATGCATACTGTGACGAGCGTCATATTACGGTGGAATGCTTTCAATCCAATCATGAGGGCGAGATAGTGGACTGTATTCAAAAAGCCTATCAAAAATTTGACGGATTGGTGATCAACCCGGCAGCATATACGCATACCAGCATCGCAATTGCAGATGCGATTGCCGCTGTGCAGCTGCCTGCAGTGGAGGTCCACATTTCCGACGTTTCCAAAAGGGAAGCGTTTCGGCAAATTTCATATGTGCGGGACGTTTGCCGAAAAACAATCATGGGACATGGACTCCGGGGGTATCTTAAAGCAATCGATTTCCTTTGTGAAAATGAAAAAAAGTCTGTCTGATATTTAAAACAAGCGCTGTGATGAGCTTCATCACAGCGCTTGTTTGATTTTAATGCGTATGTCAAAACATCATTTTTTCAAAACGGATATTCCGAATTCTGCCTGTACCGAAAGCGATTGTAAGGATGTGAGCTTTGCTTGGTCTTCGAGAGATGTTTTATAGTAATACGGTGTCATTTTAAAAAGGTTTTCAATATCGGTTGCAGAATGAATATGAAGCGTTTTCTCTATTGTGACAAATTACGATTCCCGAAGGGATAGAAGGGGCGGGAGGGAAGAATGATTGAGATAGACTTTGTCATAAATTGCCGATTTCAGCTCCAAAAGATGATTTTTGAGCGGGAATACATGAATGACGATTCCCCCGGGGCGCAACACTCGCGCAAATTCTTCTTCGCAAAAAGGAGCAAACAGATTCAGAACGATATCAACAGACTGATCGGATATCGGCAGATGATTGACGCCGGCCACGGCCAGGTGGATATCCGGATTGATTTTGGCGGCAATTGCAACGGCATTTTTAGAGATATCGATGCCGAAAATCTGGGTGCGTTTTTTCTCGGCTTCAAGTCTCTGACGCAATGCGGAACTGTAATAGCATTCGCCGCATCCGGCGTCTAAAATGCAAAGTTCGGAAGAAGTGGCGGTGTGTTTTTGAATCAGCATAAAAATCTGATCCAAAAGGAAATCATAATATCCCTTTGATAAGAACGCATTGCGTGCACGGATCATCATTTTATCGTCCCCGTGACGCTTTTTTGAGCTTTTTTGAGACATTAAGAGATTCACATATCCCTCTTTTGCTTTGTCAAAACAGTGATTTTGAGCGCAGCGGTATGCGG
>CAKRMZ010000026.1 GCA_934365155.1 uncultured Eubacteriales bacterium | reverse complement strand
CTCTAAGACTTTACCGTCGATAATTAAATTAATACATAGGGCTTCCCTCTCCGGGCTCAGGTTCATGTCGCGCGGCGTCAAAGGTCTGGCCTCGGATTTCGGCAAAACAGAGACTTTTCCGTTCGACTCCAATACCGCCGCCTCAATATCCGAAAGGTTAAAGTATCCATTCACCCGACATTGCACCAAAAATTCATTCACGTCCAATTTGGCTCTTTTCAGATTTTCTTTATACAGCTTCCCGTTTTCAAGAAGAACAATTGATTCCCCGGTAAAAATACGTCTTGCCGGAAGCGACTTTGAACTTAAAAAAGAAATTCCTACGGCAAACAAACCGTAAATGACCATGGCAATCAACGGCTTCAAAAAATCGTCTTCCAAGGATGTTGCCATTTCCGCGGCAATCGATCCAATGGTTATACCGTTAATATAATCGAACATGTTCAACTGTGACAGCTGCTTATTTCCGATTAGCTTTGTAATCAAAAAAAGAACAACAATCGAAAGCACCGAAACCCAAACAACATGTAAAAGCTCCATAAGATATACTCCATTCTTTGCACATTCTGTTTCTTATCAAAAAGTATACCCCAGTAAAACTCTTATTATTTTTTAAATAATTTCAAAACGGTATAAAATCATATTTTTCGGATTTTTGACCGAAAGAAAATTTTTCATCCAAACTGCGCGTATAGAAAACTTCATTTTCCGAGGTCACGAATATCGCACTTAGCTCCGGATGCTGTTTTAAAAATTGCGCAGATGCCTCATATCCCATGACAAAAAAAGCGGTGGAAAGAGCGTCAGCTGCTTCGGCATCCGTTCCGATCACCGTTACAGATACCAGTTGATTTTGAGCGGGATATCCGGTTTTCGGATCTAAAATATGATGATATAATACTCCGTCCAAGCTGAAATTTCGCTGATAGCACCCGGAGGTTACGACAGCCGCATCGGTTGTTAAAAGCACTCCGACATACCCCTTCGTATCCGAAGGATCCTGAATGGCAACACGCCATTTCTCCCCGCTTTTTGAGCCCAAAGTCACCACATTTCCTCCGAGGGAAATCACCGCGTCGGAAACTCCGTTCTGTATTAATTTTTCTTTTAAAATTTCGGAAGCGTACCCTTTGGCGACGGCACCGAAGTCAAGCATCATCCCGTCCTCCAAAAGGACGTTATCATGATCGAGCTTGACTTTTCGATATCCCACCTTGTAAAGCGCATCCGAAATTTCACCTTCCTCGGGAACGCGATAGCTTGGGGTGGTAAATCCCCAAAGCCTTCCTATTGGGTATATCGTCACATCAAATGCTCCGTCCGTTAAAGAAGAATACCAAAGACAATCCGATAGTAAATCGCTGAGAGTTGAAGATATTTCTACATTATTTTCCGTTCGGTGATTCAGCATATAAACTTCACTGGCCTCGTCGGTAACCGATAAAAGCGAATCAAACTCCAAAAGTACATCGACACATTTTTGCAACACACGAAAATCGTTCGTATCATATAAACGAACGGTGATGTCCGTATCCATGCAGACACCGGTCGCAGCGATAGAAGCCTTCTCTCTTGTCAACGCAAACCCGCGGTACGCTTGATTCTCACTCTGTCGGCAAGAAACCAACCAAAAAGCAAGAAACACCAAGATCCCCGCTATATAAAAACGTTTCATCGTCTTCCCTCTCCAGCAAAAAATCTTTGGACGGATTTTAAAAAATTTCTCGCCAAAGATTTGATTGCCTGTTTGCTTTATCTTTTCATTCATCCGAGATTTTATTTAAGAAAAAAGATCCTCTAAAATCTCTCTCGGAGTCATATTTGCATATCCGTCCGGATCAAGAATGGCATTGTTTAAATTCCAGCGAAACCGCCCGGCGAGCTTGCCGTGCACTACGGTATATTCTCCGAAGTCAAGGCAGAGCACCGAGTCGCCGTAACGCTCCGCCCATAAAGGATAAAACTCATTCATATAATAATTCGCCAACTGATAGGCCTCACATTGCTTATCATTACCGATCGCACTAAGTTGAACGCCGGCCCCTCCCGATACACGGGGAGTCGAATGAATAATTACAACCGATCCGTCCGTACAGGTGCCGAGGCTAATCCACGTGTGCCCGTTCATTGAAAAAATATCCCCCGGCCGGAAAGTATGATCTTCCCCATAATACGCACGCATTACATGGCCTTTGCTATCCTTTTTCAAACTTCCGTCTTTGTTTTTCAGATTCTCGCCCATATCCATTGTACCAAGGCCCATATCTGCAAAAAATCCGGCCTGTCCGGTGCTGGATTTTACATAACCGTCGCTGTCCGATACCGTGCTACTTTCGGTGTGCAGCAAATTATACATTACCCAACCGACATATCCCGAGCAATCCAGTCCGGCATAATAATATTCATTGTACTGCCGTGAATAGTAAGACTTGGCAGGATCTTTCTTGTTTTGATAAACATAATTTTCATCCTGTGCCTGAAAAAAGTCAACCCAACTTTGAGGAACGCCAATCGTCATCGCCTGATTCGCACTTGTTTCATCCTGCCAATTCCATCCGCCTCCGTAAACATAAAGACAGGTTCCCACCGGCTCCATAGCCAAGGCCAAAAAATTTTTCAGCGTTTTTTTGCCGGCTGTACCGCTCACCGGAGCACTGTATTTTTCAGACACAAAACTCTTGTAAATATTGCACGCATCCGAGCCGGACACCGTCACCTTCACGCGGTCCCCCACTGCAACAGAAACAGGGCTTACAACAGCTCCTCCGGCAGAGGATTTTATCTCATAGCTTTGAGCGTTTCTTCGCATTAGGCGGTACCCGTCCACAACGATTTTTTCCGTATCGAAAGCTTCTATGGTACCCGAAACAACGCGATGGGTTTCTTCACTTAAAAGTTTTACGTCAGTAACAATATCACCGTCTGTACGGATTTCGTAAATGTATCCCTCCATCAAACGGTTTTGCAAGCGGTATGATGAATCGGAATTGAGAATTGAAAAGCTCTCAACCAAACCGTTGATACTGAACAAATGGGCAAAATTATCCTTGTTTGCTCCATTCGATTCCGCAAAATTTTCAATTCCGAGATACACAGCTTCTTTTACATTCGGGTCCGGATTTGGTAAAGGATCGGTATTCGGTTCGCTGTCTGTCGAAAGTGTGACGAAACCGTCGCCTGTTTCCTTTGTCGTCGGACCGTCGAAATTACCGTCATCCGAAGATAATTTATGGGATATATAGATTCCTCCCAGTGCCGTAAAAAGAGCGCAAAGCACTGTTAAAACTATTAAAATTACTTTATTTCTTTTCTTCATAGTATCTGTATCACCGTTTATTTTCTAAATAAATACTTGCAAAATACGATTCATTTGCAAACTCATTCCAAATAATTCTGTATCTATTATACACATTCAGTAACAGAAAAGCTGCTTTTTATCTCAAAATTTTCTTTTTTTTTACATTATCCTCTCCAACCGCAGATAAAAATTGCCGAGCAACCCCCCTTTACAGATTGTCCGGCAATTTTTTCGAATGAAATAAAATTCATTGTTTTCGAATTTGAAGCAGGCTTTTATAATCCAGAGAAGAAATCCATTTCACAAAGTCCGCAAGTCCCAAAGCCGCAATCGGAATCAATAAAATAAAATATGTAATCGCATATTGACTCTTGGCCTCAAATAACAAATGATATAAGAACCCGCCGAAAAATGTCAAAAGCAGCACTGCGATACCGAAACTTTTTTCCCGCATTGCAAAGCCCGCGCCAAGCACTGCACCAAACAGAATCAATTGCTGATATAAATTCATATAGCCTTTTACGGCATATTCCCCTTTGCCGCAAGCCCATGATGCAATGATGCCCCGTTCACCGTATACAGCACGCACTTGGTTGGTCCACAGGCTTTGATAGCTGGGCTCGTTCCATTGGCTCAACGCTTTTTTCGAAAAGAAATTAATGAAATCGACCGGGTCTTCCCGAAAATGGGTCAATCGCTCCCTTATAACTTTTTTTGCATTTTCTCCGGTTAAGACAGGATCTTTATCAAAATTTCGGAAAGCAGTAATCGTATAGCTGCCTTGATACCATCCGCTGGTCGTATATCCTTCGGATAAGCCCATAGCCATCCAGCACATCATCGGTATTCCGTCCCCGAAATCCACACCGGAACGTTTTTCATACAGGGCCTTAACAGAAGTCTTCATGAACGTCGACAAAAGAACTGCAGTCAAAACATAAATCAAAGGCCGCCAATCATGCTTGCATATTGCATCAACCAAAACCATGGAAACAATGGCCACTAATAAAATAGAGTTGTTCAATTTCAAGCAAACGGAAACGGAAATAAACACCGCACCGGCTGCTGCATAGTACCATTTTTTCTTCTCAAGAAACAGCAAGGTCATCCATATCGCCAAAACGCCAAAACTAAGCCCCGGAATATTACCGTATAAAAAAGTGCAAAAAAGAATGGGAGGCAAACAGGCAGCCAAGAGCACGTGTGTCAGAATTCGCACGGTATTGTCCTTCTTTATCGTCGCAACAATCCGATCGATTGCAAAATACGCAAGCGCCAAGCAAAGCACATTGATAATTTCCAAAGGAAGATAATTTCCGTTCAAACGAAAAAGGCGAATAAAAATCTCGGACCATAATACATAACCCAATTGAAACGGGTAACAGGAAAGGTAGAAAATCAAATCCGAAGAGAAAATACGCCCGGTATCGGCAGTCTCCTGCGCCGCGCTGGTAACACGGAACGAATCAAAGGTCGGCGCGGAACGGGCTGAAATTACCCACAAAGTCCCCAAAACAACCGTCCAAATCAATAAGATTCCCAGACTGACCGTAGCATCCCATTTGACTGAAAAGCGGTTCAACAAAAATATCAGAGCCAGACCGACAATTAACGCTGATAAATTCAAAATAATATGATCCCATTGAAAAACGATATTCTCCGAAACTTCGTTCTCCATGTTCATGTCGCATGTACTCAACAAAGCCGCTGCAGACAAGTATAACAATACCAATCCGGATCCAATACATATGGCATTGATGACAAATTTTCTCAAAGAACTAAAAAAACGATCGCATTGAATCATTCGTTTTAACCTCGCAAATATCTTATTTCGGGTCTTAATTCAATATATCATTTTTTTTAGAAAAAAGCAATACATCCTCTCCGGTGTCATTGCAGATTGACGTCGGCATCCGGACTTTCTATTGACATGCGAGACACATTCTGTTAAAATAGTTCAAAAATGAATAATTCAAAAACGAAAGAAGCGCATGATATGCATCTGAATATTGAGATTTCAAGAACAATTTCATTGGCTTACAGTGCTGTTTGCAAGCCTCTTTGCAAAGATTTGAATTTACCTCAAACGGCCTTTGATATACTGATGTTTCTCGGAAACAATCCGAAATACAAAACGGCCAGTTCAATTGTGGAAGTACGGCACATCAAGGCAAACCTGGTATCTGTAAATGTGGAACGCCTAGTGCAGCAGGGATATCTGATACGGCAGCCGATCCAAGGTGACCGGCGAAAAACCGAGCTGATATGTACACAAAAAGCACAACCGATCATTTCACGCGGAAAACAGCTTCAGCATTCCTTTTTTGAAAAAATGCTTTCCAATATGGATGATAATACCAAGCAAGTATTTTTATCGGCGTTGAGTATTATCGAAAATAATCTGAAAGCAATTTTGGAGGCGGAAGAGAGACAATGAAAATACTGTTGACAATTCTTGTAACGTTTTTTGCCGGCATGGGAGCCGGACTGGGAACCGGATTCGCCGGAATGAGCGCTGCAGCCGTCATAAGTCCGATGCTGATAACCTTTTTGGGCATTGAGCCCTATATGGCTGTCGGCATTGCACTGTCCTCGGATGTACTGGCCAGCGCAGTTTCGGCATATACCTATCACAAAAATAAAAATCTTGACATCAAAAACGGCATAATCATGATGCTGAGCGTGCTCCTTTTTACAGTAGTCGGAAGCTATACGGCAAGCCTCCTTCCCACAACAACAATGGGAAACTTCTCCGTATTTATGACATTTTTGCTGGGTATTAAGTTTATCGTGCGGCCTGTTATGACCACCAAGGAAAATATGGCGCGGACCTCTGCCAAAAAGCGTGCGATTCAGTCTGTTATTTTCGGTGCCTTGATCGGATTTATCTGCGGCTTTATCGGAGCGGGCGGCGGAATGATGATGCTTTTGATTTTAACGAGTGTTATGGGTTATGAATTAAAAACCGCCGTAGGCACCAGTGTGTTCATCATGACATTTACTGCACTGACAGGTGCCCTATCGCATTTTGTCATCGGAGGCACACCGGATATGCTGACGCTGCTATTATGCATCGTATTTACATTGCTGTGGGCACAAATTGCTGCCGTATTTGCCAACAAGTCCGAACCCAAAACCTTGAATCGTGCCACCGGAATTGTGCTTGTTGTACTCGGTGTTATAATAATGGGATTTCGACTGCTGAGCTAACACCGTGCTCCGAAATCAAACGGATATTTCATATTGGGTCTTATATCTTAAAATACATTGATTTTGCTTTTAAAAGATGTTACAATTAAAAAACAATGTAAAATGGCGGTGATAATAATTGAACCTATTACATATGAAACATGCAATTGAGGTTGCAAAATCGGGATCCCTCGGTAAGGCCTCAGAGGTACTGCTTATTGCAGCACCGAACATCAGCCGTTCTATAAAAGAGCTTGAAACCGATCTCGGTATTACAATCTTTGAACGGACTCAAAACGGAATGAAGTTGACTCCCGAAGGAGAAGAATTTATAAACTTTGCCAAAAAAATCATCCGTCAGATCGACGAGGTTGAAAAATATTATAAGGAAGGATGTCCGAAAAAACAAAAGTTTTCGATATCTGTTCCGCGTGCCTGCTATATATCGGAGGCCTTTGCTCGATTTTCCAAATCTCTTTCCAAAGAGGCAGCCGAAATTTTTTATGAAGAAACCCATTCGCAGCACGCAATCCGCAATATGATCGAGCATGATTATAAACTCGGCATTATTCGCTATGCCGAAAACTATGACAAATATTTCAAAGCCATGCTTGAAGAAAAAGGATTTCAATATGAGCTGGTTACCGAATTTACCTATTCACTTCTTATAAGCGCCGATAATCCGTTGGCACAAAAACAGGAAATCACCTTTGACGATTTGACCGACTATATTGAGATTGCTCACACGGACCACTATGTTCCGTCTATGCCGCTTTCCAAAGTAGTAAAAGAAGAATTGCCGGATAACATCAACCGCAGAATTTTCATCTTCGAGCGGGCAAGTCAATTTGATTTATTATCATTAAACCCCGAAACGTTTATGTGGGTATCCCCTACACCGAAAAGTTTACTTGAGCGGTATAATTTGGTTCAAAAAAAATGTGTCAATAACAAAAAAATATACAAGGATGTTTTGATTTATAAAAACAAATACAAACTGACAAAATTAGATCGACAGTTTCTCACCGAGCTTTGTGAATCCAAGAGAAAAAATATCTGATTTCATATTTTAAAGCCCAATCTCTTTGCTGAGATTGGGCTTTGTTTTGTCTTTCGATACAAGTATTATCGATATTGATAATACCGATTATCACATTTAAGAATTTTCAAACTTTCAAATAGTTGTTAAAATAATAACGAACTTAAAGAGAAGGAGGTGCAGCGATGGGTAACTGCTCTATTTCAAAGGCAACTTTGGGGCGACTTCCAAGGTATCTTGAATTCTTGAGAACCCTTCCGCCGGACAAGGTTACTTACATATCAGCAACAACCATTGCTAAGAATCTCAGTCTTGGAGAAGTACAGGTAAGAAAAGATCTTGCCGCAGTCAGCGATGCGAGCAAACCAAAGCTCGGCTACATCATGACAGAACTTGTAGAAAGGCTCGAAGAATGCCTTGGCTGCAACCGATTTACCCCTGCGGTGCTTGTGGGTGCAGGAAAGCTCGGAAGAGCGCTTCTGCAGTATGATGAATTTGAACGATACGGTGTAAAAATTTCCGCCGCCTTCGATTCAAACGAGAAAGCAATCAGTCTTGATTCCAAAACAGAAATACTTCCAATGAACCAATTTGAGTGTTTTTGCAAAATGAAGAATATCAAGCTCGGTATCATCACCGTGGGTGAAGGTTCCGCTCAAGATGTATGTGATCAAATGGTTAAAAGCGGAATAACGGCAATATGGAACTTCGCTCCCTGCAAGCTAAGTGTTCCGGCCGGTATACTGCTTCAAAATGAAAATTTAGCACTTTCCCTTGCATACCTTAATAACCAATTATGTAATTTTAATTAGGAGGATACAAAATGGACACCAAAAACTATTTAGTTGTAGACAGCGTTGAAAAGCTCGAAGAAGCTCTCGCGCGGACAAAAGAGGCGCAGAAGATTTTTGCCACCTACACGCAAGAACAGGTAGATAAAATCTTTTTGGCTGCCGCTTCTGCTGCAAACAAAGCAAGAATCCCTCTTGCTAAAATGGCAGTCGAAGAAACCGGAATGGGTGTTGTAGAGGACAAGGTTATCAAGAATAACTATGCATCCGAATATATCTATAATGCTTATAAGAACACCAAAACCTGTGGTGTTATCGAAGAAGATAAAGCTTTCGGCATCAAAAAAATTGCAGAGCCTATCGGTGTAATTGCGGCGGTTATTCCTACTACCAACCCCACATCTACCGCAATTTTTAAATGCTTAATCGCGCTGAAGACTCGCAATGCCATCATTATAAGTCCTCACCCCCGTGCAAAAAGCAGCACCATTGCCGCTGCAAAATTGGTTCTTGAAGCTGCCGTAGCTGCCGGTGCTCCCGAAAACATCATCGATTGGGTTGATGTTCCCTCTCTGGAGATGACAAATACCCTTATGAAGGAAGCGGATATTATCCTCGCTACCGGCGGTCCCGGAATGGTTAAGGCTGCTTATTCCAGCGGCAAACCTGCCCTCGGCGTCGGCGCAGGTAATACGCCTGCTATTATTGATGACAGCGCAGACATCCTCCTTGCCGTTAACTCGATCATTCACTCCAAAACTTTCGATAACGGTATGATCTGTGCTTCCGAACAGTCGGTTATCGTTATGGCAAGCATCTATGATGCCGTCAAGGAAGAATTTGCCGCTCGCGGTTGCTACTTCCTGTCGCCGTCTGAAACCGAAAAGGTTCGTAAAACCATTATCATTAACGGCGCATTGAATGCTAAAATCGTCGGCCAGCCTGCCGCTAAGATTGCTGCACTTGCCGGTGTAACCGTTCCCGAAGGAACTAAAATCCTTATCGGTGAGGTAGAAAGCGTTGAGCTTTCCGAAGAATTTGCTCACGAAAAACTGAGCCCCGTTCTCGCTATGTATAAGGCAACCGATTTTGAGGACGCGCTGAAAAAGGCAGAACACCTTGTTGCGGACGGCGGATACGGACACACATCTTCTATATACTTAAACGAAGTTACCAATCCGGATAAGCTCAATGAATTTGCTGCCCGTATGAAGACCTGCCGTATCCTCGTTAATACACCTTCTTCCCACGGCGGTATCGGTGATCTTTATAACTTCAAGCTCGCTCCGTCTCTCACCTTAGGTTGCGGTTCTTGGGGCGGCAACTCGGTATCCGAAAATGTTGGTGTAAAACACCTCTTAAACATTAAAACAGTAGCTGAAAGAAGGGAAAATATGCTTTGGTTCCGCGCACCTGAAAAGGTATATATCAAGAAAGGATGCCTGCCGGTAGCTCTTGATGAACTTCGCAGTGTACGCGGTGCTAAGAAAGCATTTATCGTAACCGACACCTTCCTTTATCACAACGGCTATACAAAACCGATTACAGACAAGCTCGATGAAATGGGCATTACTCATACTACATTCTTTGATGTTCAGCCCGATCCTACTTTAAAGAATGCTCAGGACGGCGCAAAGCAGATGACTGCTTTCCAACCGGATACCATCATCGCTCTCGGCGGCGGGTCTGCAATGGACGCTGCTAAAATTATGTGGGTTCTCTATGAGCATCCGGAAGCTGACTTTATGGATATGGCAATGCGCTTTATCGATATCCGTAAACGTGTGTATACCTTCCCCAAGATGGGTGAAAAGGCTTACTTTATCGCTGTTCCTACCTCTGCAGGTACCGGTTCTGAAGTTACTCCCTTCGCAGTTATCACGGACGGTGATACCGGCGTAAAATATCCTCTTGCCGACTATCAGCTTCTGCCCAATATGGCAATCATTGATACCGACTTCCACATGAGCGCACCGAAAGGACTTACCGCAGCATCCGGTATCGACGCTGTTACCCACGCCGTTGAGGCTTATGCAGCAATGCTCGCTACCGATTATACCGACGGTTTGGCATTACAGGCTCTCAAAAATATCTTTAAATACCTGCCCCGTGCATACGATAACGGCCAGACCGATATCGAAGCGCGCGAAAAGATGGCGAATGCCGCTACTATGGCCGGTATGGCTTTTGCCAATGCATTCCTCGGCGTATGCCACTCGATGGCTCACAAGCTCGGTGCTTTCCATCACTTACCTCACGGCATTGCGAACGCTCTTATGATTGAAGAGGTTCTCCGTTTCAATGCTTCTGAAACTCCTGCAAAGATGGGTACCTTCCCGCAATACGATCATCCTCACACGCTCGCTCGTTATGCTGAAATCGCTGATTCCCTCGGCCTTGGCGGCGATACCGATGAAGAAAAGCTTGAAAACCTTATTAAAGCAATCAATGACCTAAAAGACCGCGTCGGCATCAAGAAAACCATCAAGGACTACGGCATTGACGAAAAAGACTTTCTCGACCGTCTTGATAATATGGTGGAGCAGGCATTCGACGACCAGTGCACCGGTGCAAACCCCCGTTATCCTTTGATGAGCGAAATTAAACAAATGTACTTGAATGCTTATTACGGTAATAAGCACTTCGTTGAAACCCAAAAACCCACTGCCGAGGATATTGAGGAAGTGGCTAAGGTTGACGAGGTAAAGGGCATCTACCGCAAAGGTAAAAAGGCATAATTAAGGGAGGAAACAGTAATGAAACTTGATAGAGTAATTGCAGTCAGAAATAATAAAACCGTCTACCGCGACGGCGACAGATGTATCAAGGTATTTAACGAGGATTATTCGAAGGCCGACGTTCTTAATGAGGCCCTGAATCAGGCAAGGATCGAAGAAACCGGACTGAATATCCCCAAAATTTTAGAAGTAACGATGATTGACGGCAAATGGGCTATTGTGTCCGAGTATATCAAAGGAAAAACCTTAGCGCAGCTTATGGAAGAAAATCCGGACAAGAAAGATGAATATCTTGACATGTTTGTAGATTTTCAACTTTCCGTGCACGCAAAGAAATGCCCTCTCTTGAACAAACTCAAGGATAAAATGAGCCGAAAGATTGCTTCTTCCGCGTTGGACGCAACCACCCGTTATGATCTGCGCACGCGCCTGGAAGGTATGCCGAAGCATGACAAGGTTTGCCACGGTGACTTCAACCCCTCCAATATTATTATTGCCGAAGACGGCACTCCCTATATTCTCGACTGGTCTCACGCAACTCAAGGCAACGCATCTGCCGATGCCGCTCGTACTTATCTTCTGTTCTGGCTGAACGGCGATATTGACGGTGCTAAAAAGTACCTCGACCTGTTCTGTGCAAAGAGCAACACCGCCAAACAGTATGTTCAAAAATGGATGCCCATTGTTGCTGCTTCTCAGTCTGTTAAGGGCCACGAAAAATAGCGTGAATTCTTGCTCTCTTGGGTAAACGTTGTAGATTACGAGTAAGAAGAATAAAGGAGACAAAACAATGAAAGTTACAGTATGTATCGGTAGTTCCTGCCATATAAAAGGATCTCGTCAAGTCGTAGAGCAGCTTCAGTACCTTATCGCCGAGAATAAACTCGGCGATAAGGTCGAGCTCGGCGGCACCTTCTGCATGGGCAAATGTCAGCAAGGCGTCTGCGTAACCGTTGATGATACATTCTATTCCGTAAGTCCCGAAACCGTAGAGAGTTTCTTTGAGAAGAATATTAAAGCGAAGGTATAAAAGATATGATTATTCAGGTTTGTGTAGGTAGTTCTTGTCATTTGAAAGGTTCTCCTGAAATTGTCGAACTTCTGCAAAAAGCTGTTGAAGAATATCATCTTGAAGACGAAGTTACACTTGCCGGCAGTTTTTGTATCGGCAAGTGTAACCGAATCGGGGTTACTGTTCAGGTCGATGATGATATTTACATCGGCATTACAAAGGAAAATTTCAAGGAATTTTTCAAAGAACATGTATTAAATAAAATCGAAAGGAAGTGACGTGTATGTCGGATTGTTTGACCTTAAAAAAATCAAACTGTAAAAACTGTTATAAGTGCATCCGTCACTGCCCCGTTAAAGCCATCCGCTTTTCGGGAAATCAAGCACATATTATCGGTAACGAATGTATTCTTTGCGGACAATGCTTTGTTGTATGCCCTCAGGATGCAAAACAAATCGTTAACGAAACCGAAAAGGTAAAGGTGCTCTTACAGAGCGGCGATCCCGTAATCGTAAGCCTTGCTCCCTCTTTCATTGCAAACTATGACGGCGTTGGCATTAACGCGATGCGTAAAGCCTTGAAAAAACTGGGATTTTACGACGTTGAGGAAACGGCTGTCGGGGCTACCATTGTAAAAACAGAATATGAAAGAATGCTAAAAGATGATGAGAGAGATATTATTATCTCTTCTTGTTGTCATTCCATCAATTTGCTTATTCAAAAACATTACCCGCAGGCTCTGGAGTTCCTTGCCGATGTGGTATCACCGATGCAGGCGCACTGCATGGATATTAAAAAACGAATTCCGAATGCAAAGACCGTATTTATCGGTCCCTGTGTTGCAAAGAAGGATGAAGCCGATCATTACAAAGGTATTGTGGATGCGGTCCTTACCTTTGAAGAACTGACCGAATGGTTAAAAGCCGAACGCATCGAGCTTGAGCCGGAGATGGATCATGACGTTTGCTCCCGCGCTCGCTTCTTCCCTACCACCGGCGGTATTCTTAAAACAATGGCACAGAATACCCCCGGCTATGTATATCTTGCCCTGGACGGTACAGACACCTGTATTGCCGCACTGAAAGATATTATAGACGGCAAAGTTCATAAGTGTTTTATTGAAATGTCCGCTTGTGTCGGCAGTTGTGTCGGCGGACCTGTAATGGAAAAATACCACCGCACTTCCACTGTCAAGGATTATATTGCAGTTTCCGATTATGCGGGCAAAAAGGACTTTGAAGTTTCGCAGCCGAAAACCGTTGAGCTTAGAAAGAGTTTTTCCCTGATTGAACAGCATTTGCAAATGCCGTCCGAAACGGAAATTCAAAACATTCTGCGTCAGATGGGCAAGTCCAAACCTTCCCAAGAACTGAACTGCGGTTCCTGCGGATATAACACTTGCCGTGAAAAAGCCATCGCAATTATTCAAGGCAAAGCGGAAATTTCTATGTGCCTGCCCTTCCTTAAAGATAAAGCCGAAAGCTTCTCGGATACGATTGTTAACAATTCACCGAACGGCCTTATCGTTCTGAATGACAATCTTGAGGTACAGCAGATCAATACCGCCGCAAGAAAAATTATGAATATCCGCTCGGCTAACGATATTTTAGGCGATCAGGTGATTCGAATTCTGGATCCTGCCGTATTTATGAATGTTTTAAAAACTGGACGTGCTGTTCGTGATGAACGGGTATATTTGGCGGAATATAAGCGCTATGTTGAACAATCGGTACTTTACGATAAGGATTCACACCTCTTGATTGCCATTATGCGTGATATTACCGATGAGCAAAACGAGCACGAAAAGAAGGAAAACATCAGTCGTCAAACAATTGAAGTTGCCGACAAGGTAGTTGATAAGCAGATGCGCATTGTTCAGGAAATCGCATCTTTGCTTGGCGAAACTGCTGCGGAAACGAAAATTGCACTCACAAAATTAAAGGAGTCCATCCAAGATGAATGATTTATGTGCTGATATCGGATATAAAAGCATAAATCATTACGGTGAGCAGCTTTGCGGCGATCATGTGGATATTGTCGAACCGAACGATGATTCTACTGTTATTGTGCTGTCAGACGGACTGGGAAGCGGCGTTAAAGCGAGCATCCTTTCAACCCTGACTTCTAAGATCATTTCCACGATGTTAGCGGAAGGGCTATCTTTAGAGGAATGTGTTGAGACCATTGCCGCAACCTTGCCGGTATGTTCGGTGCGCGGCGTTGCCTATTCAACATTTACGATTATTCATCTGAAAAACAACCAAACCGCTGAGCTGATTCAGTACGATAATCCTCAAGCTATTATTATCCGTGATGACCATGTTTGGGACTATCCCAAAACCGAAATGAATATCGGCGGCAAAAAAATTTATAAGTCTGTCATTAAGCTGCAAGAAAATGATATGTTCGTTGCGATGAGTGACGGCTGTCCTCACGCCGGCATCGGCACCGCTTACAACTTCGGCTGGAAGCGGGAGGATATCGCAAGCTTTATGGAAACATTGTCCTATGCCGGTTATACCGCCAAAACGCTTTCCACAATGCTTGTAGACGAATGCAATAAGCTTTACAATGACAAACCCGGCGACGATGTAACCGCCTGTGTCGTGCGTATACGTAAGCGTGTGCCGATGAACATTCTTTTCGGCCCGCCCTCAAACCGGGACGATGCCGACCGTATGATGTCGCTGTTCTTCTCCAAAGAAGGTAAGCATATTATCTGCGGCGGTACCACTTCATCGATTGCGGCAAACTTTTTGCACAAGCCTTTAAAAGCGAGTCTGAATTTTACGCACAGCGATGTTCCCCCGACTGCCGAGATTGAAGGCGTTGACCTTGTTACCGAAGGTGTTATCACCATGAGTAAGGTCATCGAATACGCAAAGGATTATCTCGGCGAAAATAAGGAATATGAACATTGGAGCTTCAAACAAGACGGTGCTTCCCTCATTTGCCGCTTACTGTTTGAGGAAGCAACCGATATAAACTTCTACGTAGGCAGGGCCGTAAATCCCGCACACCAAAACCCCGATCTGCCGATCAACTTTAATATTAAAATGAACTTGGTGGAAGAACTCTCCAAGTGCCTCAAAAAAATGGGAAAGAAAATAAAAGTGAGTTATTTCTAAGGAGCATCCATTATGGAAGTTAGGAAATTTGATACTAAAGTACAGCACCTGAAATATAAGGTTCTGCGTGAAGTCGCACGTCAGGCGTGGAATGATACTCTCCTCCAGAATGTGACTGACATCCCAAAAACAATCATTCCCGGCAAAACCCCCACGATGCGTTGCTGCGTTTATAAAGAACGGGCTATACTCAGTGAACGTGTCAAGATTGCTATGGGCGGAGATACGGACAATCCCAATGTTATTGAGGTCATTGATATTGCCTGTGACGAATGTCCTGCAGCAGGATTTGAAGTTACCGATTCCTGCCGCGGTTGTTTGGCTCACCGCTGTGAAGACGTTTGCAAGAGAGGCGCTATTTCGTTTGACCATAACCACGTCGCACATATCGATAAATCAAAATGCGTGGAATGCGGTCAATGCGCAAAGGTTTGCCCTTATTCTGCTATCATTAACCGTAAGCGCCCCTGTCAGGTCGCCTGCAAAGTAAAAGCAATCTCCATTAATGAAGATAATGCTGCCGCAATTGATAACAAAAAATGCATTCAGTGCGGTGCCTGCGTCTATCAGTGTCCCTTCGGCGCAATTATGGATAAATCCTATATCCTTAATGTAATCGACCTTATTAAGAAAAGAGAAAACGATGATAAGTATAAAGTTTATGCTCTCGTCGCTCCCTCTATTTCAAGCCAGTTTACCTATGCCAAACTCGGTCAGGTCATCAGCGGCCTAAAAGAACTCGGCTTCTACACGGTAATTGAGGCAGCTCTCGGCGCGGATATGGTGGCACAATCGGAATCAGTAGAGCTTGCCGAAAAAGGCTTCTTAACCAGTTCTTGCTGCCCTGCGTTTGTGCAGTATATTAAATTGACATTTCCTGATTTGCTGCCTTTCGTATCGCATAACCTCTCGCCTATGGCTACCCTTGCCAAATACATCAAGAGCACCGATAAAAATGCAAAGGTTGTATTTATCGGACCTTGCACGGCAAAAAAAGCCGAGGCGCAGCTTGAAAGCGTTAAGCCGTATATTGATGCGGTTATAACCTTTGAAGAATTGCAGGCCCTTTTTGACAGCAAGGATATCGACATTACCACTCTTCCGGAGGATGTTTTGGATAATGCCTCTTACTTCGGCAGAATATTTGCTCGCAGCGGAGGACTTTCCGATGCGATCGCACAAGGCCTGAAAGAACAAAACATTGAATTTGACTTAAAGGCAATTCCCTGTGACGGTATTGAAGAGTGCCGTATAGCACTTCTGAAAAAGAGCAGAAATCTGCTCGACGCCAACTTTATTGAAGGTATGGCTTGTATCGGCGGATGTATCGGCGGTGCCGGATGCCTCACGCACGGCGAAAAGAATAAAGCCGAGGTTGACAAATACGGCAGAGAGGCATTTGAAAAAACGATCAGCGATGCAACCTCTGTGTTGAAATAACAAGTCCCTGCTCTTTACATTTTGCCTTTGTGTATAGAGCAAGCATTGGGTGGAGATTTAATATGCGCAAAACAAAAATCGTATGTACTATCGGTCCCGCGAGTGAAACCGAAGAAATCATAACCGGACTCTGTAAAGCCGGTATGAATGTAGCAAGACTTAATTTTTCTCATAACACTTACGAAGATCATCAAAGAAGAATTGATCTTGTTAAAAAGGTTCGCTCGGAACTGAAATTGCCGATTGCTATTATGCTTGATACAAAAGGCCCCGAATACCGAATCAAAACCTTTAAAAACAAAAGGATCACTTTGAATAACGGAGATCCTTTCACCTTTACCGCAGAGGATATTGTCGGCGATGAAACCAAAGTAGCGGTAAGCTATAAAAATCTTCCGAACGAGCTTTCCGTCGGCGATACCATTTTGCTGAATAACGGCCTTCTGACATTCGAAGTGATCAACATTCACGGCGCTGACATCGATTGTATCGCGGTCATCGGCGGAGAACTATCCGATCGCAAAAGCATGAGCTTTCCCGGTAAAGTAATGCAGCAGGAATACCTTTCCGCGCAGGATAAAAAGGATATTGCTTTCGGCGTGCAAAACGATGTGGATTATATCGCCTGCTCCTTTGTTTCAAAAAAGCAAGATCTTATTGACGTTCATAATTATCTGAAGGAGCTTCATGCCGATGATATTGAACTGATCGCCAAAATCGAAAATCAGTCCGGCGTCGATAATATTGAAGAAATTTGCGAAGAATGTGACGGCATTATGATTGCACGGGGAGATATGGGTGTGGAAATTCCGTTCAAGATGCTCCCTGCGATCCAAAAAAAATTGATCACGAAGTGTCGTTTGCTCGGCAAAAGAGTGATCACTGCCACTGAAATGCTTGAATCGATGATCTCAAACCCCCGCCCTACAAGAGCCGAAATATCGGATGTTGCCAATGCGGTTTATGACGGAACGAGCGCAATTATGCTTTCAGGCGAAACTGCCGCAGGTAAATATCCGATTGAGTCGGTTCATGCGATGGCGGAAATTGCCAAAACCACCGAGAAAAATATTCATTACAATAAACGCTTTCACAAAGCCGCTTTTGAAATCAGTAACGCAGTGGATGCAATATCTCACTCTGCGTGCGGTATAGCAATTGACCTTAATGCAAAAGCGATTGTTGCTTGCTCGCTTTCGGGAATGACGGCACGAATGGTATCCCGTTTCCGTTCGCCGGTGCCGATTCTCGGTCTAACAACCGATGAACGCACTTGGAGAAGGCTCGCCCTTTCCTGGGGCGTAACTCCTGCTATGTGCGAGCGTTTCAGTTCAACTGATGTTCTGTTTTATACTGCAAAAAAAATTGCAGAACAAGAGTTATCGCTGAATAAAGGGGATAAAATTATTATAACAGGCGGCGATACGAGTGGTGCATCTGGAAACACAAGCTTGATTAAAATTGAAAATATTTAATGATAAAGGAGATTTTATTATGGCAAACAGATTTGTACTCAATGAAACCAGTTATCACGGCAAGGGCGCGATTAATGAAATCGCAACCGAAATCAAAGCAAGAGATTTTAAAAAGGTTTTTGTTTGCTCTGATCCTGATCTGATCAAGTTTAAGGTTACAAAGAAAGTAACAGATATTCTTGACAGTGCAAAAATCCCTTATGAAATTTACAGCAACATCAAGCCCAATCCCACAATTGAAAATGTGCAAAGCGGTGTTGCCGCATTTAAGGCAAGCGGTGCGGATTGCATTGTCGCAATCGGTGGCGGTTCTTCGATGGATACTGCAAAAGCAATCGGTATTGTTATTGAAAACCCCGAATTTGCGGATATCCGTTCCTTAGAGGGAGTTGCTCCTACCAAGAAACCCTGTGTCCCGATCATCGCTGTTCCGACCACTGCAGGTACTGCTGCAGAGGTTACCATTAACTATGTTATTACCGATACCGAGAAGAATCGCAAAATGGTTTGCGTAGATGTTCACGATATTCCTGTTGTTGCGGTTGTCGACCCCGATATGATGGCTTCTATGCCGAAGGGACTTACCGCCGCAACCGGTATGGATGCTCTTACCCACGCAATCGAAGGTTATATTACCAAGGGCGCATGGGAAATGAGCGATATGTTCCATCTCAAAGCCATTGAAATCATTTCAAAATCTCTCCGCGATGCGGTAAAAAATACCGATGAAGGCAGAAAAGGCATGGCGCTCGGTCAGTATATCGCCGGCATGGGATTTAGCAATGTCGGTCTTGGTATCGTGCATGCTATGGCACATCCGCTCGGTGCTGTATATGACACCCCCCACGGTGTTGCAAACGCGATTATTCTTCCTACCGCTATGGAGTATAATGCTCCCGCAACCGGTGAAAAATACAGAAGCATTGCAAAAGCCATGGGCGTCGACGGTGTAGATGCCATGAGCCTTGAAGACGCAAGAAAAGCTGCTGTGGATGCCGTTAAGAAACTTTCCGCCGATGTAGGAATCCCTACAGACCTTAAGGAAATCGTAAAGCCAGAAGATCTTGACTTCCTTTCTCAGTCTGCATTTGACGACGCTTGCCGTCCTGGCAACCCGAGAGAAACAAGTGTCGCAGAAATCAAGGAACTGTATCTTAAATTAATGTAATTAAATCCGAAAAAAGAAGGTGTGTCGTTTCGACACACCTTCTTTTGTATTTTATCAGACTTTGCACTCTGATGTTTTAAAGGCTTGCCAAGTTCTGTCAAGAGAAATTTCAAAAAATCCCCATTGGCCCCGAACCGCAAAGGCGAAGATTTCAATGGGAATTTTCTTTGTCAACAAAAGGTTGCCCGGAAGCGAGAGAAAAGTGGCAAAAAGAAAGAACCTTGACTGCACGTTTGCGTGTCAAGGCTCTAAACTGTGTTTACTCCACGAATATACAACCGCCGGGAAAACCCTTTTTCATATGTATATTCGCTTTGTCTTTTCTTAACTGCACTTATTATAAAGGAGTCCGTCCAAAAACTCAAGTCTTTTTTACACTTGAAAGCAAAAATTTCAATCTTCTTTCTGATACAATTCTTCCGTTACCGATACACCGCCTTTGACATTTATAATCAGCTTTAAGTCATCGGTAACACGGATACTGTCAATCAAATACCTGACAATATCGTCATCATATTCAGCAAACAAAATCTCCTCGTTTTCAAGCCAACTGTCGATTTGCTGCATCTCAGTTTGAAATTCGTCGCTTTCTTCAAGTTGCTTTTTTATTTCAGTTATTCGCGCTCGAAGTTCAGCTATTGAGGAATAGTATTTTTTGATTTGCTCCATATACGGTTCTTTATTACCTTCAGTCCTGATGCACATTTCCTCTTCTTCGTTTGCTTTCCCCTGCAGTTCTCTGATCGCATTTTCAAGCGTTTGGCATTCAAGCAGCACTTCATCTTCCGAGGTAGCATAAGCGAGCATTGTTTTCACGAGAGTTTGCACATCCCCGGTTTCGGGAATACATTTTGACATTCCTCGGCAAATTGCTTCGTGGAGAACACCCTCTTCAATTCCTCTTGACTGCGGACAAGCTTTGTCGCCGTTTTCGACATGATTTAAGCATCTCCAATAAACCTTTTTTACTCCTTTCCTTGTCCATGTCTTCCTTCTGAACGGGCTTCCGCAGACATCACAGAAAAGTAGTTCGCTGTGCGCGTATTTGCCACTGTACTTTCCGAGTTCGGTAATTGCTTTGGAGGAAGTTCGGCGTTTAGAGCTTCGCTTCACCATCTCCTTTTTTGCCATCCGAAATGTTTCCCTATCAATTATCGCCGGGTGATTATCCGTAACAAGATACCTATCCATTTCCCCACGATTGATCTTTGTTCTTTTGCTTATGCAGTCTTCCCGATAGGTTTTTTGAAACATTACATCGCCGACATATTTCTCGTTTGTCAGCATGGATTTGATTACACCTTTATCCCATACCGAATTTCCCCTAACGGTTAGAATATTATTCTCTTCAAGGTATCTCTTTATTTGATCAAGGCTCCTCCCCTGCAAGTACATCTGAAAGATTTTCTTAACAGTCTCTGCCTCTTCCGAGACGATATAAATTTCTTTTGTATCCTTGTTTCTCCTGTAACCGAGCAAAGTAAAGTGACAAGCATATGCTAACGCTGATTCAAGAGACGCTTTCGCTCGAAATGACGCTTGATAATGACCGTGAATCCCCGCCTGCTTTCCTTTCGGATTTCCCTCTCATGGCAGATCCGAGCAAATAAAATGACAGCCCGAGCAGTGTCCCGGCCACAGCGCAGGCGATGATTTTTCCGGTGGTTCCGAATTTCCCGCCAAGAAGTCCTGCCAGTATTTCACCCGCATACAAAGCCGCTATACAAGGAAGATAGCCCTTGAGCCATATCCCGGCGGCTTGTTTTGTATTGCTGTTCGTCGAGCGGACTGCCAAAAAAGCCGGAATACAGGCGCAGACAACGCAGAACAGGTCTGCAAAAAACACCGCGCCTGCGGTAAGCGATTCTTTTGTTATGCACAGCAGAACCGTTTTTGTTAAGGTTGGCAAAAGGCTAAGTGCCGCAAGCACCCCGAAAATCCATTTTGCCGATAAACACCCGTATGCCGCTCTGACATATTCTCCGAATTTTCTCATAGACATTTCCTCCGATTTTTCTTTGCTTCAGGCTTTCGTTTATAATTACAAATCAAGCTTTCAGCCTGTTTATCTCAAGCTCGTTTTCCAAATGCTGAGATACGCTGTCGGCTATGGCGGTCGTTGCCCTTCGGATACCGGCATC
>CAKRMZ010000025.1 GCA_934365155.1 uncultured Eubacteriales bacterium | reverse complement strand
CATCAAGAAGAATGAAATGTCCGTACTGCGGAAACAAATCGTATCATAAAAAGGTCCTTACGAAGTAATTACAACTTTACATTTGCCAACCTGTCCTTTGAGAGAAGAAATCCTTTTCTCAAAGGGCTTTTTCTGTATTCGCAAACTACAGGACAAAGCAAAAACTTCATATACTCTAAGCACAAGATGCCCAATGTTTGTTTATGAGCAACTGTTTAGCGGGAAGTTACAAGCCGGGGTTTGTTTTGAAGTGTCAGGAGTAATTTTTATGCCTAATACATACCGGAATTTGCTTTTTTTAAGTAAGAATGTTATAATTAATAAAAAAATAACAGGGGGTAATGTTATGTTTGGTAAGATTGATAATGTTGGGGGAACGATGAAGGTTCTTGCAAAAGTTCTTTGTTGGATTGGAATTATCGGATCTTTCGTATGGCGATCATTTTATTATCCGATGCTGAAAAAGTCAGCTCCGCTATAGAAAAAACATATCGTGGGTTTGGATTTGCCGTTTTGATTCTTGGTCCGCTTGCTTCATGGGTATCATCATTCTTCCTGTACGGTTTTGGAGAATTGATTGAAACGAATTGCGAAATAGCGCGCAATACAAGAAAGGACTTGTTGCTGTTTATTGAAAGCGAATATAAGACCGGGACGATAACTGTAGAAGAGTATAATAAGAAACGCAACGAAATTCTAAATAAGTTATAATTCATAAACAATTGTTGATTTTGAAAATCTA
The DNA here is from genome assembly GCA_934365155.1 of uncultured Eubacteriales bacterium. Classification (GTDB taxonomy): domain Bacteria; phylum Bacillota; class Clostridia; order Oscillospirales; family CAG-272; genus RGIG8399. The sequence goes on along the minus strand of CAKRMZ010000025.1, from coordinate 22,400 downwards.
TACTTTCCATATGCCCATGATTTTGTCGGACTTAATCTAATGTGTGAAGGACTTCTGACGGGGGTAGGTTTGTTCAGGTTGACGGATGACGAGTGGGTGATTGCAAAAGAAATTTTACAATATTTGCCGATCGGTATAATACACTATGTATAACAAGAGAAACCAAAGTTTGCAGTTATGCAAAATAAAGAATGATAGGAGATCTACTATGAAAAGGATTCTGACACTTATTTTCGCTGCGCTGATGCTGGCAACGGTACTGTGCGGCTGCGGCAAAAACGCAGATCCCAACACGCCCGATCGTGATAATTCCGTATCTACCTCCGACAAGGGCGAAAAAGACGGAGAGAACGAAAAAGGCGGCAATACCGATGTATCTTTGCCCAATACCTATGAACTTGCGGCGACGGATCCGCACTACACCATTGCCGTGCCCGCCTGGGGCGCTGAGGGCTACGGTTACGGCTTTGCGCTGAATGAAAAAGGAAACAAAAAATATGCTATTGTAGTAGCATGCGGCTCCGATGCAGAGGAGGAGCCCCTGGAGGACGCTTTCTCAGCACTGTATAATGATACTTTTAACGCTATTTTGATGCGTAACTATCGTGCCAAATACGAGGAGATCACTCCGAAGACGGATAAGGTAACGCTGGCGAACGGCAGCCCGGCATTGCGTTTTCAGGATGTTCAGCCTGCTGATGACTATGGAACCAAACTGAGCTGTCCTGTTTACGGATACGGTTTCATCCACGACGGCGTACCCTTTATTGTTGCGTATATTGTTATGGACGAGACCGCTGCCGACGATGCGAAGCAAGCCGAAATGAAGGGCTATGTGGACGCGATGGTAAATACGGTTCGCACTGCGCAATAAGGCCGATTGCGGTGAATGTGACTCCGCAGAGAATTCGGATTGTAAACAAATTTTGTTCCGATTGAAAAGCTGAATCGGCTGTGCTATAATGAAAGCACTAAATGAATTCGGATAAGGAATAAAGACATGAGTAAATTTCGTTCATGGTTGGATAATTATTGGTATCATTATAAATGGCATACATTCTTCGGGCTGTTTGCGGCGGCGTTGGTTATAATTGCGGGAATATCCTTGGTCGGGAAAAAAGAATACGATGTTTACGCAGTTTATGCGGGGCCTCATGCCTTTGTTGAGAATGAAGCCGGCGATTTAGAGTCGGACATATCAAAGTATTGTAAGACGGATTATACGGGAAACGGAAAAATCGAAACCAATATTTTGAGCTTTGTTTATGTTTCACCGGAGCGAGCGAAAGAATATTTGGAGAATGGGACCTTTTACAGTGAGCCGATCAACTATGAAGCGCGCAAAAGCATTGTCAGCCAGCTTAACAGCGGGAACTCTTTTATTTATCTGATGGATGCTTCTCTGTTCGATGAGCTGTGCGAAACCGGATATTTTATTTCCCTGAGCAGTATTTTCGGAAAGACCCCGGAGTGTGCTTACAATGCTTATGGGATTCTGTTGAAAGATACTGCTTTCGGACAGGAATGCAAAAGTACGGAGGTTCTTCCGGAAGATACCGTACTCTGTATCAAAAAGAACAATGCGATCATGTCCGTATTCGGTACCAAAAAGAATGAAGAAAAGCTGCAAAAGCATGAGGCAGTATTCAAAGAAATGGTTGGAATCGACGGTTAACGGAATATAAAAATATATTTTGCAATTGATATTATAAAAAGCAGGATAAAACTTGACAAACATTTTGCTTTTGTGTATAATATTCTGGTAACTTCAAGAAAGTCTCATTTGGGGAGAGCCGTATTTTGAATCGAAATTGTGAGAATTCTGCAAAGAGCGAACTTTTTTTAGATATGACACCGATCTTGAGCGGTGAAACGGACCGTATTGATTTTTCATATGACTCCGATCCGAAATTGTTTTGCGATACAGAACTTCGTAATTTTTCGGATATTACGTTTCTTGGCAGTTTTTGCGTTTCGGGTTTTGTAATCGGGAAAGCCGGTTATATGGAGGCTACAATTCATATCAGTCTTCCTTATCGCACGAATTGCTCCCGTTGTCTTGCACCGATGGAAGAAGAGTTAAAATTGACGATTCATAAACCGGTTGCGAATACAAAGGGAAAAGAAAAAATCACCGATGAAACAACGGAAGAATATCTGTTGATTTATGATTCAAAGTTGAATATCGGTGCAATCGTCAGTGAAGAGATCGAGCTCAATTTTCCGTTTAAGCATTTGTGCCGTGAAGATTGTAAAGGCCTTTGTCCGAAGTGCGGAAAAGACTTGAATGAGGGTGAATGTTCCTGTCCGAAAAAAGAGATAGATCCTCGCCTTGAGAAACTCAAAGAGCTTTTTTCGGAAGAATAAGTTTTATTTGACAATTTAACATCTTAAAATAAAGGAGGTCCTACGAAAATGGCAGTACCGAAGAAAAAAGTATCAAAAGCTCGCCGTGATAAAAGACGTTCCAATGTGTGGAAGCTTGATCTTCCCGGAATGGTGAAATGCCCGAAATGCGGGGAATATAATCTTGCACACAGAGTTTGCCGTGCATGCGGTTCTTATGACGGCAAGGTTATTATTAAAAAGGAAGCTTAACTAAAAATTGTGTGGGCGGGATTGAGCGGTTCTCATCCTGCCCTCATTTTTATGTACAGCCGATTTCGGATTTTATAACCAAAAAGAGGGGGGAGCATTACGGTAACGGTAAAAGGGGTCATACCGTTTTCCGCAGCGGCAAAGCACGGTGTCCGAAGCGGAGATATCCTGATTTCAATTGACGGACATGAAATTTGCGATGTCTTGGATTACCGTTTTTATCTTTCCAAAAAAAGAATTGTATTAAAGATCCATCGGGGCCCGGATCTTTTTGACATTACAATTAATAAAGGCGAATATGATGATATCGGGCTGGAATTTGAAACCTTTTTAATGGATCAAAAACATGCCTGCAAGAATAAGTGCATTTTTTGTTTTATTGATCAGCTCCCGTGCGGCATGCGTGATACACTGTATTTTAAGGATGACGATTCCCGGCTTTCTTTTTTGCAGGGAAATTATATTACCCTGACAAATTTAAGCGATCAGGATGTTGACCGCATTGTTCAGATGCATATGACACCGGTTAATATTTCTGTGCATACGACAGATCCGGAGCTCCGTGTGAAAATGATGAAAAACAAGCGCGCGGGCGATGTTTTGCGATATTTGGATAAGCTGTATCGCGGACACATTCAAATGAACTGTCAGATTGTATTATGCCGAGGCGTCAATGACGGAGTGCATTTGCAGCGTACGATGCAGGATTTGGAGCGGTTATTTCCTTATGTGGAAAGTGTATCGGTGGTTCCGTCGGGTTTGACAAAATACAGAGACGGATTGTTTCCGCTTTTGCCGTTCAGTCCTTCGGAATGCCGGGATATTATTCGCTGTGTCGAAAGCTTTGCCGAGAAATGCCGTAAAAAACACGGCGCACGGATATTTTTCTGCGGTGATGAAATGTATGTGAAAGCCGGATTGGATATTCCCTCCGAAGAGTATTACGAGGGATATCCGCAAATTCAAAACGGGGTCGGAATGCTACGCTCCATGCAGGAAGAATTTGAGTGGGAACTTGAATGTGCGGCGTCTGATGCGGTAAAGCCCAAACGGGAAATATCGATTGCTACGGGATTTGCGGCATACGAATATATTTGCGGTTTGGTTGAGTGCTTTCGGAAGAAGTTCCCTTCGTTACGATGCTGTGTTTATCGAATCCGCAATGATTTTTTCGGTGAAAATATTACGGTAGCGGGATTGGTTGTCGGGCAAGATTTGATTGCACAGCTCCGAGGGCAGAAGCTCGGGGACAGTTTGTTGATTCCGGCCGAAATGCTGCGGCATGAGCAGGATTGCTTTTTGGACAATGTGACGCTTTCAGAGGCGGAAAAAACACTGAATGTAAAAATTAGAATTTCACAGTCAAACGGAGCGGATTTTTTTCACACGCTCTGTGAGGCATGCCAATAAAAGAAAAGGAGATTCCAATATGGCAAAACCGGTTGTTGCGATTGTCGGACGTCCAAATGTGGGAAAGAGCACACTCTTTAATAAATTGGCGGGCCAACGGGTATCAATAGTGGATGATTCACCCGGTGTAACAAGAGACCGTATTTATTATGAAATTGAGTGGAACGGACAGCCGATAACAATTATTGACACAGGCGGCATTGAACCGAAGACAGATGATATTCTGCTGCGGCAAATGAGAATGCAGGCGCAGATTGCCATTGATACCGCGGATGTGATTGTTTTTATGGTGGATATCCAAAGCGGGGTGACCGCAAACGATCAGGATATTTCTACGATGCTTCTCAAAAGCGGTAAGCCTACCGTTCTTTGCGTAAATAAAGTGGACAGAATCGGAGCATTGCCTCCGGAATTCTATGAATTCTATGAGTTGGGATTTGATGGAGATCCGATTCCTCTTTCATCGATTCACGGTACCGGAACGGGTGATTTGCTTGATCGGATTTTGGAATTAATGCCCGAAGATATTTCGGATGAGGATGATTCCGACTATATCAAGGTGGCTGTTATCGGGAAACCGAATGCCGGTAAAAGCTCTTTGATCAATCGCATAGTAGGCGAAAACCGCTTGATTGTATCGGATATTGCAGGGACTACACGAGATGCGGTAGATACCAAGGTGGAAAACGAATACGGGAAGTATATTTTTATTGATACGGCAGGAATTCGCCGACAGAGCAAAATTGATGACCGTATTGAAAAATACAGCGTGCTTCGTGCACATATGGCGGTGGAGCGGGCGGATGTATGCCTGATTATGGTTGATGCGAAAGAGGGTATCACGGAACAGGATGAAAAAATCGCAGGCATCGCGCATGAATCCGGCAAGGCATCCATTATTGTAATTAATAAGTGGGATTTGCCGGAAAAGGAAAATTCCAGTGTCAATCAATATACTAAGGATGTTTATACCAAATTAGCGTATATGCAATATGCGCCTATTATGTTTATTTCCGCAAAAACCGGGCAGCGTGTATCAAAATTATTTGAACAAATCAATGCGGTGCGGAGTCAGTCTGTTTTGCGCATTTCGACCGGTATGCTGAACGATGTGCTCGGAGAGGCAATCATGCGAGTTCAGCCGCCGTCCGACAAAGGGCGTGTGCTCAAAATCTATTATATGACGCAAAGCGATATTACGCCGCCGACGTTTGTTATTTTTTGCAATGATGCCAAATTATTTCATTTTTCCTATCAGCGGTATATTGAAAATCAAATTCGTGAGGTTTTCGGATTTCGCGGAACTCCGATTAAGTTGATTATACGCCAACGGGGCGATGATAAAAAATAGGGAACGGGAGGATGCGTATGTCTTTTTGGGAAATTTTATCAGTCGGATATTTTCCTCAAGAAATCTTTAAGGTTCATTTTTGGCTTTCACTTTTAGGACTTTGTATTTTGGGATATTTGCTTGGGTCCTTGAATTTTGCCGTGATTATATCAAAGCTTTTCTTTCATGAGGATATTCGAAATCAAGGAAGCAAAAATGCGGGTCTTACCAACATGCTTCGGGTTTACGGAAAAACCGCAGCGATATTTACGCTGATCGGAGATGTGTTAAAAACGGTGATTGCCTGTATGATCGGCAGAGTAATTTTTGGGGATACGGGTGCTGCTGTTGCGGGTCTTGGATGTATTTTGGGGCATGCATTTCCGATATATTATCATTTTAAGGGCGGAAAGGGCGTTCTGGCAACAGCGGCTATGGCCTTATGTCTGAATCCTTTTGCCTTCGGACTTCTGATTGCATTTTTTATTGCTATTGTGGCAGTAACCAAGTATGTATCGCTCGGTTCTGTTATGGGCGCTTTGCTTTTTCCGATCGTGCTTTCCAAAACCTCTGAGCCCAATATGTTTTCTACCATTGTTTCGGTCATTGCGGCGATATTGATTGTAATTCTGCACCGCGCGAATATTAAGCGCATTTTGGACGGTACGGAATCGAAAATTGATTTTAAAAGCAAAAAGAAAAAAACATGATCGCCGATGCGGTCGAGCATTTGCAGTATACTCTTAGAGTATAGCTGCGCTGCAAAGATTGCTACTTCGTAAAAAGGAAGAATTTAGCATTCGTTTGCGATCCGTTTTTAGTGTTATTTTCTTGCGGGGACGGATTGTGAATTTCATCTTGTTTTACTTATTGTTCTTTGGGTTTCTCACCCTGTTTTCGGGCAGGGTGGGGGACTTTTTTATTGTAGTAAGAATAATGAAGATACTGCTTGTTTTTTGTAATTTTTTGATCCTTCAGATCTTTACAATTTTGACATCATATGATACAATAAGTTTGCATAATTGTTTGTGTTACGGTATGTGTATTTTAATAAAATAATTTAATTTTGTAATAAATATACGGAGGGGTTTCTCATGGCGTTTTTTGATAATTTGGGCAAAAAATTATCACAAGCGGGACAGACTGCTATCCAAAAAACAAAGGACATGACCGATATTGCAAAAATCAACGGTTTAATTTCCGATGAAGAAAAGAAAGTGAATAATACGTATTATCAAATCGGGAAATTATACGTGGCAACACATCAAAATGATTTTGAGAGTGATTTTGCCGGAATGATTACGACAATTCGGGAATCGGAAGAAAAAATTGCAAATTATAAGCAGCAGGTGTTGGATATTAAAGGGGTAACGCGTTGTGAAAAATGCGGTGCCGAGGTCTCTTGCAACATGGCTTTTTGCAGTTCTTGCGGTGCTCCTATGCCGAAACAAGATAATGATGTGCCTTCCAATGCGGATCTTATTAAATGTACCGGTTGCGGCGAAATGGTGAACAAAAATATGCGTTTTTGTACATCCTGCGGGAAACCGATTGCCGATATTTTGCAAACAACCGATACAACTCCCCCTGCCGCGGATGAGCCGACAGCGGAAGCCAGTGCCGATAAGTGTCCGAATTGCGGAGCAACGATTGATAAGGACTCTGCTTTTTGCACCGAGTGCGGGACAAAATTAATTCAGTAAGATAAAATTAAATAAAAAGGAGAATATATCATTATTATGCAGAAGACAAGATTAGGAATTTCGGTCGGGTTATTGGGAGCAGCACTTTTCTTAAGTTGCCTTTTCGGAAGCTTTATGGTAGCAGTTATTTTGGCGGGTTACATCCTGCTTTTTGAGGAAAATGCGTGGCTGAAAAAATCGGCTGTTAAAGGCGTTGCGCTGTTATTCGGATTTGCATTGCTTTCGGCTGTAGTGCATTTGATTCCCGATGCGATCGGTTTAATTGACAGCATTGCCAGAGTTTTCGACGGATATGTCCATGTCGAATTTATCTCTGACATTATCCGTGTTATTGATAATGTTTTGAATATCGCCGAGAAAATTTTATTTATTGTATTAGGATTTAAGGCATTAAATCAAGGAACAATCAAAATTCCTGTGATAGATTCACTTGTAAACAAGTATATGGCTTAAATAAAATCGCAGGGATGGTTGTTTAACTTCTGTTCCTGCGTTTGACTTTTTTATGTAGGAGGGGATGTTATGGCAAAGTTTTGCGGCAAGTGCGGTGCAAGGCTTGATGAACAGACGGGAAAATGCCCAAATTGCGACAAGGAAGCAACGAAAATTACCGTAAACTCCGAGGATAATATAAAAGAAGATCCGAAACCAAACACTGCGCAAAACGACGGCGGTGCTTCCGGAGAAAAACGAAGTAAAAAAGAAAGTAAGGGTCCAGAGAAGAAGGGCAAGGCGAAAAAAATATGCATTACTACGATTGTCATTCTCTTGGTACTGCTCATTGCCGGGGCCGGAACAATTTGTCTGTTAGTATATCATGATAAATTAGATATCCCGTATGTCAACGATATTCTTGTTTCGATCGGACTGAAAGATAAAGGGTCGGACGATGCTCTCATTAAAGACGGAGATAAGGTTACGGACGAGGAAAATAAAGACTTGACTACCGATGACGACGGAGACGATGATTTGAACACTAATTATCAAGTGCCGGCGTTTGATGCCGAGACATATTTTAAAGAAAATACTACATTGAAATCAAGCTTTGATGTGAAATCATCGCAAAGTGTCAATACCGAGCGGGAAGCGTATACCAAATTTGCCGAAAGAGGTTTTGCAAGCGGCACCATCACGTATGAATACACTATGGACGGTACCTATTCCGAATCTTCTGAGATATCACGGTCATCCTCTTCGCGGCATCCGATGTATCAAACCTACTATATAACCGCAAGTGGAGATGTATGGATGGTTATTGAGGTGAACGGATCGTTTTTTGCAAGTCCGCTTTCCTATAACTTTGCCGATGAGGAAAAGGTGCAGGTAATCATATCCGAAACCGATACCATTACAAGCTATGACAGTACGACAAACAAATTTTATGTGAATATTCCCGATCAATCGCAGATTGTAATTAAAACTGTTGCAAAAGTGGATGCATCGACTCTTGAAAAATTGACTGCGGAGGAGATTGATAAGTTATGAGAAACTCTTCTACCGGCACGGTGAAAAAGAGAGTGATCAAAGCACTTCGTTTTTGTGCCGTGCTTTTACTTATAATCGTTCCGATTACCGTTTCAAAGGTGTATGCAGAACCTTCAACCTCCAATGAAGAGAGAAGCAGAATTATCGTTTCACTCGGTGATTCTTATGCTTCCGGAGAGGGGATTGAGCCGTTCTATTATCAGGATTATCCGGTGTCCAAAAAGGTGCAAGAGCAAGACTGGCTTGCACACAGATCCAAAAAAAGTTGGAGCGGACGCTTGACTTTGAGCGGAGTTCGGGGAACGATGGCTGAAAATCGCGGTACAAATTGGTTTTTTGCCGCTTCATCGGGTGCGACCACGTACCATTTGACTCACACTCAGCGAAAAGAATATGATATTAAAGGGGTTTCCGGTTCTAAATATATCGATAAACAGTTAGATATATTTAAAAAATTAGGAGATCAAAAGGCGGAATATGTTACCGTATCGATTGGGGGAAATGATGCGCAGTTTTCCAATGTTATTGTTACGGCCGCGCTTCCGCATCCCTTTAATCCCGGAGCATTGAGCGACAAATTAACGGATATTTGGAGTGAGTTTTATTATGGCGTTGACGGAGACGCAAGCATTCGGGAAAGACTCCGTCAGGCTTACAGCGATATTCAAGATGCTGCCGGTAATCAGGCTAAAATAATTATTGTAGGCTATCCGAAGTTAATTACAAAAAACGGAAATATTTTCTTCAGCAAATCCGATGCAGAGCTGATCAATTCTTCTGTCAGCCAATTCAATAAGGAAATCAAAGCAATCGTTCAATCCTGCAAAACCGAAGGAATGAAAATTTGTTTTGTTTCCGTTGAGGAGGCTTTTGACGGACATGAAGCTTATTCAAAAGACGCTTACATCAAAAAAGTATGCATTACAAGGAACAGTGAGGATTTAAGCGGACCGCCCAGTGCATATTCAATGCATCCGAATGATCAAGGTGCCAAAGTCTATGCCAGCTGCGTGCAAGCTAAAATTGATGAAATTGAGGCGGATAACGGAAAATCCGAATGGCCTGAAATGGTAAGTTCGGATGAGCGAGATATTGTTCTTGCTTTGGATGTTTCCGGCAGTATGTCCGGGACACCGATCCAAGAAACTCAAAAAGCCGCTGAAAAATTCATTAGTACCATTTTGAAAGAGGATGCAAGCATCGGCATTGTAACCTATGACAGCAGCAGTATGCGCATCGCGGATTTTTGCATGAACGAAAAATATCTCATCAATACCGTTCATAATATTAATGCAGGCGGCGGAACCAATATGGAGGACGGGCTTGCAAAATCGTATGCTATGCTTCAAAACAGCAATGCGAAAAAGAAGATTATTGTGCTCATGAGCGATGGATCGCCCAATGAGGGCAAGGTCGGTGATGAACTGATTGAGTATGCAAAAAAGATTAAGGATGAAGGAATATATATCTATACTTTAGGCTTTTTCAGCCGACTGTATAATAAAACCGCTCCTCAGGCACTGTTAGAGAGTATTGCAAGTGACGGTTGCCACTTTGAGGTTGAAAATGCGGATGATTTGGTATATTTCTTTGGAGATATTGCCGATCAAATCAACGGACAGAAGTATATTTATGTTCGTATCGCTTGCCCTGTAGATGTTACAGTTAAATATGACGGCGAGACATTATGCTCTGTGGAAGATAATCTCAGTACCCGCACGGCTTTCGGTTCTCTGACTTTTGAAGATAATGCAGAGGAATCTGAGACCAACGGGGATAACAGGGTGAAGGTGCTGAGATTAAAAGAGGGTATCGATTACGACATAAAAATTGAAGGCAACGGTCGCGGCTATATGAATTATACCATCGGTTTTATGGATGATACCGGTGAATACAGCGATTTACGCAGATTTAATAATATTAAGATTACAAAACGAACCGTAATTGATACGGTTGCTACACCGTCTAAAGCAACGATTCTGAAAGTCGATGAAGATGGTGACGGTAAGTATGATTTGACATACAAAGCAACCGAAAACGGCAGAGGCGAAATCGTTGACTATACTTATATTATTTATATTGCGATCGGTGCTGTGGCAGTTGTTATCATACTTATAGTAACCGTTATAATTAAAAAGCAACTTAAATTAAAAAAATCATAAAAAGAGAGGCGATTGAATTATGGCAAAGTTTTGTGGAAATTGCGGGACCCAGTTGGATGACAATGCGAAAATATGCGGTAATTGCGGAACCCCGCTGACATCTGCTAAGGCGACAAATGCATCGATTCCGGGTGTTGGTGATGATCCCGAAAAGAAAGAAAAAGCAAAGAAAAAAATGACAATGTTTCTTGGTATTGCAGCTGTTATCATTGTTGTGATAATTGCGTTGAGTGCGATTATCAGTTCTTCCGGTTACAAAGGTACTGTGCGCAAAATAATGAATGCTTATAAAGATTACGATGTGGACAAAATTGTTTCGATGTCCAGCGGTCTTTATGGCAGCGCAGGGAAGATACTTAGTGCAGATAACTATTTCGGCGATATTATTTCCGATGATTTGGAAAGCTTTGAATCTCAGGTCGGTCCTAAATATAAACTCAGTTATGAAATAACCGATAGTTATGAGATGCCGAAATATAAATATGAAAGTTTGATGGATGCACTTTCGTATTATGATGATTTTGATGCGGACAGCATATCTAAGATAATGATTGTTAAAGTGAATGTTACTGCGAAAAAGAAAAAGGACAGCATGACCAAGAAGTTGGAATTGCAACTTACAAAAGAGAATGGCTCTTGGAAGTTGTTAGATATAAATTAAATAAAAAATCGAGCTGTTTTTAGAACAGCTCGATTTTTATTTGTGTTTTTATATTGAGACGGGCAGAAAAAAAGATTTTTTAAAAATGAGGAATGACGGTTTATGATATGATTCATATATTAATTAGAGGGGGGATGGCGATGGAAAATTTGAGTCAAGCATTTCAGATTATTCTGATTGTGCTGTGGGTTCTTGCATCGATGCAAGTAATTTTATATTTAAGAGAAAAGGTTCATGTTTTTAAATTGATTCAAACCCGCTTCTGGGTAAAAACAGCGGTTGAGGCAGCTGAAATGCTTTATGCAGGGGCAGAGGACGAATCAAGAAAAAAGGCTTATGCGGTTGGTTTTTTATCGGGAAAGGGCTTAGCGCTGGATTTTGAGAGTGTTGATGCTTTGATTGATTCCGCAATTTGGAATTTAAATCGAAAAAGTGTTCATTATGATGAAGGCAAGTGAATCCGTGGCTATGAAGTGAGCATAGAAAAAGGCACGACGGATTGCAAATTAAGCGCATTATATGGGTACCCATATAATGCGCTTAATTTATGTAAATTTAAGCAGCAGTACTGGTGAAAGGAGATTGACGGTGTTTAAAATGTGCATGAAAACTTTTTAGTTTTCATGCGCGCAGCGTCTGTTGACGAAATCGCTGCACCACTGTTTGGTATAAATATATAAATCATCCGGTGTAGAGGAGGAATATCCGCGGCAGTATTTTACATATTCACATAAAATTCCTTCAATAAAAATATTAATTTCCAGTTCGATAAAACGACGATTATGAATGCGTGGGTCGTTGCTGAAAATTTCCAAGAATTTATTGGAAGCAATGGTGGTGAGCTTTTTTGCAACAAATAAAAGCTCGTTTGATTTGCAGAGCATCTTGTAATTATTATCGTTTTCTTTAATGTAAGTAAAAAAAGAATCGATAAACTGTTCATAGTTCGTTGAATTTAAGAGCTTCGCATTATCAAAAAACTGGTCGATCAGCTCGTTTTCATAGTCCTCGGCCACACTGTAGATATCGTCATAATGCGCATAAAAGGTTCCACGGTTGATATCGGCTCGTTTGACCAGCTCGCTGACAGTGATTTTTCCTAATTCTTTTTTTTCGGCAAACATTTCGGCAAAAACTTTTTTGATCAGCGCACAGGTTTTTTTGGAAGAATTGTTTAAATTTTTTGCTTTCATAATTACAATCGCCTTTTTTATACAAATTAATAGATACTGTTGATATTTCAACATTGAATGGCTTTTTGATCTTTTTAAAATATTGTAATGACAGTATAATTCTATATATCAAAAATGTCAACAGTGTTGACAAAAATAATGCGGTTGATATTGAAAAATGAATGAAGGAGTTATACGATGCATACGATCGAAGTTCAGAATCTAACAAAAGATTATGGATTCGGCCGCGGGGTGTTTGATGTTAACATCCACGTTGACAACGGAGAAGTGTTTGGATTCTTAGGCCCGAACGGCGCCGGGAAGTCGACAACGATAAGACATCTTATGGGCTTTTCAAGGCCGGACAGCGGAAGCACAAAAATATTGGGACGAGAAACTTTTAATAAATATTTTGAAATATTGCAGCATGTGGGATATATTCCCGGTGAAATTGCTCTTCCTGCCGGGCTTACCGGTTGGGAATTTATTCATATGATGCAGGACCTTCAAAAGATTCATAATACGGAACGGCTGAAGTATATGCTGGATTTGTTTGAGCTTGAGAATGTTGTGCTATCTGGCGAAACAAAGCGGATGAGTCTTGGGGTCAAAAGAAAGCTGGCGGTCGTGACGGCCTTTATGTCGGATCCGGATGTTTTAATATTAGATGAGCCCACCAGTGGACTGGATCCGGTAATGCAGGAAAACTTTATACAGTTTATCCATGAGGAAAAGGCCAGAGGCAAGACCATTCTTTTATCCAGTCATATTTTTTCTGAGATTGATTCGACCTGTGACAGAATTGCAATTATCAAAGACGGTAAGATTGTGTCTGAATTTGTTGCCGACGATCTAAAACACGCGTCAAAAAAGTATTATACAATTGAATTTGGTTCTATCGGTGCAAAAGATTCATTTTTGAAAACGGTTTGCTCTCTGAAAACAATGGAGCTTTTGCGGAATGATGACAGAAAAATTTTTATATCGATTGAGGATTGCGAGCTTAACACGCTGATTGGGCTGTTGTCACAGTTTGATGTGATTCAATTCAGCAACCGGAAAGAAACGTTGGAGGACTACTTCATGAAGTTCTATAAGGAAGATAAGGATTTTGGAGGTGCGCTCAAATGAATGTGATCGAACTGCAAAAATTAACGAAAGATTACGGAAACGGTCAAGGCATTTTTGATGTGGATCTTCAAATCAAGCAAGGTGAGATGGTTGGGTTTGCCGGAACGAACGGAAGCGGCAAAACCACGACAATTCGAAATATTTTGGGCTTTTTGAAGCCGACCGACGGAAAGGTTTTTGTAAACGGACTTTCTTCTTGGGAGCATGCCAGTGAAATTGCAAAAAATATCGGCTATGTTCCGGGAGAAATTGCGTTCCCGGACCTTTCTACGGGCATTGCGTTTTTGAAATGTCAAGCGGATTTTTTAGGTTTGAAGAATATGGACTACGCCAATGAATTGATTGAACGGCTTCAACTGGATCCGCGTGCAAATTTAAAACGCATGAGTAAGGGAATGAAACAGAAAACGGCGCTTGTGGCGGCGCTGATGAACAATGCGCCCATTATTATTTTGGATGAGCCGACAACAGGACTTGATCCGCTGATGCGGGTGACCTTTTTGGATATTATCAAGAAGGAGCATGAAAAAGGCAAGACCATTTTCATGAGCAGTCACAGCTTTGAAGAGCTAGAGAGCACTTGCGACCGGGTGGCGCTGATTAATGACGGACACATTGTGGATGTGGCTGATATGGACTCTATTCGGAATCGGGAGACCAAAGATTTTAAAATTGAGTTCAATACAGCGGAAGATTATCAGCGCTTTTTGCAAGAGCCCTATGAAGTGATTCGTATTCAGGAGCAGTACAGTCAAGTAACTATACGGGTGGATGCACATAAAACCGCTGAATTACTGCATGTTTTGAAAAACTATAATGTAAAGTTTATTTCTGAGATTCCGTATACTCTGGAGAATCATTTTAAGAAAATACTATTTGCGAAAAAGGAGAACCGTTAAAATGTTCAGTAAAGCACTTTTTAAACAATCATGCAAAGCAAACGGTACGATGTGGTTTATTATCACTTTTGCCGTGTGTTTTATGCTGGCCTGCGTGATGTTGATCAGCGGCAGCGGATCATTAAGCGATACAAAAAATGCAATTCAGGATACCATTATTGTTCAGGAAATTGATTCTTCTATGGAAAAAAGAGCGATCAATTATTATACAAATGCAGCAAACGGATTGAAAAAATTTGATTCGCTTTTTAATGAGAGCAGTATAGATGCTCTGACATATCATGCTTACTTTTCCGCATGGTTGCAGCAAATGCCCGCAGAAAACACTGCTCCCGATGCAAACACATATTTGCAAATGGTAGAACTTTGGAAAGCGGCTATGCCGGAGGCGACGACGGGCGCGGCAAAACTTTACGCAAAGAACTATTCCGAATGGCAAGATGCACGTCCCGCAGCAGATCAGTTTAGTTCGACAGAAGAATATGCCGCGGCAATCAGTGCATGGCAGGAGAAAAATCCGGCAACTCAGCAAGGGGCGATTGTGAGCGCATATACTGTTGCTTGTGCTCGTTTGGAAACGGCAATATATGAAGATGCCTTGAAAATCGACAGTTCCTATACGGCGGATTCCGCTGAGGCGAAGGAAATGCTGGGTTCTGTTATGTATATTTTGAATCCGAACGGTATGTTTAATGATTTTTACAGTACACACGGAGAAGCGATTCCGCAGGATTACGATGTAATGAGTTTGGTTGCGCATATTGCATCCGGTGATGCAGATACGTTTATAAACAGTGACGAACGTGAAAACTATCGAAATGATCGGGCAGAAAGCGGTTCTGCAGTGTTTATTGCCGGAAATATGTCGGAACAAAGCAACGTAGACAAAATGGTAAATGAGCTTTCTTCCTACGGTGTAACTTTTGAAAAGTATGAAGGTTTTGGTTATACCTATGATTCGATTAAACACAAAGCGGCTACCTCAGTGGTTACTTACAGAAATCGATATGAGTATGAAATGAATGCTTTGCTGGATAAAAAAGCAGCCGGTGAATTTGCAGATGAACAGGCATATGCGGCAGCGGTTGAAAAAATGGATCAGGATTTGATTGGGGATATCTCAAACAGTTTGCTTGCGTCTTTGCCGGCGGAGGTTTCGGAAGCGATTGAGGAAATCGGTCAGTTTGATTTGTACAGTTTGATTGTAGGTTCTATTTTCTATAAGCTTGCAGGTTTGCTCCTTCCTATCATTTACATGATTATGGTTGCCAATAACCTTATTGCAGGACAGGTTGACAGTGGATCTATGGCCTATGTTTTGTCCACCTCGACAAAGAGAAAAACCGTCGTCTTTACACAGGCGCTGTTCTTAATTTCATCTTTGTTCTTGATGTTTTGCCTTACAACGGCAACGGGCTGTGTCTGCCTCTCGATCGTCAGCGAAGACGTAGAACTCACATATTCTAAATTATTGTTGCTTAATGTGGGAGCCTTTTTAGTCCTCTTTGCTCTGTCCGGTTTGTGCTTCTTTACTTCCTGCTTCTTTGATCGCAGTAAGCACTCTATGGCGATCGGCGGCGGACTGAGTATTTTCGCTTTGGTTGCTGCAATGCTCGGACTTTTCGGCAGCCCTGTTATTCCTTCAGTTGTAAGATTGGAAGCGTTGAATGCTTTTAACTATACTACAATTATTGCATTCTTTGATGTAATTTCTATTATTGACGGCACAGATGCTTTCATTTGGAAATATGTAGTTCTTGCAGCGCTTGGTATGGTCGGATATATTATCGGATCCGTGAAGTTTACAAGAAAGGATCTTCCGCTCTAAAAGGTGAAAAAATGTTTGAATTAGCAAAACGATGCATCGAATATGAAAATATTACGACAGTAGAAAGGTTGAAAATACTGGTCGAAAAGTCCGGTTGCGTACTTTCGGAATTTGAAAAACTAAATGTTTCTTCGATTGACCCTGAGAAAACATTGGTTGCTTTTATTATCGGGGCAGTTGTTTCGGAAGATGTAATTGACGAAAGAGAATATTTGATGATATATCCGGCATTAGCTAAGAGCTTCGGATATGACTTTGATTTTGCAGCCGTAAAAAAGACTTTTTACGAGGAGACGGATATTAAGAAACTAATTGAAAAGAATCGAAAGAATTTAATGCTATTGATGTCTATGATGAGTGAGCAGACCAAATCGGATATAATATCATTATGTTTGCTGATTCTTTCCGTGAACGGTCATCTTTCGTTGAAAAAAATGTGTTATGTTCGTTACTTGTGTAAAGCGTAACGGACCGGAGCCTATTAAAAAGTCACAGTTTCTGGATAGAATATAATAATCCCCTCGAAGCAGGTATTGAAAGTAACAAAATTTCAAGCCTGTTCCGAGGGGATTTTTTTATGTCAAAAAAATTGCCACCGAAATAAAAAATGAAACTGAGGTCAATGAAGTTATGAATAAAATGGCGGTGGTATCGTTTTATTTATTGCGGTGTCGGATAACATTTTCAAAGGATGCAGGAATATCTCTTTGGGGTCCGAGATAAGAGGGCAAGATGAGGACGCTGGCATATAATGGCGGTAAGAGAATTCGAAAGGCGGAGCATATCGGATGATAACTGAACTTGGTCGAGTTCCGCTGAAACAGACGGCAATTATACAATCGGTGGCACAATACGGTAAAATGGGAATACGGTTGATGGAACTCGGATTTGTACCGGGGAGCCGGGTTGTGCCTTTATTTTGCGGAATTCCCGGCTCCCCGATTGCATATGAGATTCGAGGTGTTGTGATTGCACTGCGCCGTTCTGAGTCTATGAAAATATGGGTGTCGGTATGTGATGATGAAAAAAAGGGAGGAAAAGGGCATGGAGGGGTATTGTCATCATAAGATTAAAACATTTTCGGATCAGAATCAATCCAAAGAGTATACGGTTGGCATTTTTAAACAGGCGGATTTTCATAATTCTGCTTTTTTTAAGGCTTTTGCAAAGAATGGGTGCCGAATAAAAACGGAATGTCGAGAATTCGAAGTCAAAACAATAAAGTATGATACAGCGATATTTCAATTGATATATTTCGACTCCGTAAAGTCTTTGTCTGCATCGAAGCCTGCAGAGGCTTTCGCACGGAATTTAATGACGGTGGGGCTTTATCCGAATTCAGTTGCGGATGTTTGTATTGTTTTGGCCGGAGAAGAGTATTTTGACGAGGGGCTGTTACTGATATTGGATGTTTTGGAGATTACAGATAATGTGATTTTTTGCATTCAATCAAAGGAAAAAAAGCCTTTATATCATTTCGAGATATTAGAACGGATTTTGGGAATTCCCGTCATAATATTAAATAGTTTTGAAAGCTCGAATTTGGAGTGGATACGGAAATATATTTATGCGCTGGCGCAAGGTACTTATTGCCCGCTCGGGAATTCGGACTGTAAGGCGGAAAGTTCGATTGAATGGGGTAAAGATGCTTTGATGAATATGCAAATTTTAATTCAGCGTGCAAAAGATGATTCATGCAAGACAAGAGAGTGTTCCTATGAGCGAATGATCTATGGCGGAATATTAGGAAAAGAAATGAAAGAACTGCTGCAAAATTTAGGATTCGGGCCAAAAGAGGAAAATGAATTTCCATGGCTTCCACGTGCGCTTTTAGAGATGAATGAAGATTATTTAGAATTGTTGAAGGAAAGATTTCCGTTAATGCAGCAGCCGGAAGCATTACAGCATATATTTCGAAGCCGACAAAGAATTGTGAGTCAAGCGCGAGAGGCTCTTGATGTGCAGATTGACCGTGAAAAAAGAGCTGCTTTGGAGCGTGTGAAGGAAAAAATGCGGAGAAGTGTTGTTCCCAATCACGAAATTCAGTCTGATATTTTGATAAAATTATAGCAAAATGCTTACTTGTTTTTGATTTTTTATAATAGTATACTGAAATCGATTGTTGTGTGATTTTTAATTATAATAAAACAATATATAAAAAGAGCAAAAAACCGGACGCCAGGAAGGAAGGCTGTCCGGTTTTGTTTTTATACAGTCGAAGATTTTAAATTTCTGAACGCAGAAAAGGAAAAAAAGCGAGGGAGACGCAATATCCAAAAAAGATTCTTTCATGCAAATTCCCGACTGGACATGTTGAAAATGGGATTTTAAAATAGAATAAACGGGGGTGGTGATGAATTTTATGCAGGAAAGAATGAGTAAAATCATGCAGGATGCCATGAATTTGTCGGATGATCGTTTTTCGGTGCTGCTTAAAGTAGCCCGGGCATTGCAAGCTCAATCAGAGAAATCAATTTATCATAATCATCCTGTTTTGCGGAAAGAATCCGTAAGGCTACTTCCAGACGATTCAATTGACTGTCATCCATTTGATTGATAATTTGCTCAAATTCTTTTTCCATGCTTGCGCGGGTATCGGTTTGAGTGGAAGGGACATCCTTTTCCAGCAGATAATCCGCGCTGACGCCAAGAAGACTGGCAAGATTTTTTACAACATAAATCATGGGTTGCTGTTTGGAATTTTCATATCGAGAAAGGGTTCCTTTATTGAGACCGCCTTGATAACGCTGATTATATTCATCTGCCAATTGTTCTAATGTGTAATTTTTTGACTTTCTTATTTCTCTGAGTTTATCGCCAAACATAATGTAACCTCCGTACGATACGAATCAATGACATAAATATATTATTACAAATGATAACAAATTTCAATATTTTTTATAAAAATAAATTAAAAGTTATTGACAACGAAACATTTTTGTGGTATAATGTTATCGAAAACGAAACATTACGATGATGGAGGTCACAACTTATGAAGCAGAAACATTTACCGCTTATCGGTTTAAAGGCGGAACTGCGGCGCAGAAAGATAACATATGCAATGCTGGCGGAAGAATTAAATATATCTGTGTCGGCGGTGTTTCAAAAAATTAACGGGCGTTCCGATTTTTATATTTATGAAATTGACACAATATGTCAAAAGTTTAATATAGATTATCGATTTTTTTTATAAAGTAATGTTGCGAATTTAATAACATAACAGTTTTGGAATGCTATAACAAAAATAATTTACAGAAGGGAAATCATGAAAATGTCATATCGGTGTGTAAATGGAGGGACATGTATCGGCTGCGGAGATTGCAACGGTACAAGGGTTCGGTCTGTGTGCGAAATTTGCGGGGAGACAATTTTTGAAAATGATGAATGCTTTGAAGTAATGGGGACCTACATTTGCCGCAGGTGTGTTGAACAAGCACGGTTGGAAGCAGAGAGTGATATGGTTTGTTCGATTTGTTCGGAACCTATCTTTGAGGGTGATGATTATTATGACATGAACGGAGAGAAGCTTTGCCAAGAGTGCGTATTGAAGGCAGGCCAGGAGGAGCTTGATTGATCGGTATGAGAGGAGAAAGCACTTAATTTTTGCGTGGAAAAACGGTGCGAAATGTGGCGATGGACGATAAATATAAAAATGCGGGTGAGCTTGAAGCAGTAATTCATGCATATTTCGGCAGTATCAGTCGATGTGTGGAACGGTTGGACGAGAAGGGAGAGGCCATTTGTAACCAAAACGGAGAACCTGCGAAGTTCTTAGAATGGTTAGAACCGCCGACGCTGTCCGGATTATGCTTATATCTCGGGATCGATAAGGAGGAATTGCATAAGCTTGAGAAAAATGCGGAAACGAGAGCCGTAATAAAATATGCAACTCAGCGATTAGAAAATTATTTGGAACGTGAATTGTTCCGACAAAAGCAAATTCAGGGGATCATGTTTTCCTTAAAAAGCAATTACGGATGGGAAGATGCCGAGCATATTGAAAACGATGCGGAAGCGATGATCGCGTACCCTTTGGATGAAAAAGTGAAACGGATGTATTCTTTGGCCTGTGAATTTTTGAAAAGCTTTGAAGAATCCGAAATTCATTTACCGATAAAAGAAGATCCAGAGAGTTTTGATGAGAAGGAAAATACAAGAAAAGCAGTTAAGAGAAAAACGAGAAGTGTAAAAATCCGCAGGGATCAAACGAAATTAAAGGATATACAAAAGACCGATAGGAGCTGATATATAGGTCTTTTTAGATGGAGAAAAAGAGGAATGACAGATGAAAAAGCAGAGCTTTTAGAGCAGTTGCTTATTTGGTGGCACCGTTTGCATAAAACAAGCAATAAAAAATTCTTTCCGCTTTTTTGGAATCGGTCACGATATTTGGTGTTAATGGGTGGCGGTGGCAGCGGTAAGAGCATATTTGCCGGAAGAAAAATATTAGAAAGAGCAATCAGTGAGCCGGAACACCGGTTTTTAGTATGCAGGAAGGTAGCCAAAACATTGAAGGAAAGCTGTTTTCGTCAGCTTTTAACTCAACTGTCGGAATTTTATTCGTGCATTCCGTATACCGTAAGCAAGACAGAAATGAAGATCAGTTTTAAAAACGGAAGCGAGATTTTGTTTGTAGGCCTCGATGATGTGGAAAAGCTGAAGTCCATCTATAACATTACGGGGATTTGGATTGAAGAAGCATCGGAAATTTCAGAGTCTGATTTTAACCAGCTTGATATTCGTTTAAGAGGACGATCCCCCTTTTATAAACAGATTATTATTTCTTTTAATCCGGTTTCTGTGATGCATTGGCTGAAAAAACGTTTTTTTGATAAGCAGAAAAGTGATGTGACGGTGCACAGAAGCACCTATTTAGATAATCGCTTTTTGGATGATGCGGCAAAGCGTGTGTTGGAAAACTATCGGGATACAGATGAATACTATTATCAGGTATATGCATTAGGTCAATGGGGAACGACCGGGCGAACCGTTTTTTGCGCAGCGGATATTGCGGATCGCTTATCAGAAATCGGACTGCCACGGACGTCGGGCATGTTTGAATATGATTATGACGGACAACAGATTACCAATATCCGTTTTTCAAAGTCAGATGATGGATGGATCAAGCTGTATTGTGAACCGAGAGAAATATCACGATATGTCATCGGTGCGGATACGGCGGGAGACGGAAGTGATTTCTTTGTGGCGCAGGTCTTAGATGCGGATAGCGGGGAGCAGGTTGCGGTGCTTCGTCAGTCTATGGACGCAGATATATTTGCGCGACAGCTATATTGCCTTGGGAAATTTTATAATGACGCTCTAATCGGCGTTGAAACGAATTTTAATATCTATCCGGTTTATGAGCTGGAACGGCTTGGATATCCGAATCAATATGTACGGGAGAGTGTAGATAATTTTACGCATCAGCCAAAAAAGAGTTATGGCTTTGTTACAACATCAAAAACGAGACCGTTGATTCTTTCGGAATTGATTCGAATTATGCGAGAGGGGATCCGTTTAATATGGGATGAGGATACACTTTCGGAAATGCTGACTTTTGTGAGAAGAGATAATATGCGCCTGGAAGCAGAAGCCGGCGCGCATGACGATTGTGTAATGAGCCTCGCTATTGCATATTATATCCGTCCGTGTCAGCAGAATTATGTTCCGGAAAACACGAAGCACGAATATACTTGGACGCCGGACATGTGGGAGGACTACCGTTCGGCAGACCGAAATACACGAGAGTATCTAATTAAGAAATGGGGGAAACCGAAATATGGTGAGTGATCAGATGATGGCGAAACTTAGAATGTGGCAGGAAAGACTGTCGGATAATCAGGCTGCTTTTGATGAAGAGGTGGCTAAGATGGACAGCCGTGAGGAAATATATCGTGGCAGTAAAAGACATCAATGGAAATTAGTTGATACAGATATCGATCGCAAAGCGGTCCATGTTCGAAATATGGTGTCAGAATTAATTGAGTCACAGGTATCTGCATCGTTGCCACAGCCTAAGGT
>CAKRMZ010000024.1 GCA_934365155.1 uncultured Eubacteriales bacterium | reverse complement strand
GCGGATGACAAACGCCATCCGCCTCTGCTGCACCTACATACTGTCAGAAAATGTCCCTATGAACACTAACAGAAGGGTTTCCGGCGTTTTTTCATTTTTACGAAGAAACAACTAAAACGGGGAAATCACAAATTTTCATTAGCAAATTCTCCGTCTGCTAATGGAAATTAGGACTAATGTCGTCCGCCTTTCAGGTGGACGGCTTGCTAATAAAAATTAGCAAAAAAATCGCCGTTTTGCTAATGAAAATGCCCTCTCTGCTAATGGCGGGAAAAATCGAGCTAAAAATCCTGCTAATGGACAAGGCGGTCGTTACCCTGTTAATTCGTTCATTTTTCAATAATGGAGGATTATTCGCAAACTGCACCTATACCATTTCCCGTTATATAATTGCAGTACAGGAGGTGGTTGCTTTGAAAGAACAGAAATATCATTTATATCTTTCCGATTATGAATACAGACAGGTCATTCAGTCCCTTGTCACCTTAAAGAACAGCCTGACCACACAAGGCAGATACACCGACGCCGTCGATGATGTTCTCTGCAAAGTGCTTACTGCCAAGAAAAGAAAATTAAAAATCAAATATATTTGAATACGAAACAAGACCGCCTACACGATGTAAGCGGTCTTATGTTTTAGTTCGATAAACTGGAAGTTATCTACTTCTCCATTACATAATTCGTCAATGCAATTCCCTGTCGAATAACTTTCTGTTCTTTCACAACTCGGTATCCTCGCTGCTGAAAAAATGGCTTTGCCATAATAGAGGCATGGGTTGTGATATTCTTTCCCTTTACAGAACCCTCCAGTTCATTACAAATTGCAGACGCAATCCCCATTCTCTGATAATCCTTGTGGACAAATAATCTATCTAAATAACCCGAAGCGTCTATATCTCCAAAACCGACTATCTCATCATTCTCAATAGCAACAACTGTTTTATGCTTTAGAAAAGAAAGATTCCACTCCTGTAAATCTACTCTGCCTGTTGCCCAAACATTTAACTGTTCTTCTGTATAATCCTTTGCGTTTATGCTATGAACCGTATTGTAAAACAGTTCTGCCAACTGTTCGCAATCAGCAGGTTTATATTCTCGAATCCACATTTTTATCCTCACAAATTCCGATTTATCAATCTTCAATATCACATATTATACATCATAAATATGAAAATTTCTACCCGCCGTCTGTTGACCTCTAATTTAAAATAGGCGGCTTATTTTGCGTTCAAAAAATTTTTAAGAAATTTTGAAAAAACACCCCCCAAAAACGCTCTCCCATTTCAAACAAGTGAAGGGGTTAATTCCGAACCACAAGATCGGAAGGGTTTGCCATTTTAATGCCCAAATAAACCTTGAAATTGATACTCAAAATCAGTATAATAAAAACACGAATTTGATAAGATACTCGAAAAGAACGAAAAAGTGCTACGGCGATTTAGCACTCGCAACGAGTATCATATTAACTGAATGACGTTCACCAAAAATCTTTGATTTGCTAATACCTTGCTAAAATGAAGGGAAAAAACGGCGTAAAATTAGCAGATTTCAAAAGAGAATTGATTAACACTAAAATCTCGGAAAAGCCAGTAAAATCAAGGATTTTTGAGGATTTCGAGGGAATAAAAAAATGCCCCTCCGAGACTTCTCCTAAGCGATAGATCGGGTGTTTGAATCACCTCGGGAACGCCATCAAGCAGAAGCAAAAAAGCTGCTTCCGTCAAAAAGCCCCCATTGTATCGGGGCTTTTTGTTCACTAAGCCGAGAACGTTCTCTGTATCAAAATGCACGTTTTCGCTTTACGATAAATCGTATATGCCCGAAAAGCAAATCACAAATCCGCAGAGAAAACGTATGCTCCTTCTCCCCACCCGAAAGAAGCGGTTGAGAAAAATCCGGGTATATACTATAATTATATAAAAACAATCAAGTATCGTTGATTACAAAACGTTTTGAAAATTTTATAAGGCTGTTCGTCATCTTAAAGTTGCCTATAGATTTTAATTACTATTTTGAGGTGTTAAAATGGTTTATATCAAACATTATGTGTCACCGCTCGGCGGCATCCTGCTCGCAGCAGACAAAATCGGGCTGACCGGTCTTTGGTTTGACGGCGAAAAATTTTATGCCGACAATCTTCCGCCGGAACATATGGAGGCGGAAACTCCGATTCTTCGGGAGGCTGTTCGTTGGCTCGATATTTATTTTAACGGCAGAGAACCGGATTTCACACCACCGCTTCACCCGATCGGGTCTCCGTTCCGCCAGGAAGTATGGAAGATTCTTATAAAGATTCCATACGGTACCACAATTACATACGGAGAGATCGCAAAACAAATCGCAAAGAGAACAGGCCTTGCAAAAATGTCAGCACAGGCGGTCGGCGGGGCAGTCGGCCACAACGAAATATCCGTTATTATTCCGTGCCACCGTGTGGTAGGAGCAAACGGGAGTCTGACCGGATATGCAGGCGGCATTGATAAGAAAATAGAGCTATTAAAACTGGAGCATACCGATATGCGTTGCCTTTTTGTTCCAAAGAAAGGAACGGCACTATAAGGACCGGATCGTTCTCCGAAAACATTACAATCCCGAATGTTTACACAATCGGGATTTTTTGCTCTCTCAATATTCATGGATTCGGTCAATCCGGCAGATAATACGAATATACACAGGCATTTTTATGTTTTTTAATGAATCTTATTGCTAAAATGTAAAATTTGATGTAAACTGATTTTGTAATTTACCACCGATTTTATTATAAAATCCCATTTCGGAAGCTGTCGATATAAAATCGGATGCCCTGTGTACAATTGAAACTACAGTTTATTAAACGGAGAAATTTTATGAAAAAATCGAATCAAATCCTATGGGGAATTGCCTTGATTGCAGTCGGTATTTTGATTGCCTTAAACAGTCTCGATATCATTGACATAAACTTATTTTTTAAGGGTTGGTGGACCTTATTTATTATCGTTCCCTGTGCAATCGGCCTTTTCTCCGGTAATGAAAAATTCGGGAATCTGTTGGGGATTTTGCTTGGTGTTCTGCTTTTATTATGCTGCCGAGACATTATAAGTTTTGGTTTACTATGGAAGCTTTTTATCCCGTTTGTTATTGTAATCATCGGACTTAAAATGATTTTCGGAAGTTTTCATCAAGGACGCTGCCAGACGATTTCCAAAAATTTGGAGGCAGAAGGAAAGCAACCGAAAAATGTCTTTGCTGTTTTTTCGGGTCAAAATACAACTTTCAACAAAGAGGCATTTAACGGCGCCGAACTGAATGCAATTTTCGGAGCGATCAAATGTGACCTCACGCAAGCCGTTATCGAACAGGATTGCGTGATTAATGCCAGCGCAATTTTCGGCGGAATTGACATTATTGTTCCCGAAAACGTTAATATAAAAATTCACTCCAATTCTATTTTCGGTGGAATTTCCAATAAAAAGCCGCAAAATTCGGATCATAATACTGTCACCGTTTATGTGAACGGAACCGCTATGTTCGGAGGGATTACAATCCAATGACTTCTTGGCAAAAAGCAATCAAATATGCTGCCATAGCCTTTGCGATATTTCTTTGCTTCAGTATTATAGGCGGCATAGCCAGTGCTGCGGTTTCCGGATTTTCATATGTTTTTGCTAAATCCGAGTCTCCCGGTGAGATGAGAGATTACACAATTTCCTCCGATATTACCGACTTAAAAATTCAAATAAAAGCTTCCGCTTTATCCATCAAAACCGGTGAACATTTCAAGCTGCAAAGCAATGGCAAAAATCTCGATATCGAAGAGGAAAACGGACTTCTTCGCATTACGGAAAAAAACCGTCATTTGGGTTTTTATAACAGTGATGCCGTTTTAGAGCTTTGCCTCCCGGAAGGAACGGCGCTAAATACCGTCCAAATTGAAGCCGGAGCCGGCAAAGTGACAATCAATCAATTAACATCCGGCACACTCAGTTTAACTTTCGGTGCGGGTGAGGTCAATATGAAACACCTAACGGCAACAAATACATCAAAAATCAACGGCGGTGCCGGAGAAATCACGGTTCAAGACGGACATTTCAAAGATTTAGACTTAAATATGGGTGTCGGAAAATTGAATCTGCACGCGAAACTCACCGGAAACTGCGATTTTGATTTGGGGATAGGCACCTCCAATATTACCCTCCTCGGAAATATGGACGAATACTGTATCCGTACGAAGAAAGGAATCGGCGAAATCACTTTGGACGGTAAAGCCGTCAGCAACAATACCTCAACCGGCTCCGGTCCCAATAACATAAAGATCAACGGGGGAATCGGAGAGATTCACCTCCGGTCGGATACCACCGCAAAAGACCGAAACAAGCCGTAACATTCCCGCTCTGCTGTAACGATCGGGATGTTTTAATCAAATATCAGAGGAATAAGGAATGAAATTTAAAGCTAAAATCATGACGGAAGAGGACATTCAACGCACTCTTGTGCGCCTTTCCCATCAGATCATCGAAAAAAACCACGGAATTGAAAACATCTGTCTTTTAGGGATCGAGACCCGCGGCGTTCCTTTAGCAAACCGCATTTGCGATAATATTGAAAAAATTGAGGGAGTCCGCGTTCCGGTAGGAAAGATCAATATCTCACTTTATCGGGATGACATCAGCAAAATTGTAGAAAAGCCGGCTCCTTCGGAGCAGACCCTTCCGTTTTCCGTTGTCGGAAAAACAGTGATATTAATCGACGATGTTATTTTCACGGGGCGCACTGCCAGAGCAGCTATGGAAGCCGTTTGCGCAATTGGCCGCCCCGCCCGCATTCAACTGATGGCATTAATCGACCGCGGACATGCCGAGCTGCCCATTAAAGCAAATTTTGTAGGAAAAAATATTCCTTCTTCTTTAAATGAAATTATCGAAGTTCGGCTTTCGGAAACCGACGGAGTCAACGAAGTTGTCATTAACGAAGCCGAGCATTAAATCCGCTGCGATACCTAAAAAAGAACGCCAAAGACTTGTGAAAACACAGCCCGGCGTTCTTTCTTTTTGCATTCTTTTTTATATATGAAACTTACCCTTTACGGCAATTCTCAGCTTGCGGTAGAGATAGCGAAGCTTATAAAGCTTCTGCCCTCTGTGATAGAGTGCCTCAATCTCTGCACGGTGTGCAAGAGGCTCTTCTTCGAAGCGCCACATCTTCCGACGCAATGTCTTAAACTGCTGGCAATACGTCATTTGATACCAAAGCTGACTTTCAACCTCATTTTCACGCTTCCAATATGCCGAAAACTGCTCCGCCATGGGAGCATACATGATATGATTCATTTCCTCTTCGCTCAGATGCCCCGCATCAATGGCCATTTTTACAATATCCGTCCCCGGCAGAAAATTCAATCCGTGCAGCTGAAGCTCATAGGGCCTTTGCATCTCTTTGACCAAGTAGTAAGTTTCTTTCATTGTTTCAACGGTTTCAAATGGATGCTGAAGCATAAAGTCATAGCTTGCCCAAAACACTCCGCATTCTTTAATTGTCCTGCAGGCTTTGAGAATATCCTCCCGTGTTTCATACCGATGAAACACCCCTTTCCGAATATGGTCCGAGCCGGATTGTATTCCCATTACCACCTCCATAAGCCCTGCCTTTTTCAGCTTTTTAAGGACCTCGGCCTTAACCATTTTAGGGTGAGACCATATCGTAAAAGGAAGTGCAATATGCTTTTTATATTCCTCAATAAAATGATCCACCCAGCCGGGCGTGGTAGGAAAAATTTCATCATAAAAATGTACATATACTAACTTTTTGCATATGCGTTTGGCCGTCTTTAATTCCTCGATGACACTCTCAACGGAACGACTGCGTACAGCCGGCGTTCCTTTCGGCATCAGTCGGTGCAAATTCACGCAGCAGCAATAAGAACAGGTAAAAGGACAGCCCCGTGAAGCAATCACTTCATAAGAGCGTGTATCAAGCTGAGGATCACCCGTATGCAAAGTGTCATGATCAATCATATATGCATCGTCGCATTTCACAGCGGGGATACCGTATTCATCAATATCCACCGCAATATCCGAAATCTCATTTCGGAAAACCTTGCCCTCTTTTTTATAGCACAGCGACGGAATCCATGTATAATCACTTTTGTTTACAACCGCATCCGCCAGCCGGCAAATGGCACGCTCCCCGTCCGAACGGATCACATAGTCAACACCGCGCTCCAAAAAATATTCCGGGAACATGCTGGCAAAGGCTCCTCCCGCGCAAAGCGGAATGCTAAAATCCTTCTGCAAGCGGGAAATCATATCATTGACGGTATCCAAATACATGGAGCTCATTACCGACAAGCCGATCATGCAAGGGTCATATTTTTGAATCAGATCACAAAGAAGCGATAGCTCATATTCCGTGCATTTTTGCGGATTCACACTGTTGAAATTTTTGAAAAATACCGTAACAACATGATAATCACACCGTCTCAGCGCCGTCTCCAAATAGCGAACACCTAACGCTTTTGAATTATAAAAAGCAACTAAGACAACGGTTTTTGGCTGCTTATCTGGTGAATTCATGAGTCGCCTCCCTAAAATATATTTTTCATCCTCTTCAGTTTATCACAAAATCCTGTGTTTGTATATCTCAAATTTGCGTTTTATGTATATTTTTCCCCGGTAAGGACAAACTATCTGTGTCACGAAAAAAGGAGGTTTCACTATGCAAAACAAAAAACTTTTTGCTGTTATCCTATCATTGGCGCTCCTTTGTGCCTTGGGAATTTATGTATTGGCAATCGACAAACCCGAGACCGAAACCTTGGTTTCGCCGGGCATTTCGATCTTAGAAAAACGAACCGTTATGATAAAAACCGGCATCCGCGGTTATGAAATCCGCTTTGATGAGGATGATTTCTGCAATGCACTCGGAACAAAAAATATTGACGGAATCAAAATCACATCCCTTCCCGAAGTTTCGGACGGAGTGTTAAAGCTCGGAGCCATTGACGTTTTGCTGGAGCAAACAATTTCTTCTTCGGCTCTCAGCGCGCTTCGCTTTCTTCCCGGAGAAAGCAATGAGGCTGCTTTTGAATTTATGCCGGTCGGATCGGATGCCGGTCACAATATTCAATGCAATCTCTATATCCTCCAAGAAATGAATTTCGCACCGGATGCGGAAGATGTATCGCTGAAAACCGAAAAAGGAATTCCCGTTTTTGCTTCCCTGTGTGCAACAGACCCGGAGGGAGATCATATAAAATTCGAAATATGCAAATATCCCGAACACGGCACGCTCTATATCGTAGATGATGAAAGCGGTCAAATTTGTTATACACCCTACGGCAATTACCGCGGAAAAGATCATTTCTCCTATACGGTCAGCGACCAGTACGGCAACCAAAGCACTCCGGCAACCGTCCAAATACAAATTGAAAAATCCGGAGGCATATCCTATTGCGATATGACAAATCATTGGGCCTATTATGCAGCGGTCAAAATGGCAAAAGCCGGCGTTATTTCCGGTGAAACCGTTGGTTCCTCCGTATACTTCTACCCGGACAAAAACGTCACAAGAGAAGAATTTGTATCAATGGCAATGAAAGCCTTGGGATACGATGATTATATCGCATTATCAACCGGCACGCCTTTTGCCGATGACGATCAAATCGAGAGCACCGCGAAACCGTATCTGTCCGTCGCCTATCGTTTAGGAATTATAAACGGAACAAGGTTAGACAGCGGACTGTATTTTTCACCGAAGGAAGTCATCACCCGTGCAGAAGCCGCTACCGTATTGGCAAGATTAATGGATATCGGAAAGCCGGTTTCCAGCATGCATTTTGACGATCAAAGCACAGCGCCTGCATGGGCACAGGATTCGCTGGCAGCTTTATGTGAAAACGGCATCATTGTCGGCACCGGAGACGGAAATATCGCGCCGCTTTCCGCGCTCAGCCGAGCAGAAGCAGTGCAAATGCTCTATCGCGCCTGTGAATTTAAGGACGCCCAATAAAAATTTTTAATTCAGAAAACACTTGCGGAAAATTTCAAACAGTCGGCAATGTAAGCCGATGGAGAATCTTAAGAGCAGTCAAAGAGTGGCGCAGTATCATCGGCGCCACTCTTTGAATTTTCGTCACTGCTTACCGTCATCCCACAAATTCCCGTTTTTCGGCTTTACATAAGCAGAATAGTTTGTATGGTAAATTACATATCCGGGCACGGCCCCCGAGGGCTTTTTCAAGTTTTTCACCAAGGTATAATCAACCTCCGCACCCGTGCTTTCACGTGCCTTTGAATAATATGCCGCTATTTCACAGGCCTCCGTAAAGTCGATTTCCTTCGGCTCATCTTTGCCGCTGCACACCAAAATCACATGCGATCCGGGCATATTCTTCACATGAAACCAATAATCCTGCTTGGATGCAACTTTCATGCTGATGTAATCATTTTGTACATTATTTTTCCCACAGAGAATCAGATAACCGTTTGATGAGCAAAATCGCAAAGGCTTCGGAATATGTTTTTTTGCATTTGCTCCCGATTTCTTCATTTTAGAAGCATAGCCGCTGTGATAAAGCTCTTCCCGTATTTCGCTGAGATCGCTTTCATTTTCCGATTTCCGAAGCGATTCCTCTACCGTATTCAAATACAAAA
The DNA here is from genome assembly GCA_934365155.1 of uncultured Eubacteriales bacterium. Taxonomy (GTDB): domain Bacteria; phylum Bacillota; class Clostridia; order Oscillospirales; family CAG-272; genus RGIG8399. Next base: position 15,091 of record CAKRMZ010000024.1, on the reverse strand, counting down.
GCTCCGCCTCGGCTTTGGCAATTTGCAGATGCAGCTCTGCCTCGGCTCGCTTTGCTTTGTTATAAAGCTTATAATAAAATTGTGCATTCTGCGCCGGTGAAAGACGGGAATCCAAATGTAAAACTACTGTCGGACAATCCTCTTTGGAATAGTCGGTCAAACTCACTGCCTCGGCCCCGCGCCGAAGCTGATATAAATTTGCGGTAATCAGATCGCCGAAATGCTTATTTTCTTCCTTTTTCGCACATTCAGCAAGTTCACTGTGTTGTACGGCTATTTTGCGCTCCAATCTTCCCTTTGCTGTTGAAAGAATTTTGAATATATCCGCGCCGCGCTGATGAATCCGCTCTGTCTGCTCTTTCTTAAAGAAATAGTCCTCTATCGCCGCCGATGCGCTTGGGCATCGCTCCACCTGCATGGCATTGCCGTATTGCGCAATCGGCAAAAAGGCATATTCCACCGGTATGTGCTGTTGATTATAAATAACAACCGGTGAAAATTCCGCATTGCGAATCACGCGCATGACATAATCAAACGCCAACCAAAGACGTTCCCGATCACCGGAATCGACTGTGCAATCCACACTGCCCCCATAGGCATATGCAATTTCACGCGCGATCAATTTTGAAATTCCGCAAAATGTTTGTAAAATCCATTTTTCCACGCTTTGCGATTGAAAACGATCAAGCAAGTCAAAGAATTGTTCCTTACTGACTGTCAGCGGATTGTATTTGTTCTGCGACGGCGGAAGCTCATATTTCATTCCGCTCAAGACCTGACGGCGTGAGCTGGTCGTAAAATCAACCGGACGAAGCACGCCGAGAATTTTATCCTCCCCGTCACACAAAACAAGGTTGCTGTATTTGCCCATAATTTCAACAATCAGCACCCGTTCGCAATCGAAGCCCATCTCATCTCGAGCGGAAAACGAAAGTCGCAGCATGCGCTCAAAATTGGGCTGAGACACCGCACACAGCTTTGCCGAGGACAAATGCTTGCGCAACAATGTGCAAAACATCGGCGGAACAAGCGGATTATCCTTTTGACATGCCGTAAAATTAATCCGAGACGAGCTTGGAGATATACACACCGATAATTTCTGCGAACTGCCTCCGTGATGCAGGCTTAAAATGACCTCATCCTTCTCCGGCTGTGCAATCTTTTCAAGGCGCGCGCCGATAAACGATGAAATTTCGCTTGCAACCGCTGCCAACATTCCTGCATCAAATGCCATTTTTTCCTCCGTTTATTCGCACCAATGAAGAGCTGATATCAAAATGCGCTGTCTCCACATTCGGAAAACGCTCCTTAAGCAAAACCTCAAGTGCCTGCATCACAGGTTTTTCCGTATAATCATGCCCGGCCTCGATCACGCAGAACCCTTCATTAAAAGCATCAATCATTGTGTTATACGTCATCTCACCGGTGACAAATACATCCGCGCCGGCCTTCAAAGCCATTTGCCAATCTGACTTTCCAGAACCGCCGAGAACCGCGATACGGCGTACAAAATCCGGATGAGTGCTGCAAGTTAAACACGGCGTCCCCAATACAAGTCGAAGCATTTCACAAAAAGAACGGAATTCCATCGCAACGGGAAGCGCTCCGATTCTTCCGACCTCCTCCTGCGGGGAGCCAAAGGGACGAACATCCTGCAACTTCAAAAGCTGTGCCAAAACATCATTGACCCCACCCGAAAGTCTGTCAAGACGTGTATGATAGGAAAGCACCGAAATTCCGGAACGAATAGACTCAATCAATATTTGTCCCTTCGCTGTATCGGGATGAACGGAATCAATCGGAGAAAATATCAGAGGATGATGCGTAACGCATACATTACAGCTCTGTTGTTTTGCATAGCGCAATGCTTCACGCGTCATATCTAAACTCAATAAAATTTTGTGAACCTCAGCATCCAAATCAGTGCTGCACATCAAACCGTCATGATCCCAATTCAAGCTAAGGCTCCGCGGAATTTTTTCTTCTAAAAACGCAAACACATCGCGAACTGTTGTCATTTGCAACACTCCTCTCTCATTTTCAAAAACTGATTTTGCAATTGCTGTTCATCAGAAACATCAATGCCGGCTTTTCTTTTGCCGGAAATCACAGTATTTAAAACTCGGATCCGCTGTTCAAGATAGGCTGAAAAAAGCGCTGCGTCCTGTGCCCTGTTTTGATAAATAATCGGTCCGATCTCATTCATAAGAGGATCTGCCGTACGGCTTTGACCGTCGTATTCAAAAGCAATAATCTGATAGATCCGAAAGCCTTCGCGGCATATCTTTTCATCGGTAATATAAAATCCTCTGGAAAGCAACCCCTTGCGCAATTTGGCCTGCATCGTCATCGGCTGCAGAATCAAACGGATTTTTGGGGATTGAAGCCAGGGGGCCGCATCAATAATAGAAAGAATCGTCTCGCCGCCCATACCGGAAATAATAATATCCTCCGCCTCATCCGGCAGAATCTCAGCCAACCCATCCGACAGTCGAACATGGATTTTATCCTCCATATGATTTTCACAAACCATCTCGCGCGCTTTGGATAACGGTCCCGGTGCGACATCGGAGGCAATCGCAAACCGGATCCTTCCGCTTTGAACCAAATATATCGGCACAAAAGCATGATCCGTCCCGATATCCGCAATACATGCTCCCCGCCGGACCATTTCACAAACGCACAAAAGCCGCGGAGACAATTCAAGTTTTTTTGCTTTCAACTTGGAGCCCTCCTAAAATTCATAAAAAATATACGCATAAACAAGCAAAAGCGCGTGCATTATGCGTATATTATTCAAATTTCAGCGCATCGGTTTATTTGTTTGCAAGATATTCATTAATCTTTTCTACCAACGCATCGGCATCTGTTCCGTGCACCATGCATGCATCCTCTATCGATTCGCCGCGTGCAGAGGGGCATCCCAAGCAGTGCATACCGATTTCCATAAAGAATTGCGCGGTACCTGCATCATAATCCAAAACATCACCGATAATGCTCTCTTTTGTTACTTTCATTTCCGTTTGCCTCCGTTGTTTTTCTGATATAGTATAACCTTATTATAGACTGATTATCAAAGTTTGTCAATAATTTCAAGCCGGATCAATTAAAGAGGGGTAATATGGCCGACAAAGATATGCACAAATGCCGCTGCGACGCAACTTTCTTAAGGCGGCCTTTGCCTTTTTGGGATTGGAAAACACGCCGAAAATCGACGGTCCGCTGCCGCTCATCAGCGCAATATCCGCGCCGTATTCCTGCATCCTTTTTTTAAGATCAGCGGCCTTTTGATGATATGGAAGCACCGCTTCTTCAAACACATTTCCCATTTCCGAAAGGACAGCGCCGAGCTCTCCTGCAGTCAGTGCGCGCTCCATTTTAACCGCACTCGGATGCAAGCGAATCGAAATTCGATCCAATTCCCCGTAAGCCCACGGTGTAGACACACCATAACCATCTATTGCAATCACTATGCTGCAGGGTGGCATTTTGGGAACCGCTCTTAATTCATCACCGATTCCCGTCGCGCGGTAAATTCCGCGGCGAATACAAAACGGGACGTCTGCGCCGAACGTAGCGCCGATTTGGCAAAGAGTATCAACGTTCAACCCGGTTTCATAAAGCTCATTCAATGCTAAAATCGTAGCTGCCGCATCGGTGCTTCCTCCGGCAAGACCGGCTGACACGGGAATGTTTTTATGAATTTCGATTTGAATATCGTATTTTTCGATCGCGCAATAATCAAAGAAAGCAAGTGCCGCACGATGCGCTAAGTTTTTTTCATCGCACGGAATGTCTGTATTATTACACCCAAAAGCAATTCGTTTGATAAAATCCTCCGAATCTTCATCCGAGCGATAGAGCTCTACCCGATCATTCAAGGATACGCTCTGCATAATGCTTTCAATATTATGGTACCCGTCAGCGCGCCTCTCCGTTACATCCAAACAAAGATTAATTTTAGCCGGCGCAACTAATGTAATATGTTTCATTCGATATACTCCCGAACAGTTTACAAATTTTTTTCGGCTCTGGCAGCAAGCTTATGAAGAATCGTTTGAAAGTAATTCGGCAAAGGCGATTCAAAATGCATTTCCTCTCCTGTGGCAGGATGAATAAAGCCGATTTCCTTTGCATGCAGGCACTGTCCTTGCAGCAAACTACGGTTTTGCATTTCAAATTTGTTTTTACCGTTCCCGTAAACCTCGTCACCGAGTATCGGATGGCCGATATGGGCCATATGAACACGGATCTGGTGTGTCCGTCCGGTTTCCAATCGACATTCCAAATAACAAAATCCCTCCGGCCGCAACAGCACTCTGTAATGGGTAACAGAAGGCTTGCCTCCCGCTACAACCGCCATTTTTTTGCGATCCCGCAAACTCCGGCCGATCGGCGCGTTAACGCTACCGGTATCTTCTTTTATATTGCCAAGCACAATCGTGTGATAAACCCGATGTAATGTATGGGTCTTAAGCTGCTCCGAAAGTGCAATATGTGTGCGATCATTTTTGGCAACAACAATCATTCCGCTTGTATCTTTGTCAATCCGATGCACGATACCGGGGCGCAAAACACCGCCGATTCCCGAAAGCGAACTTCCACAATGGAAAAGCAGTGCATTGACTAAGGTACCTGTTTCGTTTCCTGCTGCCGGATGGACTACCATCCCTTTGGGCTTGTTAACAACAATCAAATCCGCGTCTTCATAAACAATATCCAGAGCAATCGGCTCCGGGAGCACGGCAAGAGGAACCGCCTCGGGAATTTCCACAGATACCGTATCTCCAGCACTCAAACGGCAGTTTTTTTCACATATCTTATTTTGCACTAAAACATGATTTGCACCGATTAATTTCTGTGCCATCGCACGGCTGATATTGCATTCCCGGCTGACAAATGCATCCACACGGCAGCCATGGTCCTCATCATTTACCCGAATGATCATACCGAGTCCTTCTTCGCGCGAAAATACGGCAAAATCTCACATTTAATAAAGTAAAGGAAAATCAGCGCGCAGCCTATTGTAACGAAGCTATCGGCTATATTAAATACGGCAAAATGAATCAGTCGAAAGTCGATAAAATCCACAACCTCACCGCCGGGATAGAACAGGCGGTCTATCATATTACCGATACCGCCGCCTGCAATAAAACAAAGTCCGAATCGAATCAGATTTCCGGATTTGCGGTAAACATAAAGAAGCACCGGCATAGCGGCAATGGCAACCGCCGAAATGATTAAAAACAACCACCGGCAATTATCCAGCATGCCGAAGGCGGCTCCGTCATTGGTGATATACGTCAAATGCAGCACACCGTTTATAATCGGGATGCTGTCTCCGACAGATTCAAAAAATCGAACAACCCACTGCTTGGAAAGCTGATCGATAAGCACAACTCCAAAAACAAGTAAAAAGTTCAGAACCATTTTGTCTCCTTAAAACAATCACCGCAGAATCAATCTGCGGTGAATTCAGTCTTTCTTGAGGTATCTGTTTTCAGTTTGAAACAACATTCTGATCTGCAGAATCCGCTTCATCATTTGAAGCTGCACCGGAAGCTGCATCTTCAATATCTTTTTCACCGTTCATCTCATTTGACACTTTCGTCATCACTTCCGTGATGTAATCCGCAGAATTTTTAGAACAAAGCTCTGCCGAATCGGCAATCGGTTTTTCACTCAGTGAATTAATTAAGTCAATATGGGCGCTGTAGCTGGTAAGCAACGTATTGCGAAATGTTTCCAGCTCATTTTTTAAATCCGCCAAAGCGCGGCGATCTGTCTCTAAATTATGACCGAACTCTACTAAGATTTCATTGCAGTTTTTCTTGGTCAACGCCACAATATTATCCGCGCAGGTATTCGCACCGTCAATAATATCCTTGCTGGTTTTATGCGCATCAATCAGGGCACTTTGAATCGAATGCTCTTCATTTTGAACAATATCCAAACGTGCCTTTACAACACGCAGTTTTTTTTCAAGTTCGTCATTCGCACGGTATAGTTCAGTATATTTTTCGATAATAAAGGAAAGATACTCGTCCACCTCGGAAATATTATATCCCCGAACCGATCTGGAAAAGCTCTTGTTTTTTAATTCATGTGGCGGAATCATGTGTCACAACTCCTTTTTGCGATTAATCAGTCATTATAAATGAACATATGGAAGGGCCATTTGTATCAAGGAAAGCAAAATATATGTTACAAAAAAAGAAATATCTATGGGGATTCGCTGTAAAGATTCAAAACGATCCAATATCACCCGAACCGGAAAAATAACCGGCTCCGTTACGGAAAGCAAAAATTTCATCAGCGGATGACTATCGTCCGGCATAAACCAGCTGAATACTGCACGGATTATCATTGCAAACTGCAATGCCGTCACAAAGCAGCGCACTACTTGACAAAACACATAGACCAGAACTGTCAAGAAATTTCTCCTTTCCTTCCATTGAAAGAGATGAATCGGATTCATTGAGATATTGAAAAAGGCACAAACGTGCCTTTTTCACAACCTTTTTGTTTATTATCCCTGTTTCATATGATTTAAGATCAATCAAAATGAAAACGCATATTTTTTGTCATCGGCAGGATGATTCAAAAAACAGTTTATCAAATTCTCAGTCTTCAAAATCGTCAGTTACTTTGGCAGCCTGAGCATTTTGTGTTTTATCCTCACGAATTTGCTCGCCGGAAACATCTACATTTTCGGGAGTAATTACATAAGTATTGTTGGCAACTCTCTTTAATTGACCGTTGATAGAATACGCTACACCGCTCAAGAAATCGATTAGTCTTCTGGCAGTCTCTTTATTGGTTGCCTCCAAATTCAAGACAACCGTGCGATGATTCATCAAATGATCTGCAATTTGCGGAACACAGTCAAAGCGTTCCGGCTTTACTACTTTAAGCTCGAGTGCTGAAGAACTTGATCCGATTCCCATTGTCGGCTGTTGTGCATCATTGTGGTTAAAATCCGGCTGATCATCATAGATATCGCCGTATCCACCCTCATCATATCCGTCAAAATCTTCATCCTCGGATCTGTTTCTGAAAAAATCTTTAAAGGCCATCGTTTTTATATCCTCCATGTTTTTTTACATTCTTAACGAAAACGTCTTGGTCATGCAAGGCACAGCAAGAAAACATTCAATGGTAACTTCGCTGGCCAAAAATTAAACTCCCCGGTCGAATCATCGTCGCCCCACACAAAATTGCCTGTTCATAAGAACCGCTCATTCCCATTGACAAAATAGGTATATCTATATTATGATGTTTTTTTTGCAAAATGTCAATAAATAATTGATAAGTTTTAGAAAAATACTTACAATATTCATCTTTTTTTTCGCAATTCGGCGCAATTGTCATAATTCCGCGTACCGATATCGAATCGAATTTGTCGATTTGCTCCAAAAAATCCTCAAAATCCTCCGGCATCACCCCGGATTTTGCAAATTCGTGTCCACTGTTTATTTCAATCAGACAATCCATTACTTTGCCATGAATTTTTGCCTGACGGTCGATTTCTTTTGCCAAGGAAAGTCGATCCAAAGAATGAATCATAGACACTTTATCAATGATCTGCCGCACCTTATTGCTTTGGAGCGCACCGATAAAGTGCAGTTCCGCTTTATCTTTATGAACCGCATCGTATTTTGATACCAACTCATCCGCCCGGTTTTCTCCGATCACCCGAATACCGCAATGATCGATCGCGTAATTGATTTTTTCGGGCGGTACCGTCTTGGTCGCGGCCAAAACAGTAATTTCGCGATCAATGTGATGTTCCTTTTTAATTCGTTCAATGTCCGCATTTAAAAAGTTTATATTTTCAGCAATCTGTAAAAACGATGCCGATTCCGCGCTCATTTTAAAATTCCTCCTTAATCAATCACTTTGCCGTTATACAGGCGTTTTCCTTTTACAATAACCGAATCATACAGCGCAAGCGGCTCATACTCATTCTCTCCGCTCGACGGCGAAGCATCTACGATATAGTAACCGTCCAGCTCCGCGAGCGGTTCAATACGCCGGAAGCATACGCTGTATCCCTTTTGAACATATACGCCGAGGGTTCCGTCTACCATACGGACCGCATCGGCAGGAATGCGGTATCCGGAATAAGAATTCTGTACAATTTCAACCGTTTGCCTTCTTAGAAATTCAAAATTGTCCGGTATGGTATCGGAAGAGAAAATCAACACCACATCTTCCGAATCATTTTCGGCAATCATTCGATCCAAGGTCATTTCTACGGACTGATCGGAATTATATGGAAAATACAGCGTATAATTATCTTTCTCCCGGTAATTACGCATCTGATCCCGGTCTAAGCTCAAAGCCAAATACCATTTGAAATTCGACGCAATTTTGCCGCAGGCGCGCGATTGATCGATGGATTCCGGCGCAGATTCTATCAATGTTTTAAAGCCTTCAATTGTCAATGAATCCAAAGCGGAAACCGTAAAAATATTTTCATAGCCGTCCACATTCGTATATAAATATCCGCTTTGCTTTGCATAAACCGCTTCACTTTGGCCGGAATAACGGGAAAGCAACGAATTTTTCTGTGCGGTCAATGCGGAAATTGTCGATCTAAAATCGATTGAAGATTGAATCACACTGTTCCTCTTATTTAAACCGATCAGTAAATCGTCAAGCTTGCGAATAGCAAAATCAATATCTCCCGACGCAAGCTTATTCTGAATCAAATAATAATTATCGTAAATTTCCGCGTCCAGTGACGATGTATCGGCAAAGCTGTAGCTTAAGGTTCTGGTGCTCTGTGTTAACAGTTCGATTTTATGGTCCAGTCGCACAAGTTGGGCCTCAACATCGGAATCTATTGTTCCCGAATAGATATTGGCAATCAACGTTCCGTTTTTCACTTTCTCGCCGCTGTCGAACATATAGTTGGTAATACCGCTGCGGGTAGAATATACAATCGTCTCATCCCGAAATATATATCCCTGCGCAGCAATTTTTTTCTCCTGCGTCACGTACAGCGCAGGAGTCGTTTCCACCCCGGTTCCGATGCTTACAATCAGATGATAGATAATATAAGACGAAATCAGCAGTGCTACCACTGTACTCGCCAAATATTTCATTGGGCTTTTCAATGATTTCCTCTTCATTTTTATCACTCCTCAACATTTAAGCAACACAATTATTCTGCTAAGAATCCTTCAAAAATCTGTTTTGCCACTGTGTCGCGATCGTCCGAATCCATATAAAAAACATGCGCGTTCCCATGATGAAGAAACCATGTCATCTGTCGTTTCGCATAATTTCGCGTATTTTTCTTAATCTTTTCGCGAGCTTCATCGATAGAAATTTTGCCGTCAAAGTATTCCACTAACTCTTTATATCCGATCGCCTGAATCGCCGTTGTACCTGTGCGAAGATCGCCGGCTTTCAAAAGCGACTCCACCTCCGACACAAGGCCGCCATCAAACATCTGATCCACACGCCGATTGATACGGTCGTATAACATGGCACGGTCACTGTAAGCAAGCACTGCAATATACGGCTTGAAAATGGCCTTCTTCGTTCGGGACCGGCGATCCCATTCAGATTTCGGAATGCCGCTTTGTTCATAAATTTCAATCGCACGAATTACTCGTTTTATGTTATTTTTATGAATGACCGCGGCCGATTCCGGATCAATCTCGCTTAATTTTCGATGTAAGGCTTCAACGCCGTATTGATCCGCATAAAGATACATTTTCTCTCGGAATTCGGAAGATGCCTCTGCCTCAGAAAAAGAAGTATCGTTCAAAATATGGTCTAAATAAAACCCGGTGCCTCCGCAAAAAATCGGGGTTTTTCCGCGGGATGCCGTCTCTTTTGCACAAACACGTGCCAAAGCAGCAAAATCCATGCAGGAAAAATTCTCCCACGGCTCTGCAACATCAATCATATGATGAACAACACCGCCCATTTCTTCCGCGCCGGGTTTGGCAGTTCCCACATTCATTCTCCGATAAATTTGCATGGAATCACAGGAAATTACCTCTCCGTCGAGCATTCGGGCAAGCTTTACCGCCATCGCCGTTTTGCCGGAAGCGGTCGGTCCTGCAATACAAAGCACTTTAATCAAGCTATCAGACCTCCTCTTCCCTATTTTCAAAACGCTTTCCCATACCTTAAGAAAAATTTTTGCACAAGTTTATTATAGCATAAACATATCGGCCTTTCAATACGGATACCTAAGCTGTTTTTTCAATTGACAAGCTGCTCTTGCATCTTATTTATTTATTCAAATACGCATCAATTGCTTTGGCTGCCGCCTTTCCGGCACCCATGGCGGAAATGACGGTTGCAGCGCCGGTCACCGCATCGCCTCCCGCATAGACACCCTCTCTTGTCGTAGCCCCGGTGTCTTCCCGAATCACAATTCCGCCGCGTGCATTCACTTCCAAGCCCTCTGTTGTTTTTTTAATCAACGGGTTCGGGGAGGTACCGATCGCGATAATAACGGTATCCACATCTATGATAAACTCGCTGTTCGGAATCGGGATCGGGCGACGCCGTCCTCTTTCATCCGGTTGACCGAGCTCCATACGAATGCACTGCATTCCGCTTACGAATCCGTTTTTCGGATCACGCGGATCTTCTTTGTTTTCATAGGCAAGTATTTTCACGGGATTGCAAAGCAAACGAAATTCAATGCCCTCTTCCATAGCGTGTTTTACTTCTTCCTTGCGCGCCGGTAATTCCTCCAGAGAACGGCGATATACAATATATACCTTCTCCGCCCCCAAACGGATTGCCGTTCTGGCCGCATCCATAGCAACATTTCCGCCGCCGACAACCGCAACCGTTCCGCCTTTCATAATCGGTGTTTCGGCATCTTCACGATACGCCTTCATCAAATTCGACCGAGTGAGAAATTCGTTGGCGGAATATACTCCCTTGCAGCCTTCACCGGGGATTCCCATAAAATTCGGAAGACCTGCACCGGAACCGATGAATACGGCCTCATATCCTCTCTCAAAAAGCTCATCTACCGTCAATGACTTTCCGATGACGACATTGGTCTCAATATCCACATCTAAGCTCCTTAAGCCCTCTACCTCTTTGGCAACAATGGCCTTTGGCAGGCGGAACTCCGGAATACCGTAAACAAGCACGCCTCCCGCTGTATGGAGCGCTTCAAAAACCGTAACCGAATGTCCCTTTTTGGCAAGCTCTCCGGCACAGGTAAGACCGGACGGGCCGGAGCCGACAACCGCTACCTTATGTCCGGTTGCCTGGGGCTTTTCCGGAGCCTCCTTGATATGCTCGTTGTGCCAATCCGCAACAAAGCGCTCCAAACGGCCGATCGCCACCGGCTCAAAGTTTTTGCCCAAAGCACACCGACACTCACACTGCGTCTCCTGCGGACATACGCGTCCGCAAACCGCAGGAAGAGAAGAGGATGCGGATATCACCCGATACGCCTCTTCGAAATCATGATTTTTTATATGCAGTATAAAACTCGGAATATCAATATTAACCGGGCATCCGGATACACAAGGCTTATTCTTGCACTCAAGGCACCGATTGGCCTCTTGAATTGCCGTTTCCTCCGTATATCCTAAAGTGACTTCGTCAAAATTATGTACACGCAACTGCATCGGTTGCGTCGGCATTTCATGCTGTTTCGGAAAAATAGCCATATTAAGATTCCCCCTGTGCTTTGCTAAACAGATGACAAGCATTTTCGTATGCATGGCGCTCAAAATCCGCATACATTCTTCCGCGCGACATAGCCTCGTCAAAATCAACTTCGTATCCATCGAACTCCGGACCGTCTACACAGGCAAATTTTGTAACCTTTTTACCATCTTTATTTAAAGTCAGTCTGCATCCGCCGCACATGCCGGTTCCGTCAATCATAATCGGATTCATGGAAACCGTCACCGGAACCTGAAAAGGTTTTGAAGTCGCCACTACAAATTTCATCATAACCAGAGGACCGATGGCAATAATACGGTCAAACTTTTCTCCGGCCTCCAACATCTCTTTGAGCGGAACCGTCACATTTCCGTGCTGCCCGTAAGAACCGTCATCCGTCATCAGCATCATGCGATTGGAGCAGGCTCTGAATTCCTGTTCAAGAATAACCAGATCCCGATTTCGAAAACCGATAATACCGGTTACATCTGCTCCTGACTGAAAAAGCTTCTCTGCAATCGGCAGCGCAATGGCACAGCCGACTCCACCGCCGATAATGCATACCCTGTGAAGCCCCTCCGTATCCGTCGGCATCCCTAAGGGGCCTACAAAATCCGAAATAAACTCCCCTTGCTGTTTGTGATTCAAAGCGTAGGTTGTCGCACCTACAACCTGAAAAATAATTTTCACCGTGCCCTCAGACGGGTTGCAGCCTGCTACGGTTAAAGGAATCCGTTCCCCGTCCGAATTGACCCGCAATATGATAAACTGTCCGGGTTTTGCCTTTTTCGCCACCAAGGGCGCTGCAATTTCCATTTGTGTAACAGTCGGATTTAAAACAGTTTTACGAATAATTTGATACATAATCGATTCTCCATTTTATTTTAGAGCCGTTCAGCGGCTCATCATCCGGGTTGTAAATGCCGGATCATTTTATCGGTCTTGATACAAATGCAATGCAGTGCAGAGCATCTCCGCATGATCAAAGGCTAATTGCTCCTTTGAGAGCGCGTGAATATAAAATCGCCCCGAATTCCATCTATATTCAAATTCTATCACCGTATTTTCCCTTTTTAAAGACACTTGACCGTTCTGTATAAAAAGATCAAACCAAACCGCCTCACCGGCATCGTCGCCGGCTACGGGTCTTACTTGATTTTCGGCTACCTCGGTGACATACGCCTCCGTTACAATCCATCCGCGCGGATCCCGTCCGGGTCTGCTGAATGGTGCCAACGGACGCATACACAAGCCAACAATGCCGGTTTCTTCTTCCAATTCCCGTGCTGCCGTCTGCTCCAGACTTTCATCTGCCTGTGAAAATCCTCCCGGGAAGGCCCAGCATTCAATACACGGATGATTTTTTCGACGGATCAGCAAAACTCTTTTGGGATTCGCTGCTTCGGAGAAAACAATAATATCGGCCGTTAAATACGGTCTCGGATAATTTTTTGTCGCATAGGCTTCTAAAAACTCTTTCTCCGTTAACCCGTTGGCATCTCTCTTTTCCATACTATCCCTCCTATTTTTGCAATGTCAAATATTCTTTGTCATAACAATCCTGTTCAAATGCAAATACACTCACTGAAAGAAACAGGCATCTCCAAACGAAAAAAAGCGATATTGATTTTCAATGGCGTTTTGATATGCATTCATTACAATTTCCCTGGAAGAAAATGCACTCACTAACATAATCAAGGTGCTCTCAGGCAAATGGAAGTTGGTAATCAGGCAATCCACCGCACGGAAAGTATATCCAGGGAAAATAAAGATATTGGTATTTCCGCTCTTTTCATGAAGCACCCCGTTTTCATCCGCAGCGCTCTCCAACACACGGCAACAGGTCGTTCCTACTGCAACAATTCTCCCGCCGGCAGCTCGCGCCCTATTAATTCGATCCGCGCTTTCCTGTGTAATACTGTAATATTCCGAATGCATAATATGCTCGGAAAGCTTTTTTACTTTAACGGGACGAAAGGTTCCGATTCCCACATGAAGCATAACCGGGACAATATCGATTCCCTTTTTGCGAATCCTATCCATAAGTTCCGGCGTAAAATGCAACCCAGCAGTCGGCGCAGCGGCACTGCCGCGCTCGCGCGCATAAACCGTTTGATATCGGTCCCGATCGGACAAACGCTCCGTAATATACGGCGGAAGCGGCATATTGCCGATTTCATCCAAAACCTCATAAATGTTCCGGTAACGATTTTTATCATAACGGAAATGTACTTTACGGCAACCTCCGTCAGCATGCTCTAAGATATCTGCAAACAAAATTCCGTCCGAAAAAGAAACACAGGTACCCGGCTTCAATCTTCTTCCCGGGCGCACCATCACTTCCCATATATCCAACTCGCACTGGCGCAGCAAAACGAACTCACAAAGGACATCCGTTTGAAGCTTTTTTCCATATAAACGCGCCGGTATTACCTTGGAATCATTGATTACCAACACATCTCCCGGACGAAGGTAATCAATAATATCGTGAAAAATACGATGCTCAAGCTCTCCTGTTTTTCGGTCGACCACCAAAAGCTTAGAAGCATCTCTCGGTTCAATCGGCGTTTGCGCAATTAATTCTTTCGGCAAATCATAATAAAAATCCTTAACATAAAGTTCCTTGTTCGGCGTCATGGTTATCTCTCAAATTTCATTATTCATTAAATTTTTTATATAAAAGTATTATAGCATTTCTCGACGCAAAGCGCAATTCATTTATTCACTTTTATTATCCGTAATGATTTTCCATTCTTCACCGAAAAAAGCCTCCCAGAATTGACAACCCTTTGAATTTATGGTACTATGATGATAAATAAGATACCGTTTTCAGCAAGTATCGCATATATTAGTATTGCGGTATTTGATTTCATAAAAACTGAGGGAAAAGGCTTTTATAAAATGAAAGGAGCCATTATTTATGTCTGACACTCACACTAAAAAAACAATTTTCCGCGGCGCGGCTACAGCCATTGTCACTCCGTTTAAAAACGACCGCATTGACTACGAAGCCTTCGGAAAATTGCTTGAATATCAAATTAAAAATCAAATTGACGCGATTGTCGTTTGTGGAACAACCGGAGAATCTGCAACTCTTTCCGACAGTGAACATAGAGAAATTATCAGCTATGCAGTGGAAAAAGCGGCCGGCCGTATCCCGGTCATCGCCGGTACCGGTTCCAACGAAACCGCCTATTCCGTCGAGCTTTCAAAACATGCGGCCGAAGCCGGTGCCGATGCGCTGCTGCTCGTAACGCCCTATTATAATAAGGCGTCGGAAAAAGGACTGATTAAGCATTTTCAGACAATTGCCGAATCTACGGACAAACCGGTAATCCTCTATAATGTTCCGTCTCGCACCGGAACGAATATCTCTATGCGGGTTTACCGTGAATTGGCAAAACATCCGCAAATTGTTGCTGTCAAGGAG
>CAKRMZ010000023.1 GCA_934365155.1 uncultured Eubacteriales bacterium | reverse complement strand
CCCTTTTTTCCGCTCCCCTTTACATCTGCCAACAATACAACCTTCATCTTCCGTGAATCTCCTTTATTTGAATTTCAAAAATTTATAAATAATCGTCAATTGCTTTTTTCAATAAGATCAACGCTTCCGACATCGATATATCGCTCAACTGCGCACCCGCATTGTCAAAATGTCCTCCGCCGTCCAGTTTTTCCAGAATCAGCTGAACATTAATATTGTTTTGAGACCGGGCGGAAATATGAACTACATTATTGATACGGCAAAGCGCAAAAGACGCGCCGACGCCGCTCACGGTCAGAAGTTTATCTGCCGCTTTTGCTGCGGCGATCCGATCTGCCGGATCCCCGTCCGAGTCACAAAGAGCAATGGCAATGGAATCCCGGTAAATTACCACATTCGATTCAAACTTTGCAACACGCATAAAGTCTTCAAAGCTGGTATGGAATACCGTTTGTGCGTCAACGGGATTCGCCCCCTCACTGCGCAAATACAGTGCAGCGCTGAAAGTACGCACCCCGGTGTTTCTTGAGAATTGTTTGGTATCCAAAAGAATACCCGCAAACATTAAATCCGCTTCATCTTTCGGCAATGAACCGATCGGCAAAACCTGCTCGAGCAATTCGCTGATTAATTCGCAAGCACTGGAAGCAGACGGCTCAATATAGGATAAAACGGGCGTGTTCTTAAATTCTGCTGTTTTGCGGTGATGATCGATAATCACCACATTGGCCACACTCTCAAACAAATCCGGCGCCTCAAATAGCTGACAATTGTTAACGTCCACAATAATCAGCAAAGTATCGGAACGGATCATATCAAGCGCATGCTGACTGTCAATAAAAATCCCGTCATAATCTGCCTTGCCCGCAAGTTTCTCGAGAGCCGGTGCAATATTGGAATCATTGACATCGACTACGGCATTCACCGGAACTCCGCAAAACTTTGCCAAACGGATAATCCCGACACAGGCTCCAAAGGAATCAAAATCAGCCATGCGGTGTCCCATTACCAATACATTATGGCTTCTTGAAATATGCATTAAAAGCTCGCTGGCAATGACCCGCGCGCGTACCTTGGTTCGCTTCTGCACGGTTTTCGTACGTCCGCCGTAAAATTCCACCCCATCCAGTGTTTTCAGCACAACTTGATCGCCGCCGCGCTGCAACGCCATATTCATGGATTCTTTTGCATGTTTCTCTTTTTCTGCAAGGGTTCCTTTCATGCGGGAAATTCCCATGGATATCGTCACGGGAATATTGGCGTCTCCCACACGCACCTCACGGATATCATCCAACATCGGAAATTTATTTTCGATCAACTGATCCAAATAGCGATTTTCAAAAATCAGAACATATTTTTGTCGTTCATATTCCTTTACGATGCCGCCGACCGACACGGCCCACCTTTTTAAAATCTCTTCCACATCGTTCACGGCATTGCGATAGCCTTCATCCGCTTGCTGCAGCAGTTCCTCAAGATTATCGATCATAGCATAGGCAACGATGGTATTTTCATCAGCCACCCGGCGTGAAAGCTGCATATATTCCGTATTCTCCGCAAAAATCAAAAAGCAATATGTTTGCGACTGTGCGGAAAAACGGTATCCCTTTACACGGTAAAAGCGTTTCGTTCCGCCGGACATCTCAAGGCTGATTTTTTCCGTGACACTGACATCGAGTCCCCCGTCGCGGTCACAATCCATAATTGAAGAAATGTTCGCATTGCAGAAAGCATCCACATAGCTTCCGTAAAGCACTTCACGGGAATTCACCGCACGTGCCGCCGCCTTATTATACCAGACGATCTTTCCGGAGTTATCACAAATCACAACCGGCATATACAGCTTGGCAATAAAATCCAGCGTAATATTGCTCGGCAGAAGATTCGATTCGGAACCGAAGTGCATATAACGTTTTCGGCCCATCCATACAAAAAGGATTGCAATCAGAGCCTCCGTCAGCACATAAAAAGTCCCGATCCATACCGCATTTTCCCGTATAGTACCGCGGCCCTGCGAAACACTGCACATCCATACAAATATTCCGAAATAAACCAGTGAGGTAAGCACCATCATAATCATTACTATAATCGTATTTTTCTTTGATTTATCATTCCAACGATCGGACATCTCTTCCTCCCGAATTTTATTGTTTTCCGTAACCGTGTCAAACAAAAACAGCAAATTTACATAAAACGGCTTGCCGCTGGGTCAGCGTTTGCGTGCAAACGTTTCAAAAACGCCGATTAAAGCCATAAATGTTAAGGCAAAAAACGGATACATCAAAAGTACTAACACAAAGCCAATATAAAAAATATAGCGATTAAAAATCAGTGCTCGCATTTTAAAACGCTGCTTAATGCCTTGGAAGCCAATGAGAACAAAAAGCGGCAATAAGATCAACCAAAGATTACAGGAAAGCGCCGTTAAGACACTGTTTGTTCCGCTGGTAATCACATAACTCAAATATGCGACCGTAAAAACGCCGGCTGATATACGACTGGCCTCTAACGAACGATCTGAAATTTCAAATTTCTCACGGCAAGAAAATATTTTGACTAAAAACATATATACGGCTATCATGCACAATGCCGTAATTTCAACAACCGTTATTAAAATTCCCGGAAGAAATGCCGGCAACCATGCGAACAAATTGGATATTTGCTCTGCGTCTACATACTCATAATCCTGAAAAGCATTTATCACGGCTTGCTGCGCTTGATTAAAGCCCTCGTTAACCGCATTTTTTAGTGCGGAAAAGGAAAAAGAGCCGGTTTGAAGTTCCATTACCAGGACGATCCACACAAAAAGCAAGACAAGCATCGCAGTGCAAAGAGACGCTGTCAAATATGTTTTCGGATATTTTCGCTGCGGAAACACAGCAATCAAACACCCGCACAGAACCCAAACAGCAACCGGAAAGCATCCGTACAAGCTAACTCCCGGAATCAAAAAGCCCACAGCAACCGAGGCAAGAGGAACCAGCGAAAAGAGCACGGGATATGTTGCTTTGATCATACAGGCATATCCGGAAGCGGCTGCTATCAAAAACAAAACTCCCAGCCAAAACTCCCGCATCAGCAAACTAAGTACCGAACAAAGAAGCACCGCAACTGCAAAACACAATTGAATCGGCAGTGAAAAATATTTTTTTGTCTTTTCCTGAACTTCGGGCATTTTGACATCCTTTCCAATATATATAAGCCGATAATGTTATATTATATCATTAACTTGGCAATTTGTAAACATCATTCCAAACCATCTTTTATTTTCGGTTCATTCCCATACTTTCACGTGTAAAAGCCTGCCGTTCACAATCAATCAAATCTCAAAAATAATCCCTTTTTTCTGTTTTTAAACAAAAATATTCAAAAACACCTTGTATTTTCTCAAAATGCGTGATATAATTTAAAAAAGAAGGATATAAAAATCAGGGGTGCTGCAAGGCTGAGACAGATCTCCAAAGCGGGGATCCGAACCCTTTTAAACCTGATATGGATAATACCGGCGCAGGGAGAATTTTTATTATACACCGTTTTTCAAAAATTGGTAATAAAAACTCGCACGCCGTACGATAAGATATCGAACGGCATTTTTTATTTTTATATCGTTCAATATTTTTTATAGGACGAGGATTTTTTATGGAAAACCAAAAAACAAAAAGGTTAGTGGAAAGCGCTATCATGCTTACACTGGCAACCATTCTCAGTGTTCTGAAGATTGTAGAACTGCCGGCCGGCGGCTCGATCACCATTGCTTCCATGCTTCCCATTGTAATTATTGCCTACCGATACGGCACAGCTTGGGGGCTTGGCATCGGCCTTATCTACGGCGTCATTCAACAGCTTTTCGGGCTGGACAATTTGAGTTATTTTACTACGTGGCAAAGCATCGTCGCCGTTATTCTTTTGGACTATATCATTGCTTTTGCGGTGATCGGCCTTTCCGGAATATTCCGCAACAAGATCAAAAATCAGGCAACAGCCATGATGCTCGGCGCTCTCTTAGTATGCATTCTTCGCTACATCTGCCATGTTCTCTCCGGCGCAACGGTTTGGAAAGGACTTTCCATTCCGACATCGGCAGCTTTAACGTATTCAGTCATTTACAATGCCACCTATATGATTCCGGAAACCATTGTCTTGCTTGTCGCAACCTGCTATATCGGTTCGGTTTTGGACTTCCGTGCAGAACTCCCCGTCCGTTTCAAACCCAATCAGCAAAAAACCGTGTTGCCGTGGATTCCGGTCGTTTCCGGTCTTTTGATTGCAGCGGCAACGATATTTGATACAGCCAGCGTCTTTGCTCATCTTTCAAATACAGACGGATATTTCGATATTACACAAATCTCCGAGGTCAATTGGGTTTATGTAATTGCTGTCACCGGAGTAACAGTCGTCATCTCTGCCGTTCTGTTAATCATCCGTCAGCAACAGATCCGCAAAACCATTACATCCGAAAACAATTAAATAGGCTACATAAAGAAACACGGAATCGAAGGATCGGTTCCGTGTTTTTCTTTTATAAAAAAGCACTCCAAAAAATCGTGTTTCTTTTGTTTTTTGCATCATTTTGACGGTCCCATAAGAAGGATCCACTCAAAAGCAAGCATAATTAATTTTTAAAACAGTTTTAATAATTAATTTTCGAATTTAAAAAACATTTGCTATTTTCCACACCGTTTTTTGTGGGATATGTGGAAAACTTTTGCTTGTTTTATGCGGTTTTCAACAAACACCACAGCTTTTTCCACAGGATTTTGTCTAATCCCCTCGATTTTATTCCACAAGAAATATTAAATCAAAAAACAAAATTAAATTTTTTTATATCTTTTTTAGTTTTATTTTAACGATTAAAATATTTTCGATCCAAACTTCGAAGCTGAATGGCCTCCGCAATATGATTTTGTTCAATTCGCTCCGATCCCTCTAAGTCGGCAATCGTTCTGGAAACACGCAAAATACGGTCATACCCTCTCGCCGAAAGGCCTAACGACGAAAAAGCACTCTTCAATAACAGTTTTGCTTGATCGGAAAGGACGCAATACTTTCGAATGGTTTTCGGCGTCATTTTGGCATTGGCAAATATCCCGTCCCGACGCCCGCGCTCTACCGCAATTTTTCTCGCACGGTTCACGCGCTCACGAATGGATTCCGAGCTCTCCTCTTCTCCGTTTTTGGCAAGCTCATCATAACTGAGCGAGGGAAGTTCTATTTGAATATCGATTCGATCTAACAACGGTCCGGAAATTCTTGAAATATATTTATGAATGGAAGAGGGTGTGCAGGTACAGCGGTGGGTCGGATGTCCGAAATAGCCGCACTTACAGGGATTCATGGCACAAACGAGCATAAAATCCGCAGGAAACATCATTTTCCCGTTCACTCGGGTAACAGAAACCGTTCCGTCTTCCAATGGCTGCCGAAGCGCTTCCATCACATCGCTGCGGAACTCTGGAAGTTCATCTAAAAATAATACCCCGTTATGCGCCAGAGATATTTCACCCGGACGAACGTTTCTTCCGCCGCCCGCCAGTCCCGCCGACGAAGCCGTATGGTGCGGAGAACGGAACGGCCGCGTTGCAATAATCGGAATCTCCTCCGATAACGTTCCTGCAACCGAATGAATTCTTGTGCTCTCTAACATTTCCTCAAATTCCATTTGCGGCAAAATGGTCGGCAAGCGCTTGGCTAACATACTTTTTCCGGTTCCGGGAGGCCCGATCAATAGAATACTGTGTCCCCCGGCTGCCGCAATT
This sequence comes from uncultured Eubacteriales bacterium, assembly GCA_934365155.1. Classification (GTDB taxonomy): domain Bacteria; phylum Bacillota; class Clostridia; order Oscillospirales; family CAG-272; genus RGIG8399. The sequence goes on along the minus strand of CAKRMZ010000023.1, from coordinate 18,762 downwards.
TCCAAAGCCCGTTTGGCTCTCTGCTGACCGCGAACCTCTGAAAAATCAACCGGATATTTCATTCTTTCCCGCAAAAATTCCTCTCGATCAAACACCGTAGGCTTTATCATATGTACGGCTCGTAAATGATCGCAAAGTTCTGCTACCGTATGAACAGCATATACCGTAAGTCCCGAAACGACAGATGCTTCCCGTGCGTTTTCCGCCGGAACAAATATTTCGCAAATTCCCTGTTCTTTTACGGCTAAGCACATATTAAGCACACCGTGCAGGGGGCGAATCGTTCCCGAAAGAGAGACTTCGCCGATAAAGCATTGCCGATCGGAAACCGCATCGTCCGAGAAATGTCCCGATACCGTCAAGATGCTGATTAATATCGCAAGATCAAAACCGGAACCCTCTTTCTTTAAATCCGCCGGCGCTAAGTTGACAGTCAGTGCGCAATCGGGAAAAGCAAATCCGCTGTTTTCAATCGCCGCCTTTACCCGTTCCTTGGATTCGCGCACTGCCATATCCGGAAGTCCCACAATTTCAAACTGCGGTATTTTTTCCTGTGCGTTGCATTCGACGGTTGTCAAAAAACCGTCGATTCCTAAAATCCCTGCGGAATATACCGTCGCTAACATTTCAAAATCCTCCGTTTCAGTTTTCTGTATGTTAATTAAGGCGGTTTTCATCTGCCGCTTTCCGGTTTCATCAAATACCAATTACCAATCAATTATACTATATTTTACCATATTATGCAAAGCTTTGCAATCAAAATCCTGCTTTTCTTTACTCTTTCTTTCATTTGGACAATATAAATGAATAATGAAATAATTTTTTTACAGTTTTTCGGTGTAAAACATTTACATTTTACGCAAAAAGTGATATGATAATTTAGTAAATGATAAAGTTTTATCAACTTTTATAATATCAGGAGGAAACAACATGGCTAGAAAAAAAATATCCATGGACGGTAATACCGCCGCAGCACATGTCAGCTATGCATTTACAGAAGTTGCAGCGATTTACCCGATCACCCCATCCAGCGTTATGGCCGAACTGACCGACACTTGGTCTGCAACCGGTCTTAACAACATTTTCAACGATAAGGTTCGCGTTGTAGAAATGCAATCGGAAGCAGGTGCGGCCGGTGCAGTGCACGGTAGCCTTGCAGCCGGTGCTCTTACCACCACTTATACTGCATCTCAGGGACTTCTCTTAATGATCCCGAATATGTATAAAATTGCCGGCGAGCTTCTTCCCAACGTAATTCACGTTTCCGCTCGTTGCGTTGCGTCCCATGCACTGAACATCTTCGGCGACCATTCCGACGTTTATGCATGCCGTCAAACCGGTTATGCAATGATGGCAAACTCCAACCCTCAAGAAGTAATGGACCTCGGTGCGGTTGCTCACCTTGCAACCATCAAAGGCCGCGTTCCGTTTATCAACTTTTTTGACGGTTTCCGTACTTCTCATGAAATTCAGAAAATTGAAGCATGGGATTATGACGAACTGAAAGAAATGGTGGATAAAGACGCCATTGCCGAATTCCGCGCACGTGCAATCAACCCGGAACATCCCGTTCTTCGCGGTTCTGCCGAAAACGGCGATATCTTCTTCCAGCATCGTGAAGCATGTAACAAATACTATGATGCACTTCCGGCAATTGTGGAAGAATACATGGATAAAGTCAATGCCAAAATCGGAACAAACTATAAACTCTTCAACTATTACGGCGCTCCGGACGCTGATCGCGTAATCATCGCAATGGGCTCCATCTGCGACGTAGCAGAAGAGGTTATTGATTACATGATGGCAAAAGGTGAAAAAGTCGGCCTGGTTAAAGTTCGTCTGTATCGTCCTTTTGTTGCGGACAAGCTGTTAGAAGCTATCCCTGCCAGCGCAAAGAAAATTGCCGTTCTGGACCGTACCAAAGAACCCGGCTCTCTCGGCGAACCGTTGTATCTTGATGTTGTTGCTGCTTTGGCTTCCAAAGGAAGAACAGCAAAAGTAGTAGGCGGTCGTTACGGTCTCGGTTCAAAGGATACTCCTCCGTCTTCGATCTTTGCAGTATATGACAATCTTGCAAAGGACGAGCCGAAAGCAAACTTCACCATCGGTATCGTCGATGACGTTACCGAGCTTTCCTTGGAAGAAAAGCCCGCTCCGGATACCGCTCCTGCCGGTACCATCAGTTGCAAATTCTGGGGACTCGGCGGTGACGGAACAGTCGGTGCCAATAAGAACTCCATTAAAATCATCGGTGACCATACCGACAAATTCATTCAGGCATACTTCCAGTATGACTCTAAGAAAACCGGCGGTATCACCATTTCCCACCTTCGTTTCGGTGACAAACCGATCAAATCTCCCTATTACATTAACAAAGCAGACTTTGTTGCCTGCCACAATCCTTCTTACATCGTAAAAGGTTATAAAATCGTAAACGATGTTAAGCCGGGCGGTGTATTCCTTCTGAACTGTCAGTGGACTCCCGATGAGTTGGAGCGTCATTTGCCTGCAGATGTTAAAAAATACATTGCCAACAACGATATTAAATTCTATATTGTTAACGCAATCGACAAAGCACGTGAAATCGGTATGGGCAAACGCACCAACACCATTTTGCAATCCGCTTTCTTTGCTCTTGCTAACATTATGCCGATTGAAGAAGCCGTTGACTACATGAAACAATATGCAAAGAAATCCTACCTCAAAAAAGGTATGAATGTCGTCGAGCTCAACTACAAAGCAATTGACGCCGGCGTGGATGCAATTGTCAAAGTCGATGTTCCGGCAGCTTGGAAAAACATTGAAGCGGAAGAAAAAGTCGAGAACATTCAAGGCAACAGACCGGAGCTTGTCAAATTTGTAAAAGACATTGTAATGCCGGTTTCTAAAATGAACGGTGACGCTTTGCCGGTTTCTACATTCGTAGAATACGCAGACGGCACATTCCCGCAGGGTTCCGCAGCTTATGAAAAACGCGGCGTTGCAGTGGATGTACCGGAATGGATTCCGGAAAACTGTATCCAATGTAACCAGTGCGCTTATGTTTGCCCGCACGCTACCATTCGTCCTTATGCTTTGGATGAAAACGAAGTGAAGAATGCACCTGCTTCGGAAAAACTCATCCCCATGAAAGGTAAGGGCTGCGAGAACTATCAGTTCACCATGAGCATCAGCCCGTTGGATTGTATGGGATGCGGCGTTTGTGTCGGTGTATGTCCCGCAAAAGAAAAAGCACTCAAGATGGTTCCTCAGGAAAGCCAGATGGATCAGCAGGCTGCTTTCGACTACAACGTAAAAACCGTTACAAAGAAAGCGACTCCGTTTGCCGATACTTCCATCAAAGGCAGCCAGTTCAATCAGCCGCTGCTTGAATTCTCCGGCTCCTGCGCAGGCTGTGCTGAAACCTCTTATGCTCGCTTGATTACTCAGCTCTTCGGCGAAAGAATGTATATCTCGAACGCAACCGGCTGTTCCTCCATTTGGGGCGGCAGCGCACCGGCTACACCTTATACCGTTAACCGTTGCTCCGGACACGGACCCGCTTGGGCAAACAGCTTGTTTGAAGACAACGCAGAACACGGTCTTGGTATGTTCCTCGGCCAGAACACCATCCGTCAGAGACTGATCGGATATGTTCGCGAGTTGGAAGAAAAGGTTGCAGATGCTGATAAGAAAGCAATCTTTACCGAATATTTAGCTACTCTGGATGACGGTAAAGCAAACGAAGCTGCAACGAAAAAATTGATTGCTACACTGGAATCCTGCGAAACATGCAAAAAGGATGAAAAGGTTCAGGAAATTCTTGCGAATAAGAATTACCTTTCCAAGAAATCCATTTGGATCTTCGGCGGTGACGGTTGGGCATACGATATCGGATTCGGCGGCTTGGATCATGTAATTGCATCCGGCGAAAATGTCAACATTATGGTATTCGATACCGAAGTTTACTCCAACACGGGCGGACAGGCTTCCAAAGCTTCAAACATCGGACAGGTTGCACAGTTTGCTGCTTCCGGTAAAGCCATCAGCAAGAAGAATCTTGCCGAAATCGCTATGTCTTACGGCTATGTATATGTTGCTCAAATCGCGATGGGCGCTGATATGAATCAGACCATCAAAGCATTAAACGAAGCCGAAGCATATAACGGTCCTTCCATCATCATCGGTTACTCACCTTGTGAAATGCATGGTTTGAAAGGCGGTATGATTAACTGCCAGGCTGAAATGAAGAAAGCGGTTGAAGCCGGTTACTGGAACTTGTTCCGCTACAACCCGGCTCTGAAAGCCGAAGGCAAAAACCCGCTCACCATCGACAGCAAAGCGCCTACCGCAAACTACATTGACTTCATCAAGAGCGAAACCCGTTACAACCGTTTGGCTCAGCAATTCCCTGAAAGAGCAGAAAAACTCTTTGAGAAAGCGGATGCTACCGCAAAAGCAAAATATGAGCGTTTGAACAAGCTTACCGAGCTTTATAAATAAGATCGCTCATTCATGAGAAAGGTCCGCACGAAGACAAATCCGTGCGGACCTTTTCTTATTTTATTCGCTACTCATTTGCAATTTCACAAACTTCAAAACGATACCTGCGGGAAGGATGCATTTTATGAGAACAGATCGCTCACTATATCGGCTTTCTATGATAAACAAATCCCGTATTCAGGCCGATAATTACACAGCCACACTCATTGCGGAAATGTATCGGCACAATATTCTTTCCGTGTCGGATGTAGAAAGCTTCAAATTGCAAATTATGGAAATCACGGCACAAAATGCAGAATTGCACTTTCACATAAGTCTTGACAACCTTCCCGAAGCCACCGCAAAGGATCTGTATTTTTCAGTCCTATATGCCATGGATCAGTTTTTAAATTCCCTGCCGAATTTATCCTATGCTGTCACAGCGCTGCAAAGCACTTCTGCGGATACGCTTTACCGTCGGGGAATGCAGATTGTATCGGCCAATTATTATGAAACCGTTTCTTTTATCTCAAAATTAAAGCGCACTATGGTGACAGCCTCCGATACATCCTATCAGCATACCCTGCCGGAGCTTCGTCGAGCGATCAAAAAGATCCATCCGCTGCAAAATGCCTACTACCCGATATCCCTTCCTTCATATAAGGTAGCGCTTTTACCTCGGCAGAAAAATTCGCTCACTGCCCTTCATCACTACACCAAGAACTTTCTATTGGAAAATGAATTTTGTTGTCAGTTTGATACGGATGATATTGAAGATTTATTAATCCGATACGATATTGAGCACAAAATTGTCAACAAAGAACGAAATATCAATATTTTTATGCTCGTTTTAGAAAATTTGATGCTGAGTCCGAATCCTTTGCAGCTATGCACTCTTTCCGAAATGCACCGACAGGAATGCATCAACGAGCTGTATGCCCTGCCTTATGCAGAACGCCGTTCCCTTTTGGTTTCCAAAGCGCATATACTGAGTGAACAATATGCCAAAAATTCTAATGAACTTATACGCTATATTTATAAAGCAATTCCTTATATATTCCCACAAAAATAATTTTTTCTCATACTCAAATTTCAAAACGCATAGAATTCAACTGTACTTTTTTCGATTTGACTTATTTCAAAATTGTTAAATATTATAACAATTTTGAAAAATCGGTTGCAAATTTTCTAAAAATCAAGTATGCTATTATCAAAGGGAGTTGATTATATTGTCTTACACAGAAAATGATAAAACCATTACTTTCTCCATTCCCAGCGATAAGGAAATGGAAATTCGCCAAACCTTAAAAGCGGTCTACCGTGCGCTCAGTGAAAAAGGCTATAATCCCATCAATCAAATTGTCGGCTATATTTTGTCAGAGGACCCCACTTACATTACAAACTATAACAATGCCCGCGTGTTAATTCGTAAAATCGACCGTGACGAACTCTTGAATTTATTGGTTAAAAACTACTTGGAACTTTGAAATACCGACTCACAGGGTTTCTCAAAAAGCCTTCTTTCTTCTGCCTTTATTTTTCGTTTTTTTAAGCATTGCACTTGACAATTCATCGGCAATGTGGTATACTGTTCAAGTACGAGAGATAAAGTCTCGAAGAAAAATATGCGCCCTTAGCTCAGCGGATAGAGTGCCCGGCTACGAACCGGTAGGTCGGAGGTTCGAATCCTCTAGGGCGCGCCACAAAGACAAACCTGTTTGAAACAGGTTTGTCTTTTTTTTATTCCAAAATGATGATAATATATCAAAAGGAGGAATTTATATGTTTGAAAACATCCATAAAAATTTCGGATTTGGCTGTATGCGCCTGCCGATGAACGGCGATGAAGTCAATTATGCCGAATTTGAAAAAATGATTGACCTCTTTATCGAAAACGGATTTAATTGTTTTGACACAGCGCACGGATATTTAGACGGCAAAAGCGAAACTGCGATTCGCGATTGTCTTGCGGCGCGCTATCCAAGGGAAAAATATATACTTACCAATAAACTGACAAACTTTTATTTCAAAACAGAGGCGGATATTCGTCCTTTTTTGAAAGTCAGTTAAAACTCTGCGGCGTAGATTACTTTGATTTTTATTTAATGCACGCACAGGCGAAAGAAATTTTTGCGCAGTTCAAACGCTGTCATGCTTACGAATAGGCATTGAAATTGAAAGCGGAGGGCAAAATAAAGCATTTCGGTATCTCTTTTCATGACACAGCGGAGGTTCTGGAACAAATATTAAAAGAATATCCGCAAATCGAAGTCGTACAGATACAACTCAATTATGTGGATTATGAAGATCCCGCCGTACAATCAAAAAAATGTCTGGAAGTTTGCAACAAATATAAAAAACCTGTTATCGTTATGGAACCCGTCAAAGGCGGAAATCTTGTCAATCTCCCCAAAGAAGCAAAGAAATACATCGACAAGTTAAACAGCGGCAGTGCGGCAAGTTACGCGATCCGCTTCGCCGCCGGATGTGACGGTGTGTTCATGACGCTTTCGGGAATGAGCAACCTTGAACAAATGAACGACAATATTTCGTATATGCGCGATTTTAAGCCATTGAACGGTGACGAAATGCAAGCCGTTGAAAATGTTTGCAAGGTGTTCAAGTCGATGAATTTAATTCCCTGTACCGCTTGCAGATACTGCACGGCAGGCTGTCCGAAGAACATTTCCATTCCGGATTTATTTGCCTGTCTTAATGCAAAAAACATTTATCACAGTTGGAATACCGACTACTATTACAGTGAGGTATACACCAAAAATAAAGGAAAAGCGTCCGACTGTATTGAATGCGGTAAATGCGAAGCAGCCTGTCCGCAGCACTTACCGATAAGAAAATTACTAAAAAATGTTGCAAAGGAGTTTGACAAATAATTTGGAATACAGAAAACTTCCACACGGAAACGAACAGATAGGTGTTCTCGGCCTCGGGATGGGCGGAATCCAAAATGCAACCCCCGAAGAAATACGGGCAGTAATCGAACCGGCAATCGAAAACGGAATCAATTTCTTTGACCTGTGCGCGGGCGGGCAAAGTGTTTACGAACCGTTCGGACAAGCCATTTCCGGCAAGCGAGAAACGGTGTATTTTCAACTTCACTTCGGCGCGGTATATAATAAAAGCGGAGAATATGGCTGGTCACGCGATTTGCAAACGATAGAAAACACTTTCAAGTGGGAACTTCATGCGCTCCAAACAGACTATATAGATTTTGGTTTTCTGCATTGCGTAGACGAGGAAAGCGATTTAGAAGATATCAAGCGAAACGGCATTTTAGATTATATCAATGATCTGAAAGAAAAAGGAACCGTAAGGCATATCGGGTTCTCTTCCCACACGCCAAGCGTTGCAAGAAAACTGCTCGACACAGGCATTATGGACATGATGATGTTTTCCATCAATCCCGCATACGATTTGGAATGCGGCGATGAATACGGGATCGGTACGGCAAACGAACGCGCAGAGCTTTTTCGCCGCTGTGAAAAAGAGGATGTGGGCATATCGGTCATGAAGCCATTTCACGGCGGACAGCTTTTGCAGGACAATACTTCACCGTTCCGCAAAGCATTAACGAAAAATCAATGCATCCAGTATTGCCTCGATCGTCCCGCTGTGCTTGCCGTTGTCCCGGGTGTTCGCGGGCTGAACGATCTGAACGAATTGCTAAGATATCCTACATCAACGCAATCCGAGCGAGATTATTCGGTAATCGGACAATTTACACCCGAGTCAGCGGTAGGAAACTGCGTGTATTGCAATCATTGTCAGCCTTGCCCTGCAAAAATCGACATCGGCATTATCAATAAGTATTACGACTTATCCCTTGCAGGCGATAAAATGGCGCACAACCATTACGACAAATTGCAGGTAAAAGCCGATGCCTGTTTGAAATGCGGACATTGCGACAGGCGTTGCCCATTTAAGGTAAAACAACAAAGCAGAATGCAAGAAATAGCCGAATACTTTGGCAAAGGAGTTTAATATGGTAGAAAGTGCTTTAACAAAAAGAAAAATATCATTTCGATTGAAAATTACGGTAAAAAGCCTCATATCGGCAGGAATTATTGCCTTGGCGGTTATTCTGCCGCAGTTTGTCCATTTGTTCGCGGGAGCACAGGGCGGCGTTCGTTGGTTGCCTATGTATCTGCCGGTTCTTTTGGGCGGCTGTCTTTTGGGATGGTCTTGGGGACTCGGTATCGGCGTACTTTCTCCCCTCACCAGTTTTTTCATCACGTCCGCATTCGGTAATCCCATGCCGATTGCCGCAAGATTACCGTTTATGATGATCGAGCTTGCAATTTTTGCAGGAATTTCCGGACTGTTTTCGAAAAAGATAGCAAAAAATGCGTGGATAGCGTTCCCGGCCGTTCTTTTGGCACAACTTGCAGGCAGAAGCGCATTTATGATTTCGGTTTCGCTTCTTCAATCGGTAATACCGTTTGCTCCTGCCGTCATATGGGGACAAATTCAAGCAGGACTTTCTGGAATGCTATTGCAATCCCTTATCGTGCCGCTGACCGTTATGGGCCTTAAGAGGCTTTTGGTGAAGGACGACAATGACTGATTTACAGACAGCAAAAAACAACCTGACGGGGCATACGATCTGTCTGTGCAAGGACGGGAACTGTCTTTACAGTGAAAAGAGAGAGGGATTTCCCCAATGATGGATTTTATTGCCGATGGAGCCAATTTAAACGGCTATTCCGTTGCCGATTTAATCGTCGGCAAAGCGGCAGCGATGCTGTTTGCTCAGTGCGGAATTGTAAGCGTTTTCGCAAAAACTCTTTCAAAAGGCGGCAAAGCTATTTTGGAACGCTACGGCATAGCGTTCGATTACGAAGTATTAACAGAAAAAATTATGAACCGTACAGGTACGGATATTTGTCCTATGGAAAAAGCCGTTTGCGATACGGAAGATTTAGAAGAAGCTTATCTGCTTTTGCAAAATCAACGAAACCTACTCAGAGGCAAAAAAGCTTGATTTATAAACAGAAATGTCAAGCGTTTTGGGATACGAAACGACAAAATTATTGTTGATGTCGTCCGTCGCAAAGGTTTCATTAAATTATGATACCGGTTTTAAAGCAATCGCTTGCCGTACATACAAAAAAACTGACATTTTCAAAAAATGGAAAATGTCAGTTTTCTATTTTCATTTCCAGCAAATCATGCGCTGCGGTTGCTAAAACCTCAACATGTCTGCTGCCGCATAAGCTTCCGATATAATCGCCATAGGAAAAATAGGCAAAGGGGACCTCTTCGACCTTCTGCCGATGCAGATCGGTCGAAAATGAACTCATCGGCAATGCAAAGCCTTCACCGGTATATTTCATATAGCTCTCTTTCGCCGTAAAAATTTCGAAAAAAGCACGGTTTGGATCCGTACTTTGCGCTATATACTCCCGCTCCGTGGCAGAAAAGAAACGAGCTGCAAGGCGCGGACGCATATCGGCATATTTTTCAATATCCAACCCCACTGCAGTTTGTGCCGCTGCTACGGCGCAAACTGTATTACTGTGGGAAAGACTGTATTGAAACGGGCAGTCAACAAAATAAGGCTTGCCTTTTGCCGACAATGAATACTGCATTGTATTCACATCTCCTGCCCCTACTTTAAAAAAGGCATAACGAAGCAGCATCCATCCCCACATAAGCTCCATTTTTCGGCGAATGTGTGGGGTTTGATCGATGATACTGCAGCGATGAGACGGACACAGTAACCGTGCCTTTTCACAGGAAGTCGCATCAGATTCGACGCATGAAAAGTCAAATACAAATACTTGCATAAAATCAAATGCTCCGTTGTCTAAAACTACACTTGCCAAAACAGCTTCAGCGCAAGCGTGCCAAAGTTTCCACCGCATGCTTTTCAGCGATGCACTGTGCATGCTCTCCCAGATAAGAAAGCGTGATAAAACTCTTATGCTTTTGCCCGTAATCCAATATAAATTCATATCGGATCAATTCGTTTTCTTTGCCGTACCCTGCTGAAAAATCCCATAAAACCAAGTAAAATATTTCTTTTGAATTTCGTCTTTTTTCGCAAAACGCCCGGCTTTGACCTTGATAGCCCATTCGCTCCAAATGGTCGCAAACACACAGCATATTATGTATATTATTAAAGCTATATACCAGCCATTTCTGCGATTTCACCGGAGAAGGCATTGATTTTACCGACACTTTTTCCGTATTCTCCAGCGCCGAAGCCTTTGTAACATACATATCGCATCCGCCGTCTCTGGACGGATAAACCTGAATAAACACCCGTTCTCGGGCAGCGTCAAATCCGGTTTTCTCCTTGGCCTTATCCAAAATATCCCAAAAAGCGCGACGGGTACTGGTGTCATCATAATCCATATTATCGCAGCTAATCGAAAGATTTTTCATATCATCCGGCGACAGCTTTACCTTCAATTTATTATCACTCAGCAAAATTATATCCATATTTATGTATTACCCCTGCATCAAGCCGCTACTACTATCAGTATAGCAAAAAAGATGCAAAGTGTAACTACAAAATATTTGGTAAAACAGAAAAAAACATACTCTTCATCCACTGTTTCACCAAGGGAAAAGAGTGATTGCCTCAGCAACAGGAAATCAAATCGCTTCCAAGACACTCACAGAGAAAATCTCCGCAAGCCAATCCAAAGCACAAATCGCATGGGGAACATCCCCTGTTGTATGTTCTTCCCCCATGGGCATACTGAGCGGCCGAATCTCTCAATTTATCCAGTGCCATCTTATATTCCGCATTGTTGGGGTCCATATAGCAGGCATGCTCAAAGCATTTTTGTGCGTCAAAAACCCAGCCGCGCTGCAAAAGCACATTTCCCTTCAGAAAGTACCATTCCGCATTGCGGTCCGTCACACTGACGGAGTCCAAAAAAATATCCGCTTCCGAGAAACGTCCGCTCTTAATTAACTCTCGAATGCGCTGAAAATCACCGCTGCTCCGTCTATTTCCGAAATCATTATAATCATAGGCACGTCCGTGCATACCGCTTGCGCCTTTGGCACGGTCACGCTGGATGGCATCGTATGCCTCGTTAATCTCTTTCATCTTCTCTTGCGCAAGATCGGCAAGAGGATCATTGACATAATTATCCGGATGATATTTTCGGGCCAAATCACGATACGCCTTTTTAATATCAGCATCACTGGCGTCTCTCGGAACGCCGAGAACCTTATAAGGATCGGTCACTAACATCACTCCTTCACTGTTTCACATTCATCACAAGGGATCTTTAAAACCTGTTTTGCCGTCTGCGGCATTCCCAAACGTACAATATTTTCAATAATACCCTTTTGAAGCTCATGTTTAATATTCAACAAGCTTACCGCGCGAAAGACGGCCAAGGATTCATAAATCAATGCCGTTTCAATATTTTTCTTATCCTGTTCGCTCAAGGTATCTGAAGAATCTTTGTCAAACGGATTAAAGCAATGAGATTTTTTATCTTTCTCATAATCATCGGCCGCATCGCAAAGATAAATAAATCGGCCGACATGAAATCCGATTGCAAGCGCAATGCGTTTTTTCGCTTCATCTTGAATCTGATAGGCGCATACCTCTTTCAGCAAATCACCGAAGCAATCGGCACAAGCATCGGGAGAAGCGTTTTGATGCTCCAAATCATTCAAATCCGAAAGTTTTCGGATAATCAGATTTTCAAGTTCACGGTACGCTGCTGCTCGGCGACGGTAATGCGAGGCAAACGGAAGCAAACATTTTGATCCCCATTGTTTTAGACCGTGATGATCCTTCACGTTATCCAAAAGATTATGATATGACAAAATCGCACTGAGCATCGCGCAATACTCTAACGATTCATTTTTTTGCATAATCGGGCGCTTTTTCAGAGGATGCATAAAGCAGCGTTTGTTTTGAACGGAAAAATCATGTCCTAAAATTGCCATTCGAACAAGGCACAGGAAAGCGAAATCATAACTCAAGCAAAGGCGATGCCACTGCCCGACGCACTTTCCCATAGTACGGCAAAGTCCGCAATACACGCTTTTATAATAATCGCATTCACACACCATCAGTCGCGGCATACAAGGCTTTACGTAACCAAACATATCCACACTACTCCCTATCAGGAATATTATACATTGTTTATGCACAAAATTCTCGCTTGAAGCATAAATTTTTTGTAAATTTTTATAAATATTGTCCATGCCAAGCGAAAACGGACGAAAAGCAACCCCTTTTCGTCCGTTTTAACGGTTACCGATTCTAAATTAGATTCTCAACCCTTGCAGGCAGCGGAAATAATTTCCGAAAACTTTTCGCAGACCAACGAAGCGCCACCGATTAAGCCTCCGTCAATATCTTCCATTGCCAATAACTCAGCTGCATTTTTCTCATTCATGGAACCGCCGTAAAGCACGCTGATTTTTTCTGCAGCATCAGAGCCGTAAAGCTCTGCAATTACAGCACGGATATGCATGCAGACCTCTTGCGCCTGCAGTGCCGTAGCAGTTTTTCCGGTTCCGATCGCCCAAACCGGCTCATATGCGATAATAACTCGCGCAAGATCTTCCTTGGCAATGTTACCGAGAGCGATTTTTGTTTGCATCGCAATCAAATCTTTTGTAATGCCCTGCTCTCGCTGTGTTAAATTTTCACCGACACAGATAATCGTATTCAAGCCGGCCTTTATTGCCGCTTTAGCACGAAGATTTACCGTTTCATCTGTTTCGGCAAAATACTGGCGACGTTCACTGTGTCCTACAATAACATATTTTGCGCCGGATTCTGTCAGCATATCGGTTGAAAGTTCACCGGTGAAAGCACCTTTTGCTTCAAAATGCACGTTTTCCGCACCGATTGCAATATTAGTATCTTTGGCTGTCTCTGCCGCAACGGCAATATCAACCGCCGGCACACACAGAACAATGTCACACTCTTTTTTATCTGCAACCATCGGTGCCAATTGCAAAACAAAGGCTTTTGCGGCAGAAGGAGTCATATTCATCTTCCAGTTGCCGGCAATAACCGCTTTTCTGATATTTTTCTTCATGATATCGTCTCTTTCTGTTTTAAAATTGCTTTTTATTTTTCTTCAAGACAAGCAATGCCGGGCAGTTCCAAGCCCTCTAAAAACTCAAGAGATGCACCGCCGCCGGTAGAAATATGTGTCATGCGATCTGCATAACCCAATTTTTCCACAGCTGCTGCAGAGTCACCGCCGCCGATAATGGAAATTGCACCGCTTTCAGCAACTGCTTTTGCTACGCTCTTGGTACCGTTTGCAAAATGCTCCCACTCGGACACACCCATCGGGCCGTTCCAAATAACGGTACCGGCGCCTTTGATGGATTTTGCATAAAGTTCCTGGGTCTTTTCGCCGATATCGAGTCCCATCCAGCCATCCGGGATCGCATTGCCGGGCAAATTCATATACTCGGTATCTTCCTCATACGCACGACCGATTACGCTGTCGAGAGGCAGCAGGAAGTTCACCTTTTTCTCTTTTGCTTTCTGCAGCAAATCACGAGCTAAATCCAACTTATCGTTTTCACAGATAGAATTTCCGATCGGGTATCCCATTGCATGAAGGAACGTATATGCCATGCCGCCGCCGACAATCAGGGTATCGACCTTATCCAGCAGATTATTGATGACACCGATTTTATCGGATACTTTTGCTCCACCCAAAATTGCCGCAAAAGGACGTTTCGGATCTGAAAGAGCGCCGCCCATGATAGAAATTTCTTTCTGAATCAGATAGCCGCAGACAGCCGGAAGATATTTTGCGACACCTGCCGTGGAAGCATGTGCACGGTGTGCGGTTCCGAAAGCATCGTTTACATAGATTTCTGCCAAGGAAGCCAACGCTTTGGCAAAATCAGGATCGTTTGCTTCTTCTTCTTTATGGAAACGAACGTTTTCAAGCAACATAACGTCGCCGTCTTTTAAAGCGGCTGCTTTGGCTTTCGCATCGTCTCCGATTACATCCGAGCTCAAAACCACATCTTGCTTTAAGATTTCGGAAAGTCTCTTTGCCACAGGAGCCAGGCTGTATTTCATATTAAATTCGCCCTTGGGTCTTCCCATATGGGAACAGAGGATCACCTTTGCACCGTTATTGATCAGGTACTGAATTGTCGGAATAGCAGCAACAATTCGCTTGTCATCCGTAATCACACCGTCTTTCATCGGCACATTGAAATCACAGCGAACCAAAACCTTTTTTCCACGCACTGCAATGTCTTCTACAGATTTTTTGTTGTACATCGTTTTATCCCCTTTATACTAAGAATTTATTATTACATTTGATAAATATTTTAGCACATTCAGCCGATTTTATCAATAATTTTTATGAGAATTCAAAACCGATCAAGATAAAAATCCCGTGGTGCACACGGGATTTTTTATATCGATATCAGTGAATAATCGTTACCCGTGCCATACCGTCAATGCTCTTGAGTTTTTCGATGCTGTCTGCAGGAAGCTGACCGGTTGTTTCCACCATTGTATAAGCCCAGTCTTTCTTAGAACGATTTATCATGTTCTCTATATTAATACCGAGCTCCGAAACCACACCGGAAATTTTTGCAAGCATATTCGGAATGTTTTTATGAAACAGACAGATACGATAGTCTCCGCTGTGCTCCAAGGACACATCCGGGAAATTCACACTGTTTTTGATATTTCCGTTTTCCAAGAAGTCAATCAATTCCCGTGCAGCCATCATTGCACAGTTCTCTTCCGATTCTTCGGTGGTAGCTCCAAGATGCGGAATATTGATAATTCCCTTGGTTCCCAGCGTTTCCTCTGTCGGGAAATCCGTAACGTAGCCTGCCACTTTGCCGGATGCCAAAGCCTCCTTCAGCGCAGCAGCATTCACCAGTCCTGCGCGGGAGAAATTCATAATCCGCACACCGTCTTTCATAATGGCAAAGCTCTCGCTACAAAACATATCCTTCGTCTCATCCGTCAACGGAACATGAACGGTAATATAATCACAACTTTTGAAAATATCTTCAATTGCCGCCGCTTTTTTCACCATGCGAGAGAGAGACCAAGCGCCGTCTACCGTAATAAATTTATCGTAACCGATGACCTCCATGCCCAGTTCAACTGCAGCATTGGCAACCAAACGTCCGATGGCGCCGAGACCGATCACGCCAAGCTTTTTCCCTTTGATTTCATGTCCGGTAAACTGGCTTTTTCCCTTTTCAACGGATTTTGCTACATTTTCCGTTAAACCTTCCGCCCATTTGGACGCATCTAAAACATTTCTCGAAGAGAAAATCAAAGCCGCTAACACTAACTCCTTAACACCGTTGGAATTGGCACCCGGTGTGTTAAATACTACGATTCCATTTTCAGAGCAGCGATCAATCGGAATATTATTCACTCCCGCGCCTGCACGTGCAATTGCCTTCAAATCCGCGCCGAACTCCATATCATGCAAAGTAGCGGAACGAACCAAAATGGCGTCCGGGTTTGCAATTTCATCACCGACGGAATATTTCTCCCGATCAAACAAATCCGTACCGGTAGCGGAAATTTTATTCATCAACTTAATATTAAGCATCTTCATTCCCCTTTCACACAAAAACAGGCACTCAAGCCTTCGGATGATCCGCCGCAAACTGTTTCATGAATGCAATCAGATCAACAATTCCCTGACGCGGCATTGCATTGTAAATGGAAGCACGCATACCGCCGACGCTTCTGTGACCTTTAATGTTCATAAAGCCGGCTTTTGCTGCTTCGGACGCAAACATTTTATCCAAATCCGGATTTCCGGTTACAAAGGTCACATTCATCATCGAACGGCACTCTTTTTTTGCCGGAGCAATATAATAGTCGGAAGCATCGATGTAATCGTAAAGCAATGCTGCTTTCTCTTTATTGATGGCTTGCATCTGATCCAATCCGCCCAATGAAAGAACCCATTCATAAACAAGCTTTGCCATGTAAATTGCATAGCAAGGGGGCGTATTATACATGGAATCGTGATCTGCCTGAGTCTTCCAATCCAGCATAACCGGTGTATCCGCTCTTGCGCCGCCGAGAAGATCCTCACGCACAATCACAACGGTAAGGCCCGAAGGACCCATATTCTTTTGTGCACCGGCATAAATAACGCCGAATTTCGATACGTCAATCGGTTCGGAAATAATGCAAGACGACATATCGGCAACCAACGGAATATCACCGGTATCCGGAATATAATTATATTTTGTACCGTAAATCGTATTGTTAAAGCAAATATGAACATAGCTTGCATCCGGCCGGAAGTCCTCTTTTTTCACCTGCGGAATATAAGAGTAATTCTGATCCTCGGAAGTAGCAACCAAACGGATATCTCCGTACTTTTTCGCCTCGGTATACGCTTTCTTTGAAAACTGACCGGAAACAATATAATCTGCTTTTCCGGTTTTTCCGATCAAGTTGAGCGGAACAGCTGCAAACTGTGTCGTAGCACCGCCCTGTAAAAACAGAACCTTATAGTTTTCCGGAATATTCATCAACTTTATCAGATTGGATTTCGCCGCAGCAATAATTTCTTCAAAAGCCGGAGATCGGTGACTCATTTCCATAACGGACATTCCGCTATCGCCATAACAAACCAATTCGGATGCTGCCTTTTCAAGTACAGGCAAAGGCAATGCTGACGGACCTGCTGAGAAATTATACACACGTTTCATTGAAAACAATCTCCTTTTATGAATAATGAATCACCTTCATTTAAAATTTGGCAATATCATCATATTATTTTCTAATAATTATACATGATTACGGTATTATAGTCAATACTTTCAGCGGATTTTATCCGTGTTTTTGATAAAAATATAACAATATTTCCGTGGTGACTTTTACCGAAGCGCGGCACCAAATTCCATATTTACAAAATCTTCATTGACGAATTTATTTTAACTGTGCTAAAATATAGAAAAACAAAAAAAGGATTGAACATGAAAGCCTTTCAAATAATAAAAAAAATCTTGAAGTATGCGGTCTATGCCTGCATTCTTTTCATTTTCCTGTTCTTCTTTTGGCGCATCTACGTCAGCCGGCATGATCCAAAGGGCGCAAATCAAGTCATGTGGGATAATGAAGCTGCGGAAGCCTACCGTCAAAACCCCGGACAATTTCAAATTTTCTGTCAAAAAACTCCCGATTCGATTTCCGGCAATGGCTATTTTATGACAAGTCGCATTCTTTATCTTCCCTCTGTCAATCAGCTGCAGGTAACCGTAAAATTCAACCAAAGCACGCTCCGCTATTTTTTGGATTATTATAAAATGGTTCCCGTTGATAAAGAGCCCTTTCGGCTGTCTTTAACCGATGAAAACGGAAACATCGTATCTGAACAGTATAGCACTCTTAAAGACCATTATGCCCTTTACCGATACTACCGTGTCACCTTCTATAATGTGGATTTAAGCCAAGCGGAAAGCCTGAATTTAAATTTCTGTTTTAATCGGGAAATATTCAATCGGGCGGATACGCAAATTTATAATTACCTCGTCAAAACACAACTGAATGCCTTCGTTCCCAAAAAGAAGAAAACAAAATTCGATAATGCTTTCAGCTCATTGCAAATATACAGCCGTTCGATTTCGATGGAAGAATACGATTATTCAAAAGAGCTTCCTCACTGACACTATATTACCAAGTATAAAGGAGATTACATTTTGATTGAAGCGATTACTCAATTTGATTTTGCAATCTTAGATTGGATTACCGCACACCTGAAATGTGCTTTTTTAGATGTTGTCATGCCGATTATCACGATGCTCGGAGACAAAGGAATTTTCTGGATTGCCGTAGCAGTGATTTTTGTTTTCACAAAGAAATACCGCAAGGTCGGAATCATGATGGGCTTTGCCTTCATATTCGGCGTATTAATCGGAAATGCCCTATTAAAACCGATCGTTGCCCGTATCCGTCCATACGATATCCGAACGGGAATCGACCTTCTGGTGAAAGCCCTGTCCGACTTCTCTTTCCCCTCCGGGCACACATTAGTCTGTTTTGAAGCGGCAACGGTTTTGATGCTGACCGAACGAAAAAAATTCGGTATTGCGGCATTGATTATTGCTTTTTTAGTTGCGTTTTCGCGTTTGTATCTGTATGTTCATTATCCTACCGATGTCTTTGCCGGAATGATTCTGGGCATTGCGTTTGGTCTTGCCGGATATTTCCTCGGCGGCTTCCTGTGCAAAAAGATTAAGGAAAAGCACCCCGGTTTCTGTGAATAAGATCGCACAAAAAACAAGAAAAGGCACTTCGTACGAAGTGCCTTTTTTGAAACATAC
>CAKRMZ010000022.1 GCA_934365155.1 uncultured Eubacteriales bacterium | reverse complement strand
GCAAAAACGCAACGGTTTATAAAGCGATGGATTTAATTCTTGCGTTTTTGTTACTTTCCACGAGGTAGGGAAATAAGACATGACGATCGGGGACTCTTATTAGCCCCTCATTTGGGCTTCTGTTCAGATAGAAGTGTATCAGCAACTTTTGTTTTTTTAAGTTTCGGTCTTATTGATTTCGGCCTCTTGAATATCTCTTTTGTGGATCGGTATATGGCTCCGTATTTGCCGTATTGAACAGCCGGTGCCATAAAAGAAAACGCATTGCCCGGTTCCTTTGATACTGTGTGGCACTAGAGATCCAGCCATGCGTCTGCTTCATCAAATGTATATTGCTCCCCGGCAAGTCGCTGCGTAATATTGCGGGGGAGGCAGAGAAATCCAAAACCATCTGTGGCATACACGGTTCCGTTCATGCATTCCTCGCCGGAGCATTTTACGACCCAGTCCGTTAATTGATAGGTCAGCTTTTTGGTTTTGCTGTCCAGCGTATATTTCAGATAACCGAGGGCTGATAGCTTATCCAGTATCTCTAACGCCTGTATGCGGCTTCTGATGCCGAGAATACTCTTCAGCCCAACAATATAACCTCCGGACCACATTCCGGGGCTCACAGCGTTCTTATAACCACAGTAGGAGGCATGTCCTTTGCGAAATGCAGCTCGGGCGGCAAGCTTTGCCCAGGCACCCATAATGCCTTTGCCGGTCGGCAGGGTATCTCTTCGCAGCTTTACCCATTCATACTTCATCAAGCATTTCAACACCAGCGCCTCCTTCCTTGGAATAATAAAAAAGACGACCTTTCCGTCGTCACATAGTATCAGTCTTCGATTCTTACAATCAGACCGTTCAATCTGAACAGTTTCACGCCTTTGAGATACCAGAACTCACCGAGTTCGATTCTCGTCGGGATCCACTCTCCGTCAAGCAGCACCTCCAGCCGTTCTCCGCAGTGAAGGCCACCGTAGTAATCCAGCGGCCCGAAGCGAATGTCCATCCGGTCGATCACATCATCATAAATCAGTACGCCTTGTTTTCTCATTCTTATCCTCCTCATGAAATAGGAAAAGCCGAATGGGTTTCAACGCTCATTCGGCCTTTCTGTGTGGCAGGTTATGATTGAATATGTTGCTCGAATACAAACTCCTTTCTAAATGTAATTGTTTGGACTAAATCATCATACTCGCGTCTAAATGCTTAAAGGCTTTCTGACTGAGTCCTATTATATCACTCTCATCGGCTTTATTATCAATAGCCGGTGCCACCACCGCATTGGCAAACCCGGTAATCGGAACCAACGTTCCTGCTCCCGCACGCTTCGCCAGCAAATCAAACCATCCGATTCCGGTAAAAAATCCCGTTAAAAAAATCAATGATACCGGCACTAACATTTTGACAACTTCTTCCGAAATGTCAAAACAAAGATATAAATTATAAAGTCCCTGTGCAATTGCGCAAATAGCGCCTCCCACCAAAAATGCCATCAAGCAATCCCGAAGCAGCGGAGATTTTCCCGCACGCGCGTCACTGTACTTCGGATAAAATTCCTTAGATAGGTCCATCTATATCACTCCTTATTTTCAAATAATGTCAGACATATTTTTTCCCTTTTTTAAAAAAATATGAGCATGCTGATATTTTTCTGAAACACATCGTCATCGTATGATTTCATTTGACAAAATTTACAAAAAAGGGTACAATATTCTCATCAAAAGCATTAGGAAGAAGGATGTTATCATGGATTTTCGGGACGATATCTCAAAAAGCTTTCAAGAAGCAAAGGAATATACAATCAGAAAGACCCTAAAAATTGCGGCCTCCGCAAAAAACAAACTGGATCTTCAAGCTGAAAAAGCGAAGCTCTCTAAAGTATTTCGCAACATCGGCAAACTCACGTTTCAGTCACGCCGAGAGCAAATTGACCTTGAAGAAGAAATTGCCGTAAACTGTCAGCTTGCCGAAACCCTTTATCAAAAAATTATCCTGCTTGAAAAACAGAGTTCCGAATTGCAGAAAAATGACAATCAGATATGCAAATCATGCGGAGCACAGTTTGATCGACGCGCGCTGTACTGTCCGATGTGCGGAGCAAAACAATTCTCGGATGAGGCGGAAGAGGAGAAAAACGAGTGAATCAAAATAAGATCAGAAAATCTCCGATTTTAGTTGCCCTTCTGTCTGTATGCACATTGGGAATATATGATCTGATTTGGATTGCAAAAACCACAAAATTCCTATCCGATCAGCAAAATGATACATCGCAAAGTCCAATGGTCGAGGTTTTGCTCTGCATTTTCAGCTTTGGTTTTTATAAGCTAATATGGTTTTATCAATACTCCAAAGCGCTGTATGCCATCAATTACAAAAAAAGCGGCGGAGCATATCAATCCGATTACAGTCTGCTGTATATACTACTTTGCTTTTTCTTTCTCGGATTCGTCGCCATGGGGATTTTTCAGAATAATATAAATCGTCTTCTAACTGCTTCAACAAATTAAACAGAGCATCAGCAGACTGCTCTGTTTCTTTATTATATACCATATATATTATACAACTTATATCAATTCACGGGGTCAGGCATGATTAGTATCAGCAGCAATTCTGTTTCTGTCGCTTTCGGCGTTGAAACTGTTTTAAATAAAATATCCTTTGCTCTCAACGACGGCGACCGCTTGGGAATCGTCGGCGTAAACGGTGCAGGAAAAACAACGCTTTTGCGCGTACTGACCGGAGAGTTGTCTCCGACAGAAGGAAATATATATATATCAAAAAGCAAAAGCATCGGGTACTTCCGACAAAACAGCGAGCTTGAAAGCAATCAAAACGTCCTGAACGAAATGCTCGATGCATTTGCCGATCTGAAAGCCTTGGGAAAAAAGTTAGAGCAACTTCAATCTGCATTGTCCAACACAGAAGATCCCACGTTGCTCAACTCTCTAAACCGTCTCAATGAGGAATTTGCTCAAAAAGGCGGACGCGAGTATAAAAACCGATGTATGACACTGCTCAAAAAGTTCGGATTTCACGAAGCTATGTGGCAAATGCCGATTTCCTCGCTTTCCGGAGGGCAAAAAACACAGCTTTCCCTGATAAAGCTGATTTTAAAATCGCCGGATATTCTTATCCTTGACGAGCCGACTAACCATTTGGATACCGATGCGGTTTGTTGGTTGGAGCAATACCTTCGCACCTATCGCGGAACCGTATTAATTGTATCGCACGACCGCTATTTTTTAGATGTTTCAGTAAATAAAATACTACAAATTGAGCACGGCAACGGCAAAATATATCAAGGAAACTATTCCGATTATGTGCTCGCAAAAGAGCGGGATCGCAAAATCTATGAACATCAATATCAAAGTCAGCAAAAAGAAATTCATCGTATTGAGGCTTACATTGAACAGCAAAGGCGGTGGAATCGCGAAAGAAACATCATTGCCGCCGAAAGCCGCGAAAAAATGCTCGCCCGGATGCCAAAACTTCAAAAGCCTCTTGCTGATCCGGCCTCGATCCATTTTCATTTTAAAAAATCAGCCACCGCCAGCGCCAATGAGGTGCTGCTCGTCCAAGGACTTTGTAAATCCTTCGGGCAACAAAAGCTTTTTGAAAACATTTCCTTTTTAGTCCAAAGGAACGACCGTCTTTTCATTTGCGGCCCGAACGGATGCGGAAAATCGACTCTAATTAAAATCATATCCGGAAAATTGTCGGCAGATCGTGGTTCGTTTGAATTCGGGCACAACACAAAGATCGCCTATTATGATCAGGAGAATCAAGAGCTGTCCGAATCCAACACCGTTCTCTCGGAGCTTTGGAATGCGAACCCCGACATGACGCAAACGCAGGTTCGAAACCTGTTAGCATCGTTTTTATTTACCGGAGACGATGTTCAAAAATGCGTTTCTGTTCTTTCCGGCGGCGAAAAGGCTCGCCTGACCCTTGCCAAGCTGATTTCAAACGGTGCCAACGTATTGATTCTGGACGAACCCACCAATCATCTGGATATCCAATCTAGAGAAGTTTTGGAGCAAGCGCTGACGGAATTTGACGGCACAATCATCGCCGTATCTCACGACCGTTATTTTATCAATAAGCTTTCTACCCGTATCATTGATTTGAGCAATCATTCTTTTTTTGTTTACAACGGCAATTTTGAGGAATATCAAACTTACCGTTCGTTGCTTCGTCTGATTGACAGCAGTACCGAAAAAGCTGCGCCGCCAGAAAGCAGTGCTGCAAAACAAAGTTATTTAGATGCCAAACGAGCAAATGCCGAAAACCGAAAAAAAATCAATCAGAAAAAGAATGCCGAAAAGGAAATTTCCGCAATAGAAGCCCGTTTGGAAGAGCTGAATCACGAATGCGAAAAACACGCAACAGACTATCAAATTCTTTCCGAACTTGAAAAAGAAAAAAGCAGCCTTGAGGAAAGGCTGCTGACCCTTTATGAAATTGTATTTGATGAAAATTAAAGCTTTTATTTTGCAAAACCGTGAATAAATCCGTCCAGCGCCGCAGAGCATACATCCCCGCCGATCACTCGGTCCTTATAAACCAACATATTGAAATATACCGTACCGTCGTAGTCCGGATAATTCGTAATCACATAAGTATAGCGTGTCACGGTTTTGTTTCTGTATTTTTCAAGATTCAAGCCCTGATTTTTCTGAATGGTATTGTATCCGGAAAACACCTTGTCAAAATCCTTCGGTATTGTTACCTCTGCCTCCTCTTTGGCTACCGTCTCCACTTGCCAGCCAAACTGTGAAATAAATGCAATTCGCTCGTCATTGGATTTAATTTTGGAATAATTAATCTTTGTTTCACCTACCGACGCCGGCTCGTATGTCGGAATTAAAGCAAGCAGTGTAATCAATGTCAGCACGGCAACACATAAAATTGCAACCAATTTAAGTGTAGAAGCCTTAAGCGAATAAACAAACATTGATAAAATCTCCTTCAAATGATACTCTTTTTTAATAAATATATATGGGATGCGCTGCAGTTTTATGCCATAATGAAAAATTATCAAACAAATAATAATAGGAAAAATCTATGAGCAATCAATCTTTGAACCAAAACAAAACCGTCGCGGCAATTTCCACAGCATTCGGAAAAGGCGGAATCGCCGTAATTCGCATTTCCGGGGATGACGCGATCACAATCGCCGAAAAAATGTTCATTCCGAAAAGCAAAAAACGTTTATCCGAGCTTCCGCATGCAAACGCCGTATGGGGAGACATTTTAAAAGACGGCGCGGTCATTGATGACGGAATGGCAACCGTTTTTTTCTCGCCCCATTCATTTACAGGTGAAAATACCGTTGAAATTTCATGCCACGGCGGAATCCTTTTAACACAGAATGTGTTGGAATCCGCTTTCCTTTGCGGAGCTTTTGCAGCCGGACCGGGTGAGTTTACCCGCCGCGCCTTCATCAACGGAAAACTCAGTCTCACCCAAGCAGAAGCAATCGGCATGCTGCTTGATGCAACAACCGATGAGCAGATTCGCTTGGCGGCCGCATCCTCCCGTGGCGTGTTGGATCGCCGGTGCAATGCAATTGCAGAGGAGTTAAGGGCCATTCTCTCCAGCACATATGCTTACATCGATTTCCCGGATGAAGATCTTGAGGACCTGTCCGTTGAAGAAATCAAATCCCGTCTGTCAGCACTGTTATCCGAGCTCCGTACAATTGAAGATTCTTATCACTCCACGCATGCTGTCAATGAGGGATTAAATGCCGTGATTATCGGCCGCCCAAATGTCGGAAAATCCACTTTTATGAATCTTTTGGCCGAAAAGGACTTGGCGATTGTTACGGAAATTCCGGGAACCACACGGGATGTTATCTCACAAAATATCACCTTGGGGAAAGTGCTTCTGAAATTAAGTGACACTGCCGGAATTCACTCCTCCGAAGATAAAGTGGAACAAATCGGAATTGACCGCGCCAAAAATGCGCTGAGTAAAGCAGAGCTGATTTTTGCCCTCTTTGACGCATCGGAAGCCTTGACAGAAGAGGATATTGCCCTGCTCTCATTACTTGATCAGGCTTCGGGAGTTAAAATCGCCGTGATCAACAAGCAGGATCTTCCCCGCAGGATCCAAATGGACACCATTCGTTCTCACTTTCAGAACATTGCGGAAATATCGGCAAAAACAAGATCGGAAGACAAAAATAAGATTACACAGCTCATAGAGAATTTATTTTTAACCGGGAATATCGATTACAACACAGATGCCATCGTTGCCAATGCCCGCCAATATGCAAGCATTCAAAAGTGTCATATTTCTGTACAGAACGCCATGAAAGCGCTGCAAAACGGATATACACAGGATATTGCCGGAATGGATATTGAAAATGCTTACGGTGCAATTTGCGAAATTGAAGGCCGCGATATTTCGCAGGATATTGTAAATGAAATTTTTTCAAAATTCTGCGTTGGGAAATAAGCATGCTGCTTTAAATAGAGGAAGTCCCCCATTTAGTATATGGGGGACTTCCTCTATTTAAAGCCAATTACGATTCTGTTTTATACTTTCAATGACCTCCGCAGCCGCCTTCAAACACGCCGGTAAGATCCATTGTGTAATACGGCTCTGTTTCGTTTTTTGTAAAGCCGACGCGTCGTGCAAGCTTCTCATCATCCCCGAGATATACGGCAAAATGCACTCCGCACAAATCAATAAAGTTCAGCGCCGAACGTCCGGCGATAAACAATGCATCCTCGTCATAGCTGTCTTTCACAGGAGACAGGCAATATAAATAACCGATATCCTTATGCATCGTAAATTGGCAGACACCGCATAGCTCTCCGTCATTGTATGCGGCATAGGCCAACAAATCCGGATCGTACTCCGCACCGCATAATATACAAATACGTTCTTGCTCTTCTTTTTCCTGAATGGGTTTAATCTGAAGCATCTTTATTCTATCCTCACTTTAACATCTGAATTTGGGATGGTGTCAAATAACACCACTGACCGATTGGAAGATCCCCAAGCGAAAGTGCGCCGACAGATACACGGCGCAACAACAAAACCTTAAGGTTCAAGGACTCACACATCTTCCGAATCTGACGGTTTCGTCCCTCAAAAAGCTCCATTCGCAGGACGGTATACCCGTTTCCCCGAACAATAACATCCACCTTAACCGGCTTCAAATCATATCCGTCTATCTGCATGGGTTTTGAAAGCGATTTCAAGGTTTCAGCGCTGACCTCGGAAGCAACCTTAACATGATATACCTTGCTGACCTCATGGCCCGGATGCGTTAAACGATTGGCAAACTCACCGTCATTGGTTAACAGCAATAGCCCTTCCGAATCCATATCCAACCTGCCGACCGGATACACGCGCCAAGGAACGCCCCGGATTAAATCCGTAACAATCGGGCGCCCTTTTTCATCCGACATTGTCGTAACATACCCTCGCGGTTTGTTCAGCATAATATAAATATTTTGATGTCCCTGCATCAAAATCAGCTTCCCGTTATATTTTACAGAGTCTTCGCCGACTTTTATTTTCTGTCCCAATACGGCAGGTTCTCCGTTAACAAAGATATGTCCTGCCTGAATTTCTTTTTCGGCAGCCCGGCGCGACATAATCCCGCAGCTTGAAATATATTTCTGAAGTCGCACTTCTTCCATATCAGTTCTTTCCTTATACTCTATGCTCCAAATCCGAATATTTTACAAATCCAATTCCAAAAAGAATGCCGGCTCTGCGCTTTCTCTACCGTATCAAGACTGAAAAGCTCCGCCTCGGCAATGCATTCACCGTCGCAAAAATAACGGATTTTGCCCACGTTCTGTCCGGATTTCAGCGGCGCATAATAAAAGGGAGACAGCTCGGTAATACTCGTAATCTCACCGTGCTCTTTCGGAAGCATGACGCCAACCGCTTTTACATTAGTCAAAGCCGCTTTGTCCCGTTCTCCGCCGACCACGTTTGTCATCATGCGGACCTCGCCTTCGGCAAGCAAATTCACTTTCTCATAGGTCGAAAAGCCGTAATCCAGCATTTTTCGATGATCATTCCAATCATCCGAAGCGTTTAAGCTGACAGCAATCAGCCGCAATCCATCCCGTTCTGCAGCGCTGACCAGACACCTCCCGCATCTTTTGGTATAACCGGTCTTGACACCGATGGCGCCTTCATACGTTTTTAACAACTTATTATGGTTTAAAAGCAAACGGGTTGTCTGATCTTTTGGGTTTTCAATCACCTTTCGGTACGTGGAAACCATTTGATGAAATTTTTCATTCTGCAAGGCGGCAGCCGTAATCATTGCAAGATCGTATGCGGTAGAATAATGCCCCTCTGCATCCAATCCGTGCGGATTGACAAAAGAAGAATCCGAAAGTCCCAGTTCAGCCGCTTTATCATTCATCATGCCGGCAAAAGCATCTTCAGAACCCGCTACCGCATAAGCAATGGTTGCCGCCGCATCATTGGCGCTTTCCAGCAGCAGCGCGTAAAGCAAATCCTCCATAGACAGTTCTTCGCCTGCATGTAGATATATTGACGAGCCTTCCACTCCAACCGTTTTCGTTGTGGCCTGTACAATCTCATCCAGATCACTGTTCTCTAAGGCAACCAGTGCCGTCATAATTTTGGTTGTGCTCGCAATTCCCCGTTTTTCATGGGCATTCTTTTCAAAAAGAATTTTTTTGCTTTCCGCCTCAATCAAAATGGCGCTTTCCGCCGAAACCGAAAGCGACATGGACGGCTGTGCAAACACCGGTATTCCGGAAGAAAGCAGTATTATACACAAGAATATTGCTGCACACCCCGTAAATATTCTCCGCACCCGGATATTCCTCCTTTTTCATATATCTTATCTGCCAATATGCAAATGCACACAAAAGATATATGTCCGCAAAGAAGGAATTATGCGCAACGCTTACTCCTCTGAAATCTTCTCCGTCTTTTTGATTTCTTCCTCAAAACTTATGTTCTTGTCATCCGAGAACACCGTATTTACACTGCCTGTAGTTTCTTTTTTCTTAGAAAACATATTCTTTATTTTTCCCATAACACCCGGCAATTTGTCCACCAAGGAATTGACCGATGCTCCAAAATCGTTCACCGGATGATTAATGTTTAGAAGCTCAACACTGCCGTCTGTTTTTATGACTAAAAATCCAACCGGTGACACGGTAATGCCGGTCCCACCGCCGCCGCCGAAATTTTTGTCATCACGAGGCTTTTCAATCTTACTGTTATAATCAACACCTCCGGAAGCATAACCGACCGCAACTTTGGAAATCGGCAAAATAAAAGTTCCGTCCGGGGTATGAATCGGGTCACCGATAATCGTATTCGCATCGATTACTTTTTTAATACTCTCCAACGAGGTTTGAATCATCTCATTGATCTTGCTTTCTGCCATAACACATTCTCCTTTTTATATCTTTTTCTCGGTATGTCGAACCGTTTCCTTTATATTCGCATTGGCACGCTCTTTTACAAAAGTCATACCCGCGGCAATCAGGATGGCAAGTATCTGCCATACCCGCAACTGAAAACAAATATTAACATTCATCTTGGTTTTTTCCGAAATAAAGTCCGCCTGAACCGAAACACATTGCCTGTAGCGCCGCAGTTTTGTCACATTGGACAAAATCTCAATCAGATACGCAACCGACTGTGACACCGCGCCGTATAAAATCGCTGTCTTCGCGGCATCCTCCGAACCGACCGTAATCTGCAATCGAAGCAAATCAATCCGTAAATACCGCAATGTTTTTTGAATGACTTTACGCGCTAACGCAGTAATCAGGTGAATTGTTTCAAGAATATCTGTTTTTTCTTCCGCTTTTTCCTTACGGGCTTTCTTCGCCTTCTTTTCGTCCTTTTTTTGCTGCCGCTTTTGCATTTTTTTATACTGCTTTTTTTGGCGACGACGTATTTTTTGAATCCGGTAATCCGAAAGGCGAATTTTCTTCTTAGGTCTGGGATAAAGACGGATCGGGATTCCTAAAATTTTAAGCCGTAAAACCAACGCAGAATCATATCGAAGTTCGACGCGAACGGCAAGGAACATCAAAAGTAAGATCAAAGATAAAACGGCAAGCAAAATCCAAACTACCGTCAAACCGTCGTCTCCCCCCTTATTTAAGTTGCAATACTGATTTGCAGCGGAACGTTTTCCTGTGCGCACACAAAAGTATCTTTTGCAGGTAAATCCGATATAGAAGAAAGGCCGAAGCAACGGAGAAATTCCTCCGTTGTAACCAAAAGTGCCGGGCGACCCGGAACATCCAAATGTCCCTTTACTTTGAGCAATCCTTTTTGTATCAAAGAAGATACCGAATAGGTACTGTCAACACCGCGAACCTCGTCAATATATGCACGGGTCACCGGCTGATTGTATGCAACAATCGCTAATATTTCCAAAGAAGACCGAGACAGATTTCCGCCGTTTTTAATATTCAGCGCTGTACGGATATACGAACCGTACTGTTCCTTTGCCGCCAATTGACAGCTATCGTCAAAGGTCAGCAAAATCAGCCCTCTTGAATCGTCTGCATTATAAAAATCCGCAAAATTTTTCACAATTTTACGGGCTTCTTTTTTACTGATCTGCAACACTTCCGCAATTTTATCATAAGAAAGAGGATGCCCTGCAGCAAATAAAACGGCTTCTATAATTCGATTCATCTCATGAACACTCAATTCGCTCATACGACCGTTTCCTCCTTCTCTGCATAAATTTCCGGCAGCGGTGACTGCTCATTCAACGCAAAACACAAAGTTCGATCCAAAACATCTTTGTTTTCATAAAAAATACGGATATTGCCGGATTTAATCATTTCTAATAATGCTAAAAAAGTCGCAACCAACTCGGACTTTGTCGTAGCCTCCGAGAAAAAATCCAAAAACTGAACTTTCTCGGTTGATTTCAGTAGCGCAACGATATACGGTACCCGTGTTCCGACCGGAATATATTTTCGTTTGATAATCGGCGCAACATACGATGCAATATTTTGGGGCCGATCGTTCATTCGTTCAAGCAGGCCTGACATCGCCTCAAACAGAGCATACGAATCCTGCGGAAGAATCGTTCCGTCCGCAGCGATCTCGCTGGTATCCTTAGCAAAACGGTCATGATACCGTGTATATTGCCCATCCAAAAATTGCGCTGCAAGCTTTGCCTTTTGATATTCAAGCAGCGCCGCGGCCAAACGTTCACGGGGGTCCTCCTCTTCCTCCTCATTGCGCGGGAGCAGCATCCGACTTTTGATCAGCATCAGCTCCGCTGCCATCGCAATAAAATCGCCGGTCAACTCCATATCCATCTGCTGCATCTGATTCAGATATTCCATATACTGTTCGAAAATCAGTGTGATTCGAATATCCGCGATGTTCATTTTATTTTTGGCAATTAAACTGAGAAGCAAGTCCAAGGGACCTTCGAACACGTCAATATGATATGTTAAATCCATTTTTTCACATCCTTCAGAACAGAAAAACCGAATATAACGCCTGAATTACAATACGAAAAATATGATTCAAAAATCCATCGATAACGCCTGTCATCAGAATTACAAAAAATACGATTTGAATATATCTTTCATATTGCATTACGGAAAAATACAATTTCTTCGGCAGGAAAGTCAATAGAATTCGGGATCCATCAAGCGGAGGAATCGGAATCAAGTTAAAAACGGCAAAACATATATTCAGTGCAACAAACACATATAGCAGATTATATAATGCCAGAATCGTCGGATGATTCAAATTCCCTACCGTATGATTCAGCAAACTTTGGCCCAAAATGCCGCCGATGGCCAATATAACATTGGAAAGCGGCCCGGCAAGAGCGACCAAGGCCATATCCCATTTCGGTCTTTTGAAATTTTGGGCATTCACCGGTACCGGAGTGGCAAAGCCGAACCCAAAAAGCAGAAGCATCAATGTGCCAACCACATTCATGTGTCGCAAAGGATTTAATGTCAGCCGTCCCATCGCTTTAGCGGTAGGATCGCCGAGTTTATATGCCACAAAGCCATGTGCCGCCTCATGAACCGAAATCGCAAGCAATAATGCCGGTATGCGATAAAGGATTAACAATGGATTTTCAAAAAGCATTCTGAGCATAGAAAAATATCCTTTCCTGACTACCGAACCGGGCAGTTGCCGCGGCATGAACAAAAAATATCTGTTTTTGAAAATAAGCAGTGATCTTTTTGTTCATGCCCATGAGCAGCACTACATAGAGATTTGCAGTGTGTATCCGGATACAACGCAAAAGAAGAATTAAAGATCGTTGCTAACCAAATCTTCTAAACTCTGTCTTTTTACAACGACTCTCGGCTGTTTGTTTTTAATCATAATAACGGGCGGACGTGTTACCCGGTTATAATTGCTTGCCATGGAAAAATTATATGCACCGGTTGTAAACACAGCCAAAGTATCATTGGGCGTCGGTTTTTGAATTTTAATATTTTCGGCAATCAAATCACCGCTTTCACAGCAGCATCCGGCAATTGTGCATTCAAAATCCCGTTCCTTTGTCACCTTGTTTTTGTTGCACACCACCGCATCATATTTAGACTGATAAAGCGCATAGCGGGGGTTATCGGTCATTCCGCCGTTTATGGCAACATAATTTTTATATCCCGTTATTTCCTTAACGTTTCCTACAGTGTACAAGGTGAGCCCCGCCTCAGCAACAATGCTGCGTCCGGGTTCGATCAGAATTTTCGGGATATTGATATTATGGTCGTTGCAGCGTGCTTTAATCACCGCCGCAACCGCGCGGATAATATCGGCATAATTAATTTTGGGATCTGCCTCGGTATATCTCGCTCCGAAACCGCCGCCGAGATTTAGTTCGCGAATTTCCGTTCCGGTTTCTTTCTTAATATCGGCAATCAATTTGATCATAATCTCTGCAGCATCACAGAACGGTTTTGCCTCAAAAATCTGCGAGCCGATATGGCAATGGACACCGGCAAAATCGATATTCTTCAATGTCAAAGCGTACTGAATGGCCTCCATAGCCTGTCCGGTAGCCAAAGATATGCCGAATTTGGAATCAACACGTCCGGTATTTACCGCTTCAAAGGTATGGGAATCAATACCGGGAGCTACGCGCAAGAGTACTTTCTGCTTTTTTCCGCGCGCCTTTGCCAATGCATCAATTTTTGCAAATTCTTCTCTGTTATCGACGACAAAGCACCCGACAGAATGGTTCATCGCCATTTCAATATCCGCATTGGATTTATTATTACCGTGAAAATAAACCCGTTCCATCGGGAAATTGACTTTTGCGGCTGTATAAATTTCGCCGGTTGAAACAACGTCCACTCCCATATTTTCCTGTGACATAATGCGGTAGATCTCTTTCATTGAAAGAGCTTTGCTGGCATAAAGCACCATGAAACGATCCTTGCCGTATTCTTTCTCCATAGTTCTGCGCATAAGACGGCATGTTTGACGGATTTTGTTTTCATCCATCACATATGCCGGCGTTCCGAACTCTCTGGCAATTTCCACTAAATCCGCACCGGCAAGCGCCAAATGCTCTTTTTCATTCACTTCCAAGTTATCGTGTAAAAACATAATATTTCCCCTTTTCGTAGTTTTTATATTTTATACCCTTAGATATCAAACCGATTTTAAAATTTCTCTGCAAATCTCTTCTTTTCCGAATTGTTTTAAAGAGGAAAACGGAATTACCGGTGTCCCCTCAACAACCATATCATAATCGCGCAGATTTGCGTAATTCGCGTTAAAGTCTGTTTTGTTCAGCTTGTCCGCCTTGGTTGCAGCAACAAAATACGGAGTCCCCGTCTCATATAACCAACGCAGCATCATATCATCGTCTGCAGTCGGTCCGACTTTCATATCGATAAGCTGTACAATCAAGTGCAGACGACTGTTATTATGAAGATAGGCCTCTACCAACTCAGACCAGCGTCTCTGCTCCTCCGGCGAGCGGCGGGCATATCCGTAGCCGGGCAAATCCACCAAATAAAATTGTCCGTCCACATTGTAAAAATTGATCGTTATCGTTTTTCCGGGTTGAGAACTGACACGAGCAAAATTTTTGCGTCCGATTAAGGTATTCAGCAAGGAACTCTTGCCCACATTCGAACGTCCGGAAAACGCAATCTGCGGAAGCAGATCTTTCGGCATTTGATGAATTGAACCGATGGTTGCCGATAAACTCACATTATTCCAATTAATGGCCACAGGAAACTCCTCCCCGAACTTCGTTTCCGACCACCGCAGGAATATTGAAAATCTGCGATGCTCTTTGCGTTTCGTTCCCCGATTTCGTCTCATGATCCGCAAAATCCTTTAAAACGCCGCTCAAACGCAAAACTTCTTTTGCATCCTGGCAGGGATAAAACTGCATCTCTGCTGCAATCTGCGGATCAACATCCTTCAAATCGCAGACATTGCTTTTCGGAATAATGACCTTGCGGATTCCGCGGCGATAAGCCGCCATTGTTTTCTCGCGTAATCCTCCGATCGGCAAAACCTTGCCGTGCAGCGTAATCTCACCGGTCATTGCGATATCACCGCGAGCGGGAATTTTGCAAAGCTCGCTGGCAATGGACACCGCGATGGTAATTCCGGCAGAGGGACCGTCTTTGGGCACGGCGCCTTCCGGCACATGAATGTGCAAATCCTTTGTCTTGTAAAAGTCTTGCGGGATCTGCAATTCGGAGGCAATAGACCGTATGTAGGTATACGCCGCCTCGACCGACTCCTTCATGACATCGCCTAAAGAGCCCGTAATCTGAATCTTTCCGTTGCCGGGCACCGATACCACTTCGATTTGAAGCACGTCTCCGCCCGCTTCGGTATATGCAAGACCGTTAACAACACCGATCGCTTCTTTTTGCAGTTCATCCTCAGCAGGGATTCTCCGCGCACCCAACAAAGCTTCGATATCGGACGCTGTAACAACCGCTTTTTTTATTTCACCCGAGACAATCTTCTTGGCAACCTTACGGCATACTGCCGAAATTTGCCGTTCCAATTCACGCACACCGGCCTCACGGGTATAGCCGTTTATAATTTCCTCAATCGCGTTATCCTTCAATTGCAACAAAGACGATTTCAACCCATGCCGTTTTTTCGCTTTGGGAAGCAGATGCTTTTTAGCGATTTGCATCTTTTCGGAGAAGGTATAGCTTTTGAGCTCAATAATTTCCATTCGGTCAATCAGAGCGCGCGGTACCCCGTCCAAATTATTGGCCGTCGCCAAAAATACGCAGGAACGCAAATCCAACGGGATCTCCAAGAAATGGTCTCTGAATTTATCATTTTGCGTCGGATCCAAAACCTCAAGCATGGCAGAAACCGGATCTCCGCGCATATCATGCGCCATTTTATCAATTTCATCCAGCAGAATGAAAGGATTCATCGTTTTGGAGCGAATTACAGCGTCTGCAATTCGTCCGGGAACGGCCCCGACATAAGTTTTGCGATGCCCGCGGATATCTGCTTCATCCCGCACACCGCCAAGCGAAACCCGGACAAAATTCAAATTTAAAGCTTGCGCAATCGAGGCAGCGATAGAAGTTTTTCCCACACCGGGAGGCCCTACCAAGCAAATCACCTGGCTGCCCTGCTCTTTCGAAATCTGTTTGACCGCAAGGTATTCCAGAATGCGTTCCTTCACTTCTTTCATGCCTTCGTGATCCCGCTCCAACACCTTTTCGGCATAATTCAGCGAATGCCTCTCATGCGAAAACTTTCCGAAGGGGATTTCCATGCAAATATCCAAATAATTGCGAATTGCAGCGGATTCAACGGAGGAAGCACTCATGCGTGACAGGCGCCAAACCTCTTTGCGGAGATGTTCGCGGCACTCCTCCGGCATCTTGGCAGATTCAATCCGGCGAAGATAGCCTTGCTCCTCGTCCTCACCGTCCATCCCGAGTTCTTCTTGAATCACCTTGAGCTGCTCACGCAAATAGTATTCTTTTTGAGAAGTATCAATTCGCTCGCGCACACGCATTTGAATCTTATGTTCAAGCTCCAAAAGCTGTTTCTCGCTCTCCAAAAGCACGCCCAAAAGCTCTAAGCGCTTTATGGGATCAAACTCCTCTAACACGGTTTGTTTATCATCGTTGTTTAAAAACGTGCTGGAAGCAATAAAATCCGCTAACAAACCGGGATCTTCAATTGTCATTGCCGCATGAAGCAAATCATTCGGCATTTGGGGAATGTGCCTTGCAAATTCCTCAAACCGACGTTTAACGGTCCGAATCAAAGCCGCTTCGCGTACATCGGTTCCTTCCTCGGTGCGAATGTTTTTAATTAAGGCCGCAGCACTTCGTTTCGTTTCCGAAAAATCATATGAAATCACAGCCGCGCGAGCAACGCCTTCGGCAATGATCCGCGCCCGCTTGTCTTTGCCTTTCACAATCTGTTTGATTTTTACAATGGTCCCTACTGTATATAAATCCGCGGGTTTTACATCTTCACCCGTAATGTTTTTCTGTGCTACGAAAAAAACTTTTCCACCGCTGCGAAAAGCGCGTTCGCATGCGGCAATCGATAATGGATCTATAAATTCAACCGCTGCAGAAATCACGGGAAACACCACTGTATTTCGGGTAACCGCAATTTCTACAGTTGACATTTCTGCAGTTTCTATGTATTTTGACATCTGATGCTCTCCGATTTTAGGGTTTTATCAATTTTTTATTAAAATCACACCACACTCGAACTCATTAACCTCTAATAAGTCCTTCCCCAAACTCCAACAACAGAGATATTATAGCATATTTTTCCCTTTTTGTCTATCTTTTTCTATATAAAATACGCAATAAAATGCATAAAACAGCCGATATGTCAAAAAAACAATGCAGTTATAAAAACAACAAATAACAGGGTCGATTTCATTTTCCGCCGTCATCTGTTTTGTAAATCCGAAAAAATAAAAAGGGCCCTGCAAAACAAGCAGGACCCTCTTTTCATAACGGTATTTTTATTGATATCTTACGTAATATTCGCTTAGCAATGGGGATCAAACGCCGGGTTAATCGCATAAAAATTCTTAGAATCCAGTCTATCCTGCGCGATTCCGAGCGCTTCTCCGAAGCGCTGATAGTGAACAATTTCCCTTGCGCGCAAAAAGCGAATGGCATCCTTCACATCCGGATCATCCACTAAGCGCAAGATGTTGTCATAAGACAATCGCGCCTTTTGCTCTGCGGCAAGATCTTCGTTTAAATCGGCAAATACATCGCCGGTAGACGCCAATGTTTGTGCTGAAAATGCCTCCCCCGATGCAGCCTGCGGATAAATTCCGGTTGTGTGATCCACAAAATATGTATCAAATCCGCTTTCTTTGATTTGATCCATACTGAGGTTACGAGTCAGTTGGTAAAGAATGGCACTGATCATTTCAACATGAGCAAGTTCCTCGGTGCCGATATCTGTCAAAATTCCGACAATTTCCTGATAGGGCATGGAATATCGCTGACTCAGGTAACGGGTAGCCGCACCGAGTTCCCCGTGCGGACCGCCGAGCTGCGAAACAATCACTTTTGCATTCGCAGGATTCGGGGTTTTTATTTTCACGGGATATTCTAATTTCTTATCGTAAATCCACATTGTTATTCCTCCATTTGCCAAGGCCACGGGCTCTGAACCCATTCCCAATTATTACCCAAAGGTTCTGCGGTCGCTGTCAGCGGACCGTAATTTTTTTCATAGGCTTCTCTGGCTTCTGCAGCCGCACGACGATATTCTTCAAATGCACTCATCGCTTCCTTTGAATACGGGTGAGTATCCAAAAAAAGATTGGTTTCGATCACTCCGAAATCCGCAAGCTGGACATTGCGCATGAGCATTTCCCGATTCGAATTCATTTTCTTCTTCCTCCTCGCTCCGACATTTCTTCGTCATATCTTCCGTAATTCCCTCCGGGATAATTTTCAAAGCCTCTGACGTTGCCTCCTACATTAGTCCGCAGCCGTCCGCCGCGATCAATCCCCCATTTTTTATTTTCATAATTCTCCTGCACATTCATATTCATTGCCGGCATTTTCCGCTTGCAATCTAACGGCACATTCATATATCCCAAAAACGGTTTATCCAGTTCTTTAAATATTGTTCCTTTCATCAGCGCGGTTTCCATATCATAAATATCCCTAAATTTTTGATTCGGTACATACGCCATCGCTAAAGAAAGTTCGCCGTTTTGCACGTTCTTATCCATAAAATTCTCCTTTCATGCTGAATTGCTTCACTATACTGTCATCTTGGAAAGGGCCGTTAGCCCATTAACCATAATATGCGCATTCCAAATTTTGTTCCAAACCGAAATTTATATGTCGCGATACCCCATAATGATGGATTTTTTAAAATTAATCGATCAAACATCCGAATAAATATGGAAAATTTATTTTTCTTATGCTATAATGGATTTTATAAATACCGGCATTCAACAAAAGTTTCTGTTTTGGGAGATATTATTTTGAAAATCCAAACCTTTCCGGTCGGTCCTATGGGCACCAACTGCTATTTTTTAATTAATGAAAACAGCCGCAAGGCTGTAATTGTAGATCCCGGCGCCAATGCTCCGAAAATCCTTGAAAAGATCAAAGAAAAAGGATTAAATGTGCAGTATATTTTGCTTACACACGGTCATTTTGACCATACCATGGCGCTCACGGATTTGCGCGAAGCGCTGCACGTTCCGGTGTATATCCACGAATATGATAATGAGATGCTTTCGGATCCGAAAAAAAGCATGCTCTCAACGTTCTCTTCCGAGCAAATCATCCACAAACCGGCAGAAGTGCTTCTGCATGACGGAGATACCATTCCGTGCGGAGACGAATCCATTCGTGTAATGCACACACCCGGGCATACCAAAGGTTCCTGTTGCTTTATTACCCCGGCCGGAATTTTAAGCGGCGACACCCTGTTTGACGGGGCTGCCGGAAGATATGATTTTTACGGCGGAAACTTTGATGCACTGCTTCACTCTATCGGTAGGCTTCGTGATTTGGAAGGAGATTATAAGATTTATCCCGGGCACGGCAGCTCAAGTTATCTTTCTACCGAACGCAACAACAATCCCTATATGCAATACTAATCAATAACGATAAGGAATCATCGACATGGACTATAACTATCTTGCTAATTTACTGTTTCCCGATATTCACACAACCCCGGAAGATATGGAGGAGCGTTTTCCCCCCCGCGCATTGCCGGAGGGTGCAATGGTTACTCGGTTTGCACCGAGTCCGACCGGCTTTGTTCACTTCGGGGGGTTGTTCCCTACCCGTGTGAGCGAACGCCTGGCTCACCAAAGCGGCGGCGTTTTTTATCTTCGCATCGAAGACACCGATGCAAAACGCAGAGTAGAGGGGGCCGAAGAAAATTTAATCGAAATCCTCGACCGTTATCATATTCAATTTGACGAAGGCGTTTCCAAGGGAGGAAACTACGGTCCGTATCGGCAATCCGAACGACGTGAAATTTACCATACGTATGCAAAGCACCTTGTCAAAATGGGGAAAGCGTATCCCTGCTTTTGCACGGAGAATGAGCTGAATGCAATCCGTGCGGAACAGGAAGCGCTGAAGATCGATCCCGGTTATTACGGAAAATGGGCAGTCTATCGGGATGCCGATATTGCGACTGTCGAAGCAAATCTCCGTGCCGGTAAACCGTATGTTCTGCGATTCAAATCGGACGGAAACCCGGAAAAGAAAATTCGCTTTACGGATTTAATCAAAGGCAACATTGAAATCACGGAAAACGACAAAGATCATGTCTTGTTAAAAAGCGACGGCATTCCGGTGTATCATTTTGCGCACGTAATTGACGATCATCTCATGCGCACGACGCATGTTGTACGCGGCGAAGAGTGGCTGCCGAGCCTGCCTTTCCATCTGCAGCTCTTTCTGACCTTAGGATTCCGTGTGCCGAAATTTTTGCACATTTCCCAAATTATGAAACTGGAAAACGGCTCCAAGAAAAAGCTTTCCAAACGTGACAACGGTGCAAGTCTCGCCGATTATACCGCACAAGGATATCCCGAACAGAGCGTCATCGAATACATCATGACGCTGCTCAATTCCAATTATGAGGATTGGCGCCGACAAAATCCGGAAAAGAGCTATGAAGATTTCCCGTTTTCCATTAAAAAGATGAGTATATCCGGCTGTCTTTTGGATATTGACAAATTGAATGATGTTTCAAAAAACACGATTGCCCGTATGAGCAGCGACGAAGTATATAACGCAATTTTATTTTGGTCCATGACGGAGGATCCGGATTTTCATGCGCACCTGAAAGCCGATCCCCTTTATGCCAAAAGAATCCTATCAATCGGACGCGGCGGAGCAAAGCCACGAAAGGATCTCACCACATGGAAGGACGCAAAAACCTATATGGCACTGTTCTACGACGATTATTTCAAAAAGCAGGATGATTATTCGGAAAAGTTTAATCCTGCAGATATTAAAGCCGTTTTGTGCCGCTTTATGGAAAGCTACGATGAAAATGACGATGCATCACTTTGGTTTGCAAAGCTGAAAGAAATTGCGGCAGAACTCGGTTTTGCCGCTGAAATGAAGGAATATAAAAGCAATCCGGAGCAATTCAAAGGGTCTATCGGAGATGTTAGCGGATTTGTCCGCATCGCCGTCACGGGCAAAACCAATTCACCGGATCTTTACGAGGTAATTCACATTCTCGGTCGGGAACGTACATTTGACCGAATTCAAAAAGAAATTCAAGCACTATAATCAGGAAAGGAACCTCTAACATATGGAAGAAATGGCCTCTAATTTTATCCATGAAATTATCGAACAGGATTTAGCAAGCGGTACCGTAGAAAAAATTCACACCCGTTTCCCGCCGGAGCCAAACGGCTACCTTCATATCGGCAGTGCGAAAGCTATTTGGATTAATGCCTATACTGCAAAAAAATACAACGGACTGTTCAATCTCCGTTATGACGATACCAATCCCGAAAAAGAAGACGATGAGTATGTACAGTCGATCTTAGAGGACTTAACCTGGCTCGGGGCGGTTCCGAACGGCGGAATTTTTTACGGCTCCGACTATTTTGACCAATGCTATGAATTTGCACTCAAGCTGATTCGAAACGGAGATGCTTATGTCTGCGATTTGACAGCCGATGAAATGCGTGAATATCGCGGCACGCTCACAGAGCCCGGCCGCGAGAGCCCCTATCGCAATCGTTCCGTCGAGGAAAACCTCGATTTGTTTGAGCGAATGAAAAATGGGGAATTTGAGGACGGCAGCCGTACCCTTCGCGCCAAAATCGATATGGCATCCCCGAATATGAATCTGCGCGATCCCGCAATTTACCGCATTGTACATGCGTCGCACCACCGTCAAGGGAACAAATGGTGTATCTATCCGCTCTATGATTTTGCACACCCGATTCAAGATGCCTTAGAAGGAATCACCCATTCGCTGTGTTCCATTGAATTTGAAAACCATCGCCCGCTGTATGAGTGGGTAATTGATCATGTCGGCTTTGAAAAGAAGCCGAAGCAACGGGAATTTGCACGTCTTAACATGACGTATACCGTGATGAGCAAACGCTATTTGCGTCGTCTGGTAGAGGAAAAGTCAGTGGATGGCTGGGATGATCCGCGCCTGCCCACTCTGTGCGCCCTGCGCCGCAAGGGATACACTCCCGCTTCAATCATTGAATTTGTCAGCCGTGCAGGCGTTTCCAAAGCTTACAGCTTAGTGGATATTGAACTTTTAGATCATTGTATTCGCAGTGAGCTTAACAAAACCGCAAACCGTAAAATCGCAGTTTTAAATCCGGTAAAAGTCACCATTACGAATTATCCGGAGGATAAACTGGAATATTTTGAAGTTCCAAACAATCCGGAACAGCCCGAAAAGGGGATGCGCAAACTTCCCTTTACCCGCGAGTTGTATATTGAACGGGATGATTTTGCCGAAGTTCCCCCTCCGAAATTTCATCGCTTGAAACCGGGAGGCGAGGTCCGTTTGATGGGAGCGTATGTTGTAAAATGCGAAAGCATCATCAAAGATGAAAACGGACAAGTTGTCGAAATTTTATGCAGCTACGATCCCGAAACCGGAGGAAAAAATCCGGCTGACGGTCGTAAAATCAAAGGCACCATTCACTGGGTATCCGCTAAATATTGCAAAGATATCGATATTATGCTTTATGACAAGCTGTTCACAATTCCGAATCTCGGCAATCTTCCCGAAGATAAATCCTTTGATGATTATCTCAATCCGAATTCCCTTATCAAGCTTTGTCATTGCAAGGCGGAGATGTCGATTGAAGACGCAAAGCCCGGCGACCGCTTCCAGTTCGTCCGCACCGGATATTTTACAATGGATTCCAAATATCCGAATACCTTTAACCGTACCGTAACCTTAAAAGACAGCTACACGGTGAAGTCTTAAAAGAAAGGGGCAAAAGCACAAGATGTCCAATTATAAAATAAGCACCAAATGCGTGCAATCCGGATATAATCCGAAAAACGGAGAAGCTCGCGTATTGCCGATTTATCAAAGCACTACATTCAAATATGAGTCCAGCGAGCAAATGGGGCGCCTGTTTGATCTGCAGGAAAGCGGTTTCTTTTACACTCGGCTTCAAAATCCTACCAACGAAGCCGTTGCTTCCAAAATCGCAGATCTTGAAGGCGGAGTTGCCGCGATTTTAACATCCTCCGGACAAGCCGCATCCTTCTACTCCATTTTCAATCTCTGCAACGCCGGAGATCATGTAGTCAGCTCCTCTGCACTCTACGGCGGAACCCTGAATCTGTTCTCCGTTACCATGAAAAAAATGGGAATCGACTTCAGCTTTGTGGATCCCGATGCCGACTGTGAAACCATTCGCGCGGCATTTCGTCCGAACACAAAGGCCGTCTTTGCCGAGACACTTTCCAATCCCTCGCTGACAGTGCTGGACATTGAAAAGTTTGCCGCATTAGCTCATGAACACGGTGTGCCTTTAATCGTTGACAACACCTTTCCCACACCGATTAACTGCCGTCCTTTTGAATTCGGCGCGGATATCGTCACGCATTCCACATCGAAATATATGGATGGCCATGCGACATCTGTCGGCGGCGCTATCGTTGATTCCGGAAAATTCGATTGGTTAGCACATGCCGAAAAATTCCCGGGACTTACAACACCGGATGAATCCTATCACGGCATCAGTTATGCCCAGACCTTCGGACCGGCCGCTTATATCACCAAAGCAACCTCGCAGCTGATGAGAGATTTAGGATCGATTCCTTCCCCGCACAACTCTTTTCTGCTGAACTTAGGTCTTGAAACCATGCATCTGCGCGTAAAACGTCATTGTGAGAACGCTCAAACAATTGCAGAATATCTTGAAGCCAATCCATCTGTCACATGGGTGGAATATCCGGGGCTTAAAAGTTCAAAATACTATGCGCTGGCTCAAAAATATATGCCAAACGGCACCTGCGGCGTTATTTCGTTCGGCGTAAAAGGCGGAAGAACCGCGGCAACAAAATTCATGGACTCCCTGAAATTGGCCGCAATCGTAACCCATGTCGCCGATTCCAGAACCTGTATTCTGCATCCTGCCAGTACAACACACCGTCAATTGACGGATGCTCAGCTTGAAGAATGCGGCGTCAGACCGGATCTTATGCGTTTGTCGGTCGGGACTGAGGACACAGAAGATATTATCGCCGATATTGAACAAGCTCTTCGATCCATTTAATTCTCATCTGTTTTTATAATCAAAACTTCAAAATGCACCCTTTATGTCAAACATAGCAAATGTTTAACATAAAGGGTGCATTTCACTTAAATATTTATTGATATCACTTTCCATACAGCGCAAGCAAAGCCTGACAGCCTTTGAGAATGTCCGCATAACTCTGCTCAAAATTTCCGCTGTACCATGGGTCGACAATTTCGCGGGACTCTCCCGCATAATATAACAATAAATGAATCTTTCGCTCCGGATCCTGCGGAAATATCGATGGAATGGTTCGCAAATTTTGATAATCCATCAAAGCAAAGCAATCATATTTTTCGTAATCTTCATTTTTTAATACAACAGCCCGATGCTCCGAGAACGGTATATTATGCGCGCGAAGCACTTGGATTGTACCGCGATGAATCCCGCATCCCTCGGCTTCGTCACTGATAGCTGCCGAAGAAACGGCAATCCGGTCGGTAAGCCCTCTCTTGGCGACTAAATCCTTCATAATAAATTCTGCCATCGGCGAACGGCAAATGTTGCCGTGACATACAAACATAATTCTCTTTATCATAAGCTTTGATTTGTTTCCTGTACGTTGATCATTTTAATATTATTTTGTATTTTACATTATATTGAACCGTTTGTCAATGCACGGTTCATCCGCATTTTCTTATATATTTGCTGCCAATTTCCAAGCTATGACTTGACTTTATCATCCAACAAGTGGTAGAATGAATTATTACTATAGAATTATGAGAGGAAATGAAATTTGAAAGTCAACTGGAATAGCAAATATACAACAATCGCAGTCTATACGATTATTGTGATTTTAATTGCATTGGCTCTGATTTTTTTATTCTTTAATTTCCCGGCTGTCAAAGCTTTTCTCTCCAAAATCAATATCGTACTGAAACCGATATTCTATGGTCTTATATTTGCATACATTCTGAACCCTTTGATGGAAATATTTGAACGTCGGGTATTTCGTTTTGATCCCAAAAAACGGAATTCCCATTTCAAGGCGAAAAGGCTGGGAGCCATTATATGCACATACCTTTCGGTTCTTCTCCTCTTAACTCTTTTTATATCTCTGTTTGTCCCTCAAATCGGTTCAAGCTATATGGATCTGCAATCCAAATTCGGCACTTATATCGACAATACAAAAGCATGGATTACCTCTTTAGCCGATCAATATGATTTTATAGCACAAATCTATTCCAAAATCACAGCAAAAATGGATTCTTTCCTTGCAGACCTCATCAGCAGCCTGCAAACCTTAGCACCGCTGCTAAAAACATACATAGCCGGTTTTGTCGTTGAAGTCACCAACATTTTCATGGGATTGATTTTGGCGTTCTACTTACTCTACTCCAAAGAGCGTCTCATCGCCCAAATCAAAAAATTTACATTAGCCTGCGCCGGGCAGGAGTCCTATCATAAAATCGAAAAAATTGCCGTTCTGTCCGACAGCAAATTCGGCCACTTTATTGTCGGAAAAATTGTAGACTCTCTGATTTTGGGACTGATGTGTCTGATCTCCATGTGGCTTTTAAAACTTCCCTACTATCCTTTAATCAGTATTATTGTGTGTATCACCAATGTGATACCGATTGTAGGTCCGTTTATCGGAGCCATTCCCAGTGCGTTGATTATTTTTATTGCCGACCCCTGGGCAGCAATCGAATTTGTGATTTTAATTATCATTCTTCAGCAAATCGAAAGCAACATTATAGAGCCCCGCATTCTCGGCAATTCCATGGGTCTAAGTGCTTTATGGATTATTGTTTCCATCACCATTATGGGCAAATTATTCGGTGTCGGCGGCATGTTTATCAGTGTTCCGATCTTCGCCGTTCTTTACAGCCTGATTAAGGAATTTTCCGAGGAAAAGCTAAAAAAAGAAAATCTGCCCGTATCCACGTTGAATTATTATACCGACCCGAATATAGCCGCTTTGGATGAAGCTCATTTTTCGAAGAAAAAAGAGCGTTCGTTCCGTGATAA
Organism: uncultured Eubacteriales bacterium; assembly: GCA_934365155.1. Taxonomy (GTDB): domain Bacteria; phylum Bacillota; class Clostridia; order Oscillospirales; family CAG-272; genus RGIG8399. The sequence continues at coordinate 300 of CAKRMZ010000022.1, read as the reverse complement.
AGTAAAAAAACTTCAAGGTAGACGCGCTCAAAAACGAAAAAAATAAAAGACTGCTGACAAAAAATAACGATGATGGCCTGCATTCAGTCAGGTCATCATCTGTAATATTTTTTATCAAAGCTTCCTGCGCAAAAGCCAATCACCCTGCCCGCTCTGCAGACAGAACGCCCGAGCGTCTCACGGCGATTCGTTTAAAAACTCAAAACCGAATATTTACTGCGCATATGTTTCCGTAGCTCAGCTGGATAGAGCGACCGCCTCCTAAGCGGTAGGTCGGGTGTTCGAATCACCTCGGGAACG
>CAKRMZ010000021.1 GCA_934365155.1 uncultured Eubacteriales bacterium | reverse complement strand
GTATACATCTGAATGCTCCCTTCAGTAAATCCGAAGTAAAAATCAGCCGAATCTTTGAGATTGCCGGGACAGAAGCATTGTTTCTCGGAGGAAAAATATGTCCGAAAATTCAAGACTATGCCGAGAAAAACAGTATCGACATGATTGATTATTTTAAACGGGAAGAGCTGATCGTTTCGAATTCGATCCCTTCTGCCGAAGGTGCGGTTGCTATCGCCTTAAACGAACTTCCGATCACCCTTTTTGCCTCACACTCATTAGTGCTCGGCTTCGGCCGTTTGGGTAAAATATTATCCAAAACGCTCGCGGCCTTGGGAAGCGATGTTCATGTGGCGGCGCGACGCACATCGGATTTTGCATGGATGGAAGCTTACGGATACACTCCGCACAATATTTATAAGCTCACCGAGGAGGTGCGGAATGCCGATGTCATTTTCAACACCGTTCCGCAAATCATTTTAAACGAAGAGCTTTTACATGAAATACCCGAAAAAACGCTCATTGTCGATCTGGCATCAAGGCCGGGCGGCGTTGATATGGAAGCGGCGAAAAAGCTTGGCATCCGTGTTGTATGGGCACTCTCTCTGCCCGGCAAGGTCGCGCCGGTCAGCGCCGGACATATCATAAAAACCACGGTGCTTCACATCTTAGAGGAAAGGGGTATGCTCACCACATGATCGGCTATGCCTTTTGTGCTTCTTTCTGTACCCATCAAAAATCGCTGAATGTCTTAAAACAGCTTGTTGCAAGCGGGTATGAAATTCTCCCTATTATCAGTGAGAACAGCTTTTCAACCGATACCCGTTTCGGAAAAGCTCCCGATTTTATCAAACAAGTCGAATCCGTTTGCGGTCACTCCGCAGTTCATACGATCCGCGAAGCAGAGCCCATCGGCCCGAAGTTGAATCTTGATCTGCTGATTATCGCGCCTTGCACAGGGAATACACTGTCAAAATTATCGCGCGGCATTGCAGACTCCTGTGTCAGCATGGCCGCAAAGGCACAGCTCCGCAGCAACCGTCCGGTAGTCATCGCGCTGGCATCAAACGATGCGTTAAGCGGGAATTTGGAAAGCATCGGAAAACTGCTCAACCGAAAGAATGTTTATTTTGTTCCGCTGGTTCAGGATGATCCCCTAAAAAAACCGCATTCCCTGATTTGTCGGTTTGACAAAATTGAAGCCACTGCAAAAATGGCCTTACAGGGAAAACAGATCGAACCTTTGTTTGAAAATCCGAACTCATAATTCCCTTTCCGAAAAATGCAAAAAGCGATATCTATATGATGCGCACATAAAGAAATCATTTCAATCTTGCAAGACAGCATAGCATTGTGCTATGCTGTCTCATTTTTTCTGTTTCATCCGGCAAAAGCGTCCGTCGTGCTCTAAAAAATAACGTTTTGCTACATAACAAAAAGCAGAGTGAAGAAACCGTTTTCAAGATGATTCATTCTCTCTGCTTTTGTTTATATTTTTCTGAATTTACATAGAGGACATGTGATTTTTCATACGCAAATTATCCGCAATCATCGCAATAAATTCTGAGTTGGTCGGTTTGCCTCGATTGTTCTGAATGGTGTATCCGAAATAAAAATTCAATACGTCAATATCACCGCGATCCCACGCTACTTCAATCGCATGTCGGATCGCCCGCTCTACACGGGAGGAGGTAGTATCATATTTCTTCGCCACCGCAGGATATAAAATTTTGGTCACCGAGTTAATCAAATCGGCATCGTTCACCGTCATCAAAATTGCGCTCCGCAAATACTGATATCCCTTAATATGCGCCGGCACACCGATCTGATGGATAATATCGGTAATTTGATGTTCAATTGTTATATTCGGTCTTGCCGATGATGAAGATGCTGCACTTTCGGAATTTGCCGACATCGGAACCGCTTCGCGGCGAGCATGATACAAACCGCGAATGCGCTCCGCGAGCGTTTCAAAACTGAACGGCTTATACAGACAATAGGCAGCACCGGCCTTGGTTGCCTCAATAAAAAGATTTCCCTGACTCTCATAATTTGTATAAATAAAAGACGGAATATATTTCTTACTCACATCCGATGAAAATGTCTTTTTAATTACCTGAATACCGTCGCTTTTTGCAAGCCATGCATCAACGATTACGATATCCGGGTGATAATGCTGAATCATTTGGAGCGCTTCTTCACCGTTGGAAGCATCTGCAACTACATCCATTCCCAAACGAATCAGATTTTCCTTGCAAAGCAAACGAAATTCTGCATTGCTGTCGGCCACAATAATTCGAATTTTTTCTTCCATTTTGTTACCTCATTAATTATATTTTTTAATCTGTTTCTGCAGAAAAAGAGACGTTTTTCAAATATATCCATTTCAAAACAGTTCCCGTCTGCATATATGTTTTATTTTTTGTACAACAGAATAATACCATAAATTGGAAATTATTGCAAGAGGGATTGGAAAAAAATGTCATACAAAATTTCGACATTGCAATGGGGCATTTTCACCTTTTTTTAGATAAAATGCCGAAATTGCCGATAAAAACGCGATTTTTACCTTTTTGTTTTGTAAGAATCTAAAAGACTGTAACCATTATTTACCATATTTTCCTTTTGGTTTTCCAGATAATTTCCAAAATAAATTCTTTTTATTACCAAATATTATAGAGATTTTTTCTTTCTTTTTTTTGTTTTATTTAAAAATATATTCTTTTCTTTCCGAATTGGTGCAACACAAAATTTTATCCGGTTTTTTATAACAAATTGTGATATTGTTTTTTCACAAAATCAGACTCCGTTGACTTTTACAAAGTTAATGCTATAATAAATACGGTAGTATCATTTCAGTTTTACAGTACGGAGGCTATATAGAATGCCACAGCGATGCGTCATTATTTCCGGAGGAATTTTTTCCCCCATCGAGCCGATTCAAAAAGAAGATTTTATCATTGCATGCGATAAGGGATATCAATATGCTGTGGAGTCAAATATTGTACCCCATGTAATTATAGGGGATTTTGACTCCACCAGAAAACCGGAGCATACTTCCTCCGAATTGTCAGTTTTCCCGAAGGAGAAGGACGATACCGACACCATGCTTGCAATGCGATATGCACTTGAACACGGTTATCGGGAAATATCAATTTTCTGCGCTCTGGGCGGTCGTTTTGACCACAGTTATGCCAATATTCAAACAGCTGCTTTCGGTGTCAAGCGCGGCGCGGTTGTTACTATTTATGACCGTAACACTACACTGTATTTTATGCAAAATTGCAGCATCAAAATTCCACGGTGCAAAGACCGTTCACTTTCTCTGTTTTCTCTCTCCGACCGCTGTCAGGACCTCAGTATTGAGGGTGTAAAATATCCGCTTCAATCCGCGGAAATCACCTCGGATTTTCCAATCGGGATCAGCAACGAATGGACTGCCGACACAGCAACCATTCAAGTCGGCAACGGTATATTAATGGTTGTGTTGTCTGCACTTTAATATATCCGATGCCTTTGGAGCATACTAATTAAAAAAGAGGGATGCTCCATGCGACTTTGGCACGTTGATTTGTTGCCGTTTTTACCGGATAAGCAGTTTCGGGGACAGCTTCGCGAAATAATTGCCATTCTGCACAACATTCAAAGCTACGGTTCTCCGCGCCATTTGTTGGTAAACCGACTTTGCGATTATCCGATGCAAGATTTCTGCATTTACTTTTATCGCTACGCCGAGCTTTGGCAGCAAAGATATCAAAAAGTGATTGCGGAACAATATCAACGCCAATTTTCAAAACCGGAAGATGCTTTCAGTGCACGCTGCTTTATCGGATGGCACGATCGCCGCTATCTCCGCATATGCATGGCGAATCTATGCGAAAAGCATATATTCGGCTCCGGTGCCTCGCAAATCACGGAGGAAGAATGGCAAACACTCTGCGACGGATATGCTTCTATAACCGGTGAGCGTTATGTCCTATGACACCGGAAAACAGATAAAAAAGAATCCCGGCACTATAGTGCCGGGATTCTTTTTTTAGTTATGCATCTGCTATCGCTTCACCGAGATTTTTGCAAGCATTGATTCCGTCTTCATCCGGGGCCTCGTTGCATATAACGCTGTCACTGCACAAAACGGCTCCGCAAATCTTGCAACGCTGCTCCCATTCACGCATCCACTCGCCGTCGCCCCAGCCATATGAGCCGAACAACACAATGTTTTTTCCGCTCAAGCCTGCCTCACAATCGGAAAACATCGGTTCAAATTCACTTTCCTCCAATTGTTCCGCCCCCATTGACGGGCAACCGAAAGCAATCGCATCAAAATCACTGAGCTTTGATGCATCAAATTCCGATGCGGTAAATACGGTGGCTTCTGCTCCTTTGCTCTTTACTCCCTCCGCAACAGCCAGCGCCATTGTCTCTGTGTTTCCGGTTCCGCTCCAATAAACTACTGCGATATTTTTCATTTTTTCAATTTCCTTTCTTTTATTAACAACGGTCACTTACTGGTTCGCTACAATTAATGACTCCAATGAACGGGTCTTGCAAAAACAACTCCAGTAAAGCCGACTGCAACTTTGATACTGTGCAAATTTTCTTTTTGCGCTCTCCTCGTCGCCGTACACTTTCCAAGTACCGACACATTTGGCACTTTGTGCCTCATTTTCAATAAACCCTTTCACATCCTCCGGCGGATATCCTAAGAAAAGACCGATTTCATGCGGAAATTTATCTTTCATTTGCAATCTTCGAATCAGTTCTGCAATACAGCGCGGCGCATTTTCCACGGGATACTCTTTGCTTTGCAAAATTTCCTGTGCAAGCGACAGAGAAAGATCCCGCTGAAGATATTTCGGTCGATACATATAAATCAGTGCACGTCCGTCGCGACAGCGAAGCGGCAATATTCGAATTCCGCGCGGCACAAGTCGAACGTTCATCTGCCGTATTTTACAGCAAAGAGCTCCATACTCCTCTGCCGGGCAGGAAAAAAGGTTCCCTGTTTTCAATCCGGCAAGAGTCGGCGAGCACTGTTTGACAAGCAGTTCCTCAGACACGGCATATCGCCTCCTCCGTATGGACATTCAGAATATTGCGAAGAGCGGTTATTGAGCTGGTATGCGACCGGGCAATGCGAACAGAGCTTCCGCGAATTTCGCGAAGTACCGAACGCAACATTTTATGAGACATCGTATTCGTAAACAGCACCAGCAGATCCGGACAACCGATATTCCTCATATTCCCGGCCATTTTCGTATACACCTTGACTTTGCACTCATATTCCATACAAAGTTCTTTATATTGGCGTTCCATACACTCATTGCCCCCGACAATCACAACACTCATTCATTCAATTCCTTTCGATAGTAACTTTATTTATTTTATGGTTAGCATATGCTAACTTATGGAGAAAAAATAAATTTTTCCCTCCCTATTATCTTTTTTATCTTTTTGTTTATCTTTATTTTCCGATTTTATTCATGGTGAAAAAAGCCGAATTTCCGAGACGGTCCCTCATCGGCGGTTTTATCGATTGTTATTACTTTATAGCCTGTTTTTTCAATTACGGATTTCAAAGCGTCCTCCGGAATATCAGTTTCCGTTATTAACGTTGTTTCCCCTTTTTTGTGAGACGAACGGATTTTCTTTACGGAGAAAGCGTTTCGAATCGCATCATTGATATGTGCTTCACACATCGAACATGCCATCCCGTCAATTTTAATCGTAATTTTCATAATCCAGTCTCCTTTCCGAATTCTCTTAAATTCCGATGCAAAATCATTCGGGTCTGTCGTATTCCGACAGGTATGTTATTTGCAATTTTTACAAACACTATAAGCGGAGGTGACTTCATGCGATATCAAGATTTACACGAGCTTGTTGCCTGCAGCAACAGCAGCAGACAGTATTTTCTGTCTCTGCCGGTCTCTATGCAACTGCAATTGCAAGAACACCGCGCTTATATTCATTCTGCCGCAGATTTGCATATCCGCGTCAGCCAGATTGAAAAATATAATTCCTATATGGGTATTCATTCCGATGCCAAAATATAATTTTAATCACACAGAGGAAACAGAACGGGAGGCGCATTGGCGTCTCCCGTCGTTTCAATCAGTGTTTATGGCAGGAGCCGCCCATCGGACAACTGCCGCAATTACCGCCGCAGGAGGATTTTCCTTTTTTCTTATCTTTCACCAACTGAATTATGATCAAGGCGACAACGGTAAGCAATACAGCCGCTACGGCGATTGTCGCAATATTGGAGTATAACCAAGAAATCATTTTAAGCGCACTCCCTTCCATTCATACAATATGAATTCGTTTTGAATTTATGCCTTTACTTTCGTAGACAGCTTTGTTGCTTCTTTATAAGGTCTGAAGAGCATATAAAGCATTCCGGCGAGAAGCGCCACGGCAACAATAAGACCGATAACATTTACATTATTGGTAAACAGGCCGCCGAACTGATTTACCATCAAAGCAATCGCATAAGCAAAGCCGCACTGATAACCGATTGCAAACCAAGTCCATTTTGCATTGTTCATTTCACGCTTAATCGCACCGATTGCAGCGAAGCAAGGAGCGCAGAGCAAGTTGAACACCAAGAAGGAATAGCCTGTGATGCCCGTAAATGCTTGGGCGATATTGGAGTAAACGGTTCCGTCTCCGCCGCCGTAAAGGATACCGAGGGTACCTACGATATTCTCTTTCGCAACCAATCCGGTAATCGACGCAACCGCTGCCTGCCAGTTGCCCCATCCGAGAGGCTTAAAGATCCAAGCAATTACACCGCCGATCGCTGCCAAAATAGAATTGCCGATTTCGTCCTCGGAAAGCATACGGAACTCTCCGTCGACAAATCCAAAGTATGTAGTGAACCAAACAAGAATCGTGGAAAGAAGGATGATTGTTCCGGCTTTTTTAATGAAGGACCAACCGCGCTCCCACATTGAACGGAGCACATTGCTCACTGTAGGCCAGTGGTAAGCGGGCAACTCCATAACAAAGGGAGCCGGATCACCGGAGAACATCTTCGTCTTTTTCAGCATAATACCGGAAACAATGATCGCAGCCATACCGATAAAGTATGCCGAAGTTGCTACCCATGCCGAATTGCCGAAAAGCGCACCGGCAATCATGCCGATAAAGGGAACCTTTGCTCCGCAGGGAATAAATGTGGTCGTCATAATTGTCATACGACGGTCACGCTCGTTTTCGATCGTACGCGAAGCCATAATTCCGGGAACGCCGCATCCGGTACCGATCAACATCGGAATAAAGGATTTACCCGACAAACCGAATTTACGGAACACACGGTCAAGGACAAATGCAATACGCGCCATATAACCGCAGGCTTCCAAAATAGCAAGCAATAAGAACAATACAAGCATCTGCGGTACAAAACCGAGCACCGCACCAACGCCGGCAACAATACCGTCGTTAATCAATCCGGATAACCAATCAGCCGCACCGGCAGCCTCCAGGCCGTCACCGACAAGAACCGGAATACCCGGGACCCAAATACCGTCGTCGGCCGGATCCGGAGCATCAAAGTTTTGTCTTTCTTCGATATACTTAACAGCGTCCAAATAGCTGATACCGATGGTCGTCTCTTCGTCCGCATCTTTCGGAACTTCAGAATAATAAACGGTCATCTTGGTAATTGCAAGTGTTTCCTCATCCTCAACATCTACCGTTCCGGTAGCATCTTCGGATTCCGGTGCGAATTCTTTGATCTCTTCCAAAGCGGCATCCGCATCAAAGTCCTCAGCTTCAGGATCTACTTTCACAAACGCGTTTATCGCATTCATCGCATCCGTATATTCATCGGATTTCTCGGTGTAAGCTTTCGAGCCTATTCCGAGCAAGTGCCAGCCGTCGCCGAACACTCCGTCGTTCGCCCAGTCCGTTGCCCAGCTTCCGACCGTGACCATTGAGATATAGTACACAAGGAACATCACAGCCGCAAAGATCGGCAGACCCAGCCAGCGGTTGGTAACCACTTTATCGATCTTATCCGAGGTGGACAGCTTTCCTACATTCTTTTTCTTATAACATGCTTTAATAATAGAGGCAATATAGACATATCGCTCATTGGTAATGATGGATTCCGCATCGTCGTCCAATTCTTTCTCTGCGGCTTTAATATCTTCTTCAATATGAGCCATGGTCACAGAGTCAATCTTCAGATTGCTAAGAACCTTGTCATCACGTTCGAAAATTTTGATTGCATACCAACGCTGCTGCTCCTCGGGCATGTTATGTACCGCAGCCTCCTCGATATGCGCAATTGCGTGTTCCACTGTGCCGGAAAAAGTGTGCATCGGAACGGTTTTTGCATTTTTCGCCGCATCGATTGCCGCGTCAGCAGCCTCCATAATACCGGTGCCCTTCAAAGCAGAGATTTCTACAATCTTACATCCCAATTGACGTGACAGTTCTTGTGTGTTAATCTTATCCCCGTTTTTCTTAACCACGTCCATCATGTTAATGGCAATGACCACAGGGATTCCAAGCTCTGTCAACTGTGTGGTAAGATACAGGTTTCTCTCAAGGTTCGTGCCGTCGATGATGTTCAAAATTGCATCCGGACGTTCTCCGATCAAATAGTTACGGGCAACGACCTCTTCCAGTGTATATGGTGAAAGAGAATAGATACCCGGAAGGTCGGTAATAATAACGCCTTCGTGCTTTTTCAGCTTTCCTTCTTTTTTCTCTACCGTAACGCCGGGCCAGTTTCCGACAAACTGGTTGGAGCCGGTGAGAGCATTAAACAATGTGGTTTTTCCGCAGTTTGGGTTGCCCGCAAGGGCAATTCTCAAATCCATGTCAAAGACCCTCTCTTTCTAAAAATTAGCAAACGCTAACCCAAAATTAAAAAATATGTGTTTGTGCTTAAAATAGGCTCCGTGATTTACTCAATTTCAATCATATCCGCATCTGCTTTGCGAATTGAAAGCTCATAATCACGAACGGTTACTTCAATCGGGTCGCCCAAAGGTGCCACTTTGCGGATCTGCAGCGTCACACCCTTTGTAATCCCCATATCCATAATGCGGCGCTTGACCGCACCCTCACCGTGGAGCTTTACAACCGTTACCGTATCGCCGATTTTGGCATTTTTCAACGTTTTCATCCATTCATCCCCCTTCCGCAATTTCAGTATTTAATACAAAATTAAATATATGAAAAGATCATCTTGATCTGTCACACCATAATTTTTCTGGCCATTTCTTCGCTGATTGCTATTCGTGCTTCTTTTACATTGACAATTACATTGCCACCGAACGTATTAATAATCTTGACGCTGCCACCGACAACAAACCCTAAGTTTTCCAAATGTTTTTTCACTTCAGGACTTCCGCCGATTTTTTTTATGATGTTTTCCTCACCGACTTCTGCAAGTGCAAGCGGCATCATTTTTATCCCTCGCTTTACTTCACAACAACTCCGACCCCAATCGAAGCGATCGTTTTTAGTTAGTCCTTGCTAACCCTACTATGATAATACTCCTCCTCATAAGATTTGTCAATATTTTTTTACAAAAAAATCAGAAAAAAATACCTTTTTGTAAGGGTTTTCAATAAGTTAGCCCACGCAAACTTGCAAATTGTGCATATTGCCTAATTTCGTATTTTTATTCGTTTTTTCTCCTCTTTTTCCGCTTTCACAATATAGCTTTTGAAGTTTTTTCTTTCATAATTATTTTGCTATCTCAAAAAAATCAGCTGTACATTTTAAAGCAAAATGTACAGCTGAATCTTCTTATTTATTTTTATACCTTCAGTTCCACTTCGGCAGCAATATGATCTTTATTCTTCGAGATTACGGGATCAATAAAATCACGCACAAATTCAAAAACCTGCTCCGCACTGCGTCCGGTATAATTCTCCGGTTGCAAAAGCGACATGATTTCCGAACGGCTGAGTCCGAATTCCGAATCATTACACAACAAATCGATCATATTATTGGGAAGTCCGCGTTCTTTGACGTTTTTGCCGGCTTCCATCGAATGACGGCGAATACGTTCATGCAAAACCTGACGATCCTTTCCCTTTTTCACGGCATCCATCATAATATTTTCGCTGGCAATAAAAGGCAACTCTTCCATTACACGTTTACGAATCATCTGCGGATATACCACAATTCCGCTGGTCACATTAATATAAATATTCAAAATTGCGTCGACTGCCAAAAAGGCCTCTGCCATTGCAATGCGTTTGTTTGCGCTATCATCCAATGTACGCTCAAACATTTGAAGTGCCGCCGTGTTAGCCGGATTCTGCGCATCCGCAATCACATACCGTGCCAATGCGCAAATACGCTCGCATCGCATCGGATTGCGTTTATACGGCATGGCTGAGCTGCCGACCTGCTTGGTTTCAAAGGGCTCTTCCAATTCCTTATAGGATTGCAAAATCCGCATATCCCCCGCAAATTTATAGGCACTCTGCGCAATCGATGAAAGCACATTCATCACACGGGAATCCACCTTGCGGGAATAGGTCTGTCCGGAAACCGGAACACAGCTTGAAAAGCCCATTTCCGCTGCGATGTATGCATCCAGTTGTTTCACCTTTGCCGCATCATTTTCAAAAATTTCCATAAAACTTGCTTGCGTGCCGGTGGTTCCCTTGGAACCCAATAAGCACAGCGTGGATAATGTATACTCCAAGTCCTTTGCATCCATCCAGATATCATATAACCATAAGGATGCGCGTTTTCCCACTGTCGTCAACTGTGCCGGCTGCAAATGAGTATAACCCAAAGTCGGCAGATTGCGGTATTCCATGGCAAAATCGCGAAGGTTTTTCATTACGGCCAGAAGCTTTGACTGTATCAGCTTCAGCGCAGAATTCATAATAATGATATCCGTATTATCCCCTACATAGCAGGATGTAGCTCCGTAATGGATAATCGGCCGAGCCTTGGGGCAAACATCACCCAAAGCATGAATATGCGCCATCACATCATGTCGCATTTCTTTTTCATACTTTGCCGCAAGCGCAAAGTCAATCGGCGCTTCTGCTGCCGCTTCCAGTTCGGCAATCTGCTCGTCGCGAATATCGACGCCTAATTTTTGTTCCGCCTTCGCTAATGCCACCCAAAGACGACGGAATGTATGAAATTTAAAATCCTCCGAAAAAAGATATTGCATTTCCTCGCTCGAATATCGCGTGGAAAACGGACTTAAATAACGGTCATGTGACATAATACTCTCCTTTATCTGGTTTCGAGAATTTTCTTTGCACAAGCAAGCCGGACACAAATGCACAAAACATCCAGTGATTGTTTCAATTCTTCTAAAGACGGATACGTCGGTGCTATCCGCAAATTGGAATCCGCAGGATCCTTTTTATACGGATAGGTAGCGCCAGCACCGGTCAGTGTGACGCCGGCCTCTTTTGCCAAACGGAAAACCTCCGAGGCACAGCCGCTTGTAATATACAGGCTCACAAAATAACCCCCGCGCGGCCGATGATATTTTGCGATTCCGAGCGGACTGAGGACACGGTCAAAGCTTTCAATCACCGCATCAAATTTCGGGCGGAGCGTGTCGGCCAAGCGCTGCATATGAGCCCGAATATTTTCCGCGTTTTTAAAATATTTTACATGGCGCAGCTGATTGAGCTTATCAAATCCGATCGTCTGCACCGACATGATTTTTTTCGCCTCCGCCATGTTGCGCTCACCGGTCACAAACACGGAAACCCCCGCACCGGGATAGGATATTTTGGATGTGGATGCAAACATATACATCATATTCTCTTTACCGTCTTTGCGTAGCAGTTCAAAGAGGTTGGCAAGAGAATCACCCTGCGGATAAAGCTCGTGCACCGCATAAGCGTTATCCCAAAAAATACGGAAGTCCTTTGCAGCCGGTTTCAATCCCGCAAAGCGCCGAACCGTTTCTTCCGAATATGTAATTCCGTCCGGATTGGAATATTTCGGAACACACCAAATTCCTTTCACGGAAGAATCGCAATTTACCCATTTTTCCACTTCATCCATATCCGGACCGTCTTCATGCATCACCACCGGAATCATCTCGATTCCGAAGGATTCGCAGATTGCAAAATGCCGATCGTATCCCGGAGCCGGACATAAAAATTTCACCTTCGGAAGCCTTGACCACGGCGTCTCGCCGTCAAACCCGTAAAGCATAGCGCGGGATACTGTGTCATACATCAAATTCAGGCTGGAATTTCCTCCCACAAACACATTTGCAGCAGGAACACCGAGCAAATCCGCAAACATTTTTTTGGCCTCGGGGATTCCGTCCAAAAGGCCGTAGTTCCGGTAATCCGCACTTCCTATAAAGTCTTCGGCAGTCAGCGGCATTGTGAGCATATCGTCACAAAGCATTAACTGGTCAGCCCCCGGTTTCCCGCGTGACATATCCAGTTTGAGGCCGAGCCCTTTTCTTTCGCCGTACAGCGCCGTTAACTCTGCGATTTCATTCTCCAGTTCTTCTCGGGTCATTTCGTCATATCTTTTCAAGATAAAATACTCCTTTTCGAACAAAACAGTCACTCATAAATTCAAAATTTTAAAAATCGGCACAGCCAACCGTTCTGGGGAAGGCTTCTACGTCCCGAATATTGGAAATGCCGGTAATATACATAATCAAACGCTCGAATCCGAGTCCGTATCCGGAGTGACGGGTGCCGCCGTATTTGCGCAAATCCATATACCAGTTGTAATCTTCAGGAGGCAGACCGAACTTTTGAATGGCCCGTTCCAAATATTCCAAACGCTCCTCACGCTGGGAACCGCCGATCAATTCTCCGACTCCCGGCACCAACATATCCATAGCGGCCACTGTTTTTTTATCATCGTTCAGACGCATATAAAAGGCTTTGATCTCTGCCGGATAGTCCGTGACAAACACCGGTTTCCCGAAAATCTCTTCCGTCAGATAGCGCTCATGCTCCGTCTGCAAATCCATTCCCCAAAAGACCGGATAATCAAATTTATGATTGCTTTCCTGCAAAAGCTTCACGGCTTCAGTATAGCTGACATGCCCGAAATCATTTTCCACAAGGTTATTGAGGCGGTTCAACAGCTCTTTGTCAAAGAAATTGTTAAAAAACGCCAGTTCCGCCGGGCACTGCTCCATCACATAGGAAATCACATATTTAATCATCGCCTCTGCGGTTTCCATGTTATCCTTTAAATCCGCAAATGCCATTTCCGGCTCAATCATCCAGAATTCCGCTGCATGGCGAGCCGTATTGGAATTTTCGGCACGGAATGTCGGTCCGAAAGTATAAACATTCGCAAAAGCCATTGCAAAGCATTCGGCATTCAGCTGTCCCGAAACCGTAAGCTTTGCGCTTTTTCCGAAAAAGTCCTTCGTATAATCTACGGCCCCCTCTTCGGTTTTCGGAACGTTTGCCATATCCAGCGTTGTGACACGGAACATTTCTCCCGCGCCCTCACAGTCCGATGCTGTAATCAGCGGGGTGTTGACATAAACAAATCCACGCTCTTGAAAGAATTTATGAATTGCGTATGCCGCTACGGAGCGCACGCGGAATACCGCATTGAACGTATTGGCGCGAGGGCGCAAATGCGCAATCGTACGCAAAAATTCCATGGAGTGGCGTTTCTTCTGCAACGGGAAGTCCGGTGTGGAACTTCCCTCCACCTCAACGGATTGAGCCTTGATTTCAAAAGGCTGCTTTGCTTCGGGCGTCAGTTCCAAACGGCCTCTCACGATCAAAGCGGCACCGACATTCTGCTTCGCAATGGTTTTATAATTTTCCAAATGCTCACTTTCAATTACAACTTGGATATTCTTGACCGTAGAACCGTCGTTCAGTTCAATAAAGCCAAAGGCATTGCTGGCACGCAAGGAACGCACCCAACCGGCCACTGTAATATCCCGACCGGCATAGTCCTTTTCGGAAAGATAAAGTTCTTTGATTGTCGTTCTCTTCATTTCGGTTACCTCATTATTAGGATGCAAAAAATCAATAATAAGAATATTATATATTAAATCTTTCCAAATTACAACATAAAAATCAGCTAAAATTCCCTTTTGAAAGCAAAAAAAGTATTTCTCCCCCGCGTCATATAAAAACGAAGCGGAGGAGAAATTCGGGCAATTCATAAAATTCACGGCAACGATCACATTTCATGCCGGGGACAGTGAATCAATTTTTAAAAATTTTTCGCTGCCCGCTGTTTTTACGCATAAAAGCTGTGCTTTCCGATTTTAACTACAAAACGGCAAAACTCATCCATCCATGTGCTGCTTGAACGGCTTTTATTGATAAAATACAAAATTTCATCGGAAACGGAAAAGCCCTCCAAGCAAATTTTAGCTGCCGTCACGCTGTCCGGAGTGGCCTCGTCAAATATCGTTCCGTTCGCAACCGGCGTAAATTGTGTTCCGTATTTGTTGTCAAAAATAACAGAGTAGACGTCCGACGGATATGTATCGCTGTTTTTTCGGTTCAATACAACATTGCCCACCGCAATCTGTCCGAGCAAGGGCTCGCCGCGGCTTTCGGCACTGATAATTTTAGAAAGCCAATATAATTCATCGGCATCATAATAAGTTTCCGCGCTCTGTAGAGCAATTCCTTTCGTATATACCTTGGCACAATGATACTCATATGACCATTCCGCAGTCGCTCCGAAAGCCTTTGCCGCCAACCGCAACGGAACATACAGAGTTCCGTTCTTTGCCGCCGGCGCACTCAAATCAAACAAACATCTTCCGTTTGCCGTCATATAATTATTTTCCGGCGATGCCGTAATCAGACTCTGTGATGAGCGAATCTGCGCCGTATTGGTTTCGGTATTCCATGAAACCTCACACAGTTCCATGTTTTGCGAAAAGCTGCGCAGTGCTACAAACGTTGTATTATTTTCCAAATAGGCATCAACATTACATAAAACATCGTTAATGTAAATCGGCACGGACTCCTGTCGTGCCGAAACCGGCACCTTGGAAAATCCCACAAGACAAAAGATGACAATTCCGAAAAAAAACAGAAAACGAATGTGCTTCATCTTCAAACCTCCCATCAAAGTTAGAATATTGTGAAAAATATACTGATTTTCACAATAATATTATATTTTTTTGTTCACTTTTCCGCAATGCACAAATTATGGGAAGTCAGGGTATTCTTTCTGATGCTTGACACTGCTACCCGAAATAAGGTAAAATAAACACAGTTTTAAAAAGCACGGGGAAAAATATATGTTGTTAGAATTCAAAATTGAAGCCAACGATGCCGATCAGCGACTGGATAAATTCCTTTCCAAAAGTGTTCGGAACATGCCTTCATCATTGATGTATAAATATATCCGTCTGAAAAAGATAAAAGTAAACCGACACCGTGCACAACCTTCACAAATGCTTGCGATCGGTGACATCGTTCAGATTTTCGGCGGGCCGGATATCTGCGCGGCCTCCGATGCGGATACCGAATCCTTTCGGACATTGCAGCCCCGGCTGCAAATCGTATATGAAGATGCTAATATTCTGCTGGTTGACAAACGCCCCGGCATGATTGTGCATTCCGATGACACGGAATCCGGAGATACGCTGATTGATCATATCAAAGCCTATCTGTATCAAAAGGGAGAATATCAGCCGGCATCCGAGCACTCCTTTGCGCCCGCCCTTTGCAATCGAATCGACCGCAATACAGGCGGTATCGTGATTGCGGCAAAAACAGCCTCGGCTCTGCGAATCATGAATGAAAAAATCAAGCAAAACGAACTGACAAAAACCTATCTCTGTGCCTGCCACGGATACTTCAGTCAAAAGCAAGGCACCCTGCGGCACTATCTCAAAAAAGACAGTGTCACCAACCATGTTTCGGTATTCGACGAAAAAAATACCCGCAGTCCCCATGTAAAAAAAGCCGTCACACATTATCAGGTTCTCAGTGAAAAAAATGATCTTTCCCTGTTGGAAGTAACACTGGAAACCGGGCGGACCCACCAAATCCGTGCGCAGTTTGCCCATATCGGGCACCCGCTTCTCGGAGACGGAAAATACGGACTGAACCGCAGTGATCGCGCACGCGGATACTCTTATCAGGCGCTGTATTCCTATCGCCTTGCATTTTCTTTCCGTACGCCGAGCGAGCTTGACTATCTAAAAGGGATGAGCTTTTGTACCGGGCTTGAAAATATTCAGTTTTTGCGCGAATTTGATCCGGTTCCGGAGCTTTTTTCGAAAAATGCAAAATAAAGTATTGATTTTTTATTTAAAGCATGCTATAATGTACCTTGCTTGTTTTAAGAAGTTTATTTGATCAAACATACTTTTGCGTGAGTATTGTTTTTTCTATATGCAAAAGATGTGACAGGAGGTGTCGTGAAATGGCAATGTGTGATCTGTGCGGAAAGAAAGTAACATTCGGCTTGAATGTATCTCACTCTAACCGGAAAACCAACAGAACATGGAAACCGAATATCCGCAGAGTGAAAGCGGTTGTGAATGGTTCCTCAAAAACATTAAACGTTTGCTCTCGTTGCTTGCGCTCCGGCAAAGTAACCCGCGCCGTTTAAGTTTAGTGTTCTGATTCAAAATAACATCCCGGTACGGACCGTTTCTTATTTAAGAAACCGGTCCGTCATTTTTTTGCCATTTCATCCGCCAAAGCAGTTTTTCTTTTTTCTTTCTTTTTTGTAGCATATTTTGCACGCACCGTTCATATAAATGTCTCAAGCAATGATAACTGAAGGAGTGCTAAAAAATATGCCTGATATTAAAGATATTCTGAATTCCGTTTCCAACACGGCCTCCATATCCGCACGAGCAGAAAGCGAGAAGGCTCACTACGACCTAAGCGACGATTTCACCTTGCCCGATTACATGCCGGCTATCGAAAAAGTTTTGCGAGTTTCCGCCGACATCGGAAAGAACGGAAAATATGTCCATGCCAATTCCGCAGAGATGCTTGGAGAAGTCATTTATAAAGTCCTCTATCTCGGCGATAACAAAATGCCGAGAACCGTTTCGCTCAGTGCCTCATTCGAACACACAAAGGAATTACCCAGCGATGATGAGTGCACAATCATGTTCTTTCCGTATATCGATGAAATATCCTTTAAAGTCACCGGGCCGCGAAAAATCACTTTAAAATCCAAGGTCGGCTTTACAACCGACGTAATATGCGAAGTCTCCGCCGAACCGAAAATTACAGGCGGCACCTGTCACATTGAGCGTCTGTGGCGAAACATCGATCATCACAAAATGCTCTGCTTTTCCGATGACGAAAATCATGTCAGCGAAGACATTGAAATTCCTGCGGAATTCCCCGCAGTCGGCGAAATTTTAAACTGCAATATCACACCGTACCTTACAGAATGCCGCGCCGCCGGCGACCAGATAAACACCTCCTACGGCGTGAATGTTTCCGTGCTTTATACGGCGGAAGCCTTTGAGGATGCGGAGGAAAGCAGCTTGCCGAAATACGTTCGGTTTGATAAAAAAATACCGCTCCAAGTGGCATTGAGCGCTCCCGGAGTTACACCGGAATATGAATGCTACGCGGAAATGCGAACCGGCGAAATCGAAGCGAAAGCGGATATTAATAATTTAGGCGAAATGCGAGTAATCGAGCTTGATTTTGATATGCCCGTTAAAGTCTCCTGTTTTAAAAACGTATGTGACCGCATTGTATGCGATGCATTTTCAACCGACTGCGATATTCAACTGAACCGTCGCCGGATCGAATGCAAAAAACTGATAAAAAATACGGTTTCCAATTTCTCCGACCGTATTCTTATTCCCTCCGATGACGGAAAAATCAACGAATTGCTCGATCTTGGAATTATCACGGTTCCCGGAGAAATCACGGTGAAAAAGAACAAGCTGCAAATGGACGGAAACTGCTATTTTTCCGCGATAATCAATGATGAAAATTCAGAAATCCGAGCCTTGAACGGCGAAAAAGCCATTCGCTTTGAGTGCGAATGCCCGACGCCGCTCGGCGAGTCGGAGCATCTTTGCAACACTGAAGTCAGCGATGTAAGATGCCGCATTGACGGCGCTACCCTCTGCATTGATTTTGAGATTACCGTTTCTATGATGGTATTTGACAAAGCATATGAAGAGTTTGTTTCCGCAATCAATGTTGAAAAAAAGTCCGAGGATTGCCCAAAACACACGGGGCTTCGGATGTATTATCCGAACTCGGACGAAACACTGTGGAATATTGCAAAAAAATACCGTGTCGGCATTGATACACTGATTCATGAAAATTCGCTGGCTGAAGCATCCGACCCGCGAAGCAACATCCCCACGGAAAAGCATGTATTGATCATTCCGTAAAACAGCAACGATAGATTGACGGCATCAAAAAAGGGAATCGGTCTCGCAGATATTTTGCGAGACCGATTCCCTTTTTAAGACTCTGTGGCTGATAAACCTCTCGAAAAGCCGTACAGTATCACAAGCCCCGCACTGAATAATACGGCGCCGACAATATCCGTAAACCAATGAACGCCTGAGATCAATCTGCCGATGACCATGAATCCGGTAAATCCTGCAAGACTGCCGAGAATTGCTTTTTTGGCCGCCTCATTATGAATTCTGGCCTTCAACTGCATCATGGCAGTCGGTATGATGCACATGACAAGCATCGTTGTGGAAGACGGATAAGAGGCCTCTAAATATCCGTCAATCAGCACCGGTCTGTAATTAATCGGGAACGCTTCAAATAAAAGATACGCCGCGATAACAAGAATATAAAATCCGCCAAGCATCAGAATGCTGCGATCCACCCGAAACAAGCTTTTTCTTTGAATCATCTGAAAAAGTCCCAAAAGCGCAAAACCAAATGCAAAACACAAGGGAACCAATCCAAGCCAGTCTGTAATCACATAAAGCAGCATATGTACACCTGTAAATCGGTGAACCGATTCATTCAAAACTGCAAATCCCACCGAGGAACCGTTCGGACCGATTTTTTGAACATCAAGAAAACGAACCGACAAGGTCCACAGCACAAACAATATGAGCATCCCCAGCGCGATATAAAGGTTGTTTTGATTTTTCTTTTTCATTTTCATCCATCCTTTGCAATGTAGTGAGCCTTGGCCCGAATACATTCTAACCGAAGGGATAAACGCAAAAAAGAACTTGGCTGTCACATGTATGATACGATTCGTATCATGCCCATTTTATCAGCATCAACGACTTAACAATCAGAAAAACAAACGTAAATATCGCAGCATAAGGCTGCAAACCAAGCATAAAGAAGAGAGAGCCGACGGCGCTCAGTCCCAAAGAAATTTTGTCTTTGCTGTGCAGCCAAAGCGCCGATTTGCAGTTTTGCATGGCAAGCAGCGCAAGTCCCTCTATGATCATTGCACAAACAATCACAAAATACGCTGTTTTTATATACGGCGCAATTTCAGACAATGCAAGCAACGAAACCTCCCGAACACATCCCTCCGCTCTTTGCCCGAAGAAGGGGAGGAAAAGAAGCATCGCCGCACTGCAATCAAGCAATCCGAATACCAAACTTCGGGTATGCATTTCTTTTTGTTTGTTTTCCTTTTCGGCAATTGTGAGAATAGCATCCCCGGAAAGCAATTCATCCAAGGATATGGCAAAAAACTCAGATATTGCCTTCAAGGAATCAATATTGGGATATCCTCGGCCCGATTCCCACTTGGAAACCGCAGTACGGGAAACATACAGAAATTCCGCGAGTTCTTCTTGCGTCAGCCCTTTCTGTTTTCTCAATTCCTGCAATTTTTCATTAAATTCCATAATTATTCTTCTCTTTTATTTTTATTATCAAATTTCAAAATATCAGTTTGCCCTTTTGTATTTAAAAAATTATACCACAGAAAACCGGCTTTCGTCTATCCTATAAGTCAAAATCCGAAAAGGCGATTTCACCTACCGACACCGGCATGTGAAACCGCCTTTTTTACGGTCTTTCACCGACACTTTTTTACCGTTTTTTCATTCTTTATACAAAGCGATATTTAAGTTCCTCGGCAAAGTGCCCATCAGTTTCCGCACTCAATCGAAATATCATTGAAAATGTGCAAAATATCCTCAACATCGGTGTCCTTTTTCTGCTCACCGGCACGGTCCAAAACAACCTTGCCTTTATCCATCATCAAAAGGCGTGAGCCGTATTCCACCGCATAGCGCAAATTATGCGTTACCATCAGCGTCGTTATTTTTCTTTCCCGCACAAATCGGTCGGTAAGCTCCATAATCCGCTCAGATGACTTCGGATCCAGTGCGGCGGTGTGCTCATCCAAAATCAGCAAATCAATATCGCTCATATTGGCAATTACAAGAGCCAGTGCCTGACGCTGTCCTCCGGAAAGACTTCCGGTTTTCACATTCAAACGGTCCTCAAGCCCCATTGAACAATCCTGAAGCAGCGTACGATAATACTCAATACGCGAACGGTTCACGGCAGGCAATAGCGAATAGTGCCGATTTTTGTTATCTGCAAGCGCCATGTTCTCAAGAATAGTAAGGTTTGAAGCGCTACCCTTTTGCGGATCCTGGAATACACGTCCGATTTTACGTGCCCGAACATAATCCGGAAGCCGTGTTATGTCCCGGCCGTTCACCCGAATCGTGCCGCCGTCAATTCCCAACGTACCGCAAAGAATATTCAGCAAAGTCGTTTTTCCGCTGCCGTTGGAGCCCACCACAGATACAAATTCATTTTTTTCAATATGCAGGGAGAATTGATCAAACAATACGCACTCATCCGGAGTACCGACATTGAATTTTTTCGTAACGGAATCAAAATCAATCATAAGTGCGTCCTCCTTTTTTTCTTGCACGACTGCCGATTAATGCCAGTGTAAACAGTACGGCCATAAGCAGTTTATTATAAGCGGTAGGTACACCGAGATACAAAGCAATTGCGAGACAAGCCTGGTAAATTATAGAACCTAACACCACTTTGCTTGTCGGACGCAAAAAGCGCACACGCCCAAACAGCGACAATCCGATAATCACACTGGCAAGACCGATAATTACCGTACCGATTCCCATATCCTGATTGGCATTTCCGCGCGAGGTCGCAATCAGCGCTCCCGCGGCAGCCGCACAACCGTTACCGAGCATCAATCCGATAATTTTACTTTTCCCGGCGTTCTGACCGAGCATGGCCACGAAGGTTTCGTTGTTTCCGGTCGCACGAAGCAGCATTCCGCTTTTGGTTTTAAAATACCAATCGATCAAATATTTAAATATCATGGTTACCGCAAAAAACACAACCAGTGTACGCAGGCTCAAAACCCCGACTTTCTGCGGAATACAGGTGGCAGGAAATACGCGGAGCAATGTAGTGCTCTGCCGTCCCAACGATACTGTTGTAATTGCATTGTCCCCTTTGAGACTGCCGCCCATTCCGATCGTCGTCATCACGAGATTTATCGAAATCAGCGCGGTTGAAACCAAAATTCCGCAAAGCAGAGGGCGAATTTTGCATTTTACATGAAGAATTCCCGTAATGCTCCCCGCCGCAGCGCCGGCACAAAAGGCAACGAGCAAAGCAAGCCACGGGTTACAGCCCGCGCATACGAGCAGCGAATAACTCACACCGCCCAGCAAAACCGTTCCCTCTACCGAGAGGTCGGGAAAGTCCAAAACAGTATACGAGATATAAAATCCTAACGCTAAAAGCGCATACATAAACCCGTCATTTAAAAAAACCTCGATACATCCCAATACATTTGTCATAACAAGAACTCTCCTGCATTCTTCCGATTTTGAAAATTATGGATTGGTCTTTACGGTCTCAACGCTGGCGTATTGCTCCGGCATTTTGAGCTCCAGTGCCTCCAGCACATCGGTATTGATAACCGGGGTTGCGTCCGAAATGGTCCGAACCGCCATGGTCTTAATATCCGCACCGTCCAAAACCGAAAGTCCCATTTCTCCGGTCACTTTTCCCAGTGCTACATAATCAATCGAAGCCGCTGCCAAGCATCCGTTTTTCACCTGTTCGATCTCCGAGCCGTAAACCGGGATTCCGGCTGTTTTCGCTGCATCTAAAACAACTGCCAAGTTAGCCACGACTTTATTATCCGTAAAATTGTTGATGCAGTCCACGCGGGAAGCAAGCGCTGCAGCGGCAGCCGGGATATCCGAATCCCGTTGAATACCGACCGCATCGATAACAAGATCGCGCTTTTCTGCAAGCTCACGCATTACGGCAAGATTGGAGATGGAATTTGCTTCGCTGGTAGTATAAAGGATGCCGATTTTTTTCACATCGGGTTGCAAAGCCTGAATCAAATCCAATTGTGCGCTCAAATCCAATACATCCGATGTTCCGGTGCAAAGATCACCCGGAATATCCATAGAACTCACAAGATTTGCAAGAACCGGATCGGAAACCGCGCAGAACACAACCGGAATATCGGTTCCCTCTGTTGCCGCGAAGGTGGTTGTAGCCGCCGGCGTTGCAATTGCAAAAATCAAATCGTATTTTTTAGAGACCATGGTTCTGGCAAAAGTTCCGCAGTCAGATTCCGCCGCGGAGTTGGAGCCGATTTGACGGTCAATCTCAATTTTAGAAGCAATGCTGCTGGATTGCAGCGCACTGACAATTCCCTCATAGCAGTTATCTAAGGACGGATGGGAAACATATTGAATAATACCGACTTTAATCGTGTCATTATTATCTTCTTTTTTATCGGCACAGGAAACCAGGCTGATAATTGCCGCAAACACCAAAGCACCGATCATCGCAATTTTAAGCATTCTTTTTTTCATTTTATAAAATCTCCTTTTCTCTCTTTAAGCTGTTTCAATAAAAACAAATACAAAAACCCGATTCTTGAATTCCAGCTCGCCATCGTTTTGACAAAACAAACATGACTGATTCACCTCCGTCATCCTAATCGCATTATGAAAAAGAAAAAGCCTTATCCCTGACAAAACAGGGACAAGACTTGAAAATCCTGCGGTACCACCCAAATTGATGAAAAAATCATCCGCTTTTCTATTGCACCAACATGCAACCCGAGTTGATAACGGGTACGGCTCCCGTCAGCTACCGCAAAATGCTTTAACTGCCCTCATAAGTCCATTCACCGACTCGACCGTTACCGCAATCCCACCGCCTGCGGCTCTCTTTGAACATAAAAGTCAGATACTTCTCTTAATCAAAGGTTTTTATCTGTTATTTTGGCTCATTATAGCATGACTCTATAGATCTGTCAATACTTTTTTATATATTTTTTTGCACTTTTTGTTGTGCTGTTTTTGTCTTTTTAATTTCACATATCGGAAAGCGTTTGGCCTTGCGTTGACAAGTCTTCAATAAAAATGATATAATCTCCAATAAAGTATATGCTCTATTAAGGAAGAAAGTAACCATGCACACCTTTCAAAGCGTCTTTTTTGATTTGGACGGCACTCTGACCGATCCGGGCGTCGGCATCACAAAATCCGTCGCTTATGCACTGCAGACTTTCGGTATCAGCCCGCCGCCGCTGCAGTCCCTGTATCCTTTCATCGGTCCTCCGCTTGCGGATTCTTTCATGAAATACTACAAAATGGATCGCGACACGGCCCTTGCCGCGGTGGAAAAATACCGTGAATACTTTTCCGTGCGCGGACTTTTTGAAAACCAAGTATATCCCGGAATTTATGATATGCTGCGCAGCCTGAAATACGCAGGGCTGCGGCTATATATCGCCACATCAAAACCCGAAGAATTTACGAAGCAGATCTTATCCCATTTCGGGTTGCGACGTTTTTTTGACTTTGTATCCGGCAGCACCATGGACTCCTCACGCGTAAAAAAGGGAGACGTCATTCACCATCTCTTTCAATGCGTTCCCGCGCTGTACACCGAGCGTTGCATTATGGTCGGCGATCGCTGCCATGATATGATCGGTGCACGGGAAAACGGGATTCCGGCAATCGGTGTTTTATGGGGATACGGCAGTAAAAGGGAACTCACAGATTCCGGCGCCGGCATGTTGGCAGCTACCCCCTCTGATCTTCTTCAAAAATTATTGCAATAAAAATTCGTCCCGGTCGGAGCCACAACGGGGACCGTGTTTATATTTCACAGCCATAAAATTCCGGTAAACTATTGCAAATCTTTAAAGACTGCTGTATAATAGGAACAATTGAAAAAGCTTTTATGAGCGTTGATGAAAAAAATACGTCTTGGCATTTTTTCAGAGAGCCGGCTGTGCTGTGAACCGGCAAATGCACTTCGTGTCTTCCGTTTTCGGAGCTCCTGCCATAAACAGAGGGTTTGCCCTTTACAGCATAAAAAAGCGGCCGTCTCGGTACGGCAATTTGGGTGGCAACACGGAGTTTTTCGTCCCATTGGCGACGGAAAGCTCTTTTTTATTTATAAGTCATAGATTCATTTTTTAAATATACGGAGGAAAATCAGCATGATTGACATTCGATTTTTACGAGAGCATCCCGATATTGTCAAGCAAAATATTAAAAACAAATTCCAAGATCAAAAGCTCCCTTTAGTCGACGAGGTTTTGACATTGGAGGAAGAAAATCGCCGAACCAAAACGGAAGCGGATGCGCTTCGCGCCAACCGCAATAAAATTTCAAAAACCATCGGCGTTCTTATGGCGCAGGGCAAAAAAGAGGAAGCAGAAAAGACAAAAGAACAGGTCACCGAGCAGTCGCAGGCTCTTGCGGAACTGGAAGAAAAAGAAGCGGAGCTGGAAGAAAAAATCAAAAAAATCATGATGATCATTCCGAACATTATTGATCCCAGTGTTCCGATCGGCCGCGATGACAGTCAAAACGTCGAACTGAATCGCTACGGAGACCCGACAGTTCCCGACTTTGAAATTCCCTATCACACCGACATCATGGAGCGTTTTTGCGGCATTGACCTTGACAGCGCCAGACGGGTAGCCGGCAACGGATTTTATTATCTGATGGGCGACATTGCAAGACTCCATTCCGCCGTATTAGCTTATGCACGCGATTTTATGATTAATCGTGGTTTTACTTACTGCATTCCGCCGTATATGATTCGCAGCGATGTGGTAACCGGCGTCATGAGTTTTTCCGAAATGGAAGCCATGATGTATAAAATTGAAGGCGAGGATCTCTATCTGATCGGCACCAGCGAGCATTCCATGATCGGCAAATTCATCGATCAGATCATTCCGGAGGAGGCCCTGCCCTACACGCTTACCAGCTATTCTCCCTGCTTCCGAAAAGAAAAAGGCGCACACGGAATTGAAGAGCGCGGTGTTTATCGGATTCATCAGTTTGAAAAGCAGGAAATGATTGTCATATGCAAACCGGAAGACAGCATGATGTGGTATGACAAGCTTTGGCAAAACACGGTGGATTTGTTCCGTTCCATGGATATTCCGGTACGCACCTTGGAGTGCTGCTCCGGCGATCTTGCCGATTTAAAAGTAAAATCTGTCGATGTTGAGGCATGGTCTCCGAGACAAAAGAAATATTTTGAAGTCGGAAGCTGCTCGAATCTCGGCGACGCACAGGCACGCCGCTTGAAAATCCGCATCAACGGAGCGGACAAGAAAAAATATCTGGCTCATACCTTAAACAATACCGTCGTAGCTCCGCCGAGAATGTTGATTGCCTTTTTGGAAAACAATTTGTGTGCGGACGGCTCCGTAAAAATCCCCGAAGCGCTTCGTCCGTATATGGGCGGCGCGGACCGCATCATCCCGAAAAAGTAACGCAAAGGAGACACGTTGTGGAGCAAGCAAAAATCGATCGTATCAATGAACTGGCACACAAAGCAAAAAACTCTTTTCTAACCGAAGAAGAAAAAAAAGAACAAAGCGCATTGCGAAAGGAATATTTGGACGATTTTAAAGCTTCCTTTCAAAACATGCTGGACCACACGTATATCCAATATCCGGACGGAGAAAAAGAAAAACTTCGAAAAAAAGAAGTTTTTGATCAAAAACAGTAAAATCTATTTTAAAACAATTAAGGAGATTCTTTATTATGAAAAAAGCATTGGCCCTTATTCTTGTCCTTTTTTCTATTGCAACCCTTTGTGCTTGCTCCAAAAAAGGCGATGACAACAATACCGGTGATACCGGCAGTATCAGCACGAAAGACACTGATAACACTCCCAGCGAAAAAAGCTTTCAGCGCGGAATCGTGGAAAATAATACGTATACCAGTACTTTCATCGGATTAAAACTCAAACTCGACGACTCATGGACATTTTCATCCGATGAAGAAATGTTGGAAATGATGGATCTCGGCTCCGAGCTTTTGAGCGACCAGCAGAAACTTGCTGCCGAAATCAGCAAGCAGCAAACCGTTTATGACGCAATGGCACAGCAAGCATCCGGCTCCAATGTTATTATCATGTTTGAGAATATGTCCTTAACCGACGACGGAAATTCTTATGATGAAACCCGCTACGCCGAAGTGCTTAAGCAGCAGCTTGATTTATCCGATCTGACCTACTCATACGATGATTTGAAAACCATAAAAATAGCCGATGAAAACTATCTTTTGCTTTCCACAAAAACGGAATACAATTCCGTTCAGATTGAACAAAGTTTTTTGATTCGTAAAATCGACTCCTATATGGCGGTAATCTGCATTACCTCGTTCCCCGGCGTCGACACGACAATCAGCGTGCAGGATATCATTGCACACTTTGAGAAAGCATAAAAAGCAAAGCACAAGCAGCAAAATGGGGTTATTTCCCTTTAAAATTACAAATTGGCAATAACAAAAGGACCTCGGAAAGAAACAACTTTCTGAGGTCCTTTATGATTGGAGCTGGAAACGTGACTTGAACACGCGACCTGCTGATTACGAATCAGCTGCTCTACCAACTGAGCTATTCCAGCAAA
The DNA here is from genome assembly GCA_934365155.1 of uncultured Eubacteriales bacterium. Lineage (GTDB taxonomy): Bacteria > Bacillota > Clostridia > Oscillospirales > CAG-272 > RGIG8399. Next base: position 520 of record CAKRMZ010000021.1, on the reverse strand, counting down.
ATCGAAAATCATCTCCGGCAAAAGGCATATTGCAAGTGCCGTGATTCTATGGTAAAATAAACATGTATTGCCGCCTATGGCAATCTTTCAACCTGTTTATTATATCATTGCATTTTTTATTTGTCAACACAAATCTCACACGTTAGGATTTTTCATAATGAAACTTACCGATATTTCCTATGTTAAAGAACTGATGCGCGAAAGCGGCATCAATTTTAAAAAGCAATTCGGACAGAATTTTTTAATCAATCCCGAAATTCCGGAGCGGATCGCAAATGAATGTCAGCAAGATACCGAGTCGGCAATTTTGGAGATCGGGCCCGGGATCGGAACACTGACACGCAGCCTATGCGAGCGGTTCTCTCGGGTTCTCGCCGTAGAAATCGATACGGGCCTAATGCCGATTCTAAAGCAAACCCTTGCCGACTTTGACAATGTCAAAGTCATCAATCAGGATATTTTAAAAACCGACATTGCCGCAGTCATAAAAGAGCATTTCGGGAATCAAAAGGTGTCGGTC
>CAKRMZ010000020.1 GCA_934365155.1 uncultured Eubacteriales bacterium | reverse complement strand
GTCATGCAATTTATTTATGACCACATTATGTATGCGGAGTTAAATACAAAGAGTGACTATTGTCAAGTTTGCGGATACGACGGCGAGATTGAAATTTGCGAGGATAAAGACGGCAAATTGATTTGGCGCTGTCCGAACTGCGGCAATACGGACCAAGCAAAAATGAATGTTGCCAGACGTACTTGCGGATATATCGGCACACAGTTCTGGAATCAGGGAAGAACACAGGAGATTAAAGAACGGGTTTTGCATCTTTAAGTTTTCAAAAAAACGGACATCGTTGTGTGTCCGTTTTTTAAAGAAGTCTATTATTAAAATCCGATAAGGAAACAAGCAAAATGAATTATGGAGCTATAAAAAAACATGATATTGCTAATGGCCCCGGGGTGCGGGTTTCATTATTTGTCAGCGGATGCCGTCACCGATGTCAGAACTGCTTCAATTCTGATACCTGGGATTTTAATTACGGACAGCTCTTTACCGAAAGCACAGCCGAAGAAATATTAAATGCCGCAAATCATGATTATATTACAGGATTGTCATTACTGGGCGGAGAGCCCTTAGAACCGGAAAACCGGGATGAAATAATTCGTCTTGCCAAGTTGTTTCGCGAGCGGTACCCGCACAAGAGTATTTGGTGCTATACCGGGTTTACCATGGAAGAAATTTTTGAAGGGAAAGCCGGGGAGCAATTGGCGGAACGCTTGTTGCCGTGTATAGATGTTTTAGTAGACGGACGTTTTATTGAAGCAAAAAAAGATTTGTCTTTGCTCTTTCGCGGCTCATCCAACCAGCGTATTTTGGATGCAAAACGTTCGCTGGAATCCCGAAAACCGGTATTGCTTGACGGCGTTTGGAAGCGCGCGTCATTCGGTCAAAAATGAAAGGAAAATTACAAAATGAATTCTAATAATACGGTCAAAGTGAAAAAATTAAACGCAGGCGCTGTTTTGCCGACCTATGGGTCTTTGTGTGCGGCAGGTGCGGATTTATATGCCTGCACAGACGGCGAAGTCTTAACTTTTGCACCCGGAGAAACAAAATTCGTACATACCGGAATCGCAATGGAAATTCCGTCTGGATATGCAGGTTTTATTTATGCACGCAGCGGCATTGCCTGCAAACGCTCTCTGGCTCCGGCGAATAAGGTCGGCGTCATTGACAGCGATTATCGCGGAGAAATTATGGTGGCTTTGCATAACCATTCATCTGCGGAACAAAAAATCGAAGATCATGAACGAATTGCTCAGCTTGTAATCGCGCCGTATTTAAGAGTTAGCTTTGCAGAGGCGGACGATTTGGAGGACACTTTGCGCGGCGACGGCGGATTCGGTTCTACCGGAAAAAAATGATGTGTTTTTTCACCGCTTTGCATAATAAACAAAAACCGAGTGTATAAAACACTCTGTTTTTGTTTTGCTGATTATTGCTCTTTCATTTGCCTTACAAAAAATAATACGGCAAGGATAACCGTTATAAGCATGTATCCCAATATCCACCAAAGATGCGGGAAAATAGCGTTATATTTACCGCTAAGTACCGCGCGCTCTAATTCTACCGCATGAGAAAAGGGAAGAACATCTGCAATTTTTTTAAATACATCCCCTACTAAATCAAGATCAAACCATGTGCCGGATAACCACGCAGTAAGATTCGTGAGCAGCGCTCCGCAAATTCCGCCGACCTGCTTTACGCCGAGGACACTGCCGAAAAGAAGTCCTAAAGCTATAAAAAATAAAGATATGGGAATAATAAACAGCACGGCGTATACAATGGTTATTGTTATCTTTAATCCTAAAAACAGTGCGGCAATATAACAAATGATACATTGCAATATGGCAATGGGCAAAATGGGAAGAGCATATCCGAAAATATAATCGGTCGCCTTAAGCGGGGTAGTATAAAGTCTTTGCAATAAAGCGCTTTCTCTGTCCTTGGAAATCAGCGTAGCAGAAAAGAGGGTCATAAAGGAAAGCCCAAATACCGTGATTCCGGGAACAAGGTTTTCAATGGCAAATAAACTTACGGGAACATTGGCTTGAATTGCCGAGAGGAGAAATATCAAAACAAGCGGGAACCCCAGTCCGAAAGCGATGTTTAAAGGATCGCGCAGTATTTCTTTTTCCGTTCTTTTTGAAAAAGTCCAAAATTTCATTTTACAATCCCCTTTATAATTGCCACAAAAGCATCTTCAAACTGCTGTGTTCCGGCCATTGCCTTTAACTCATCGACTGTTCCGAGCGCAAGCAGTGTGCCGTCTTTCATAATACCGACACGGTCTGAAAGCGCTTCGGCTTCTGCCAAATAGTGTGTGGTCAGTATAATCGTAATTTTTCCTTTAAGCGCACGGATGGTATCCCACAAGTCATTTCTTGCAAGAACATCCAGACCTAAAGTCGGTTCATCAAGAAATAGAATTTTTGGATTGCTTGCCAAGGCCATCGCAATACTCAGTCTGCGTTGCCAACCGCCGGAAAGCTTCCCGGCTTTTTTTGTGAAAACGGATGCAAGACTCAATTGATCGGTGAGCTCGGCGATTTTCATTTTTTGCTTGTCCTTTGAAAAATTATGCAAACCGCACATTAATTCTAAATTTTCCTTTACCGTTAGATTCGGTGCGATTGCCGTTTCCTGCGGTGATACACTGATATTTTCTTTCACCTTTAAAGGAGCGGATATAATGCTGTCACCGAGCAGTTCAGCCGTTCCGCTCGTCGGTTTTGTGAGGCAGGATAGCATTTTTATGGTTGTTGTTTTCCCGGCGCCGTTCACACCGAGCAAAGAGAACAATTCACCCTCGCGGACGCATAAATTCAGATGATCGACTGCGGTTACTGATTTATACTTTTTTGTCAACTGCACAGTTTTAATCGCTTCCATAAATCCTCCGTCAATTTTTGTAATTCTGGTATTTTATAACAACTTAGGCCATATTGGTTTTGCAAAATTACGGCAAGCAAAATAAATAACATATGTAGCATTACATATGTTATTTATTTTGTATTTATTATATTTGATTTTTTTTAAAATGTCAATAGACTTTGAAACGAAACCGCAGGGGCTCTTCAGCCACAGCGATGTATTTTTAAGCTTTACTATGAAGTAAGTTGCCCGTATGTAATTTAACTTCGTTTATCATCTTGATTTCTTTTTCTTTTATATATTTATTTTTGGTTGCCTCGCCGCCGCGCATATGCCGTTCGGCCTTGTTTTTTTCAAGAATTTTTTTAACTGCTTCATATAATGCCGGATTGACGGATTGCAGTTTTTCTGTGATATCTTTATGAACTGTGCTTTTGCTGATTCCGAATTTTGCGGCTGCCGAGCGTACCGTAGCGTTATTTTCAATAATGTAATTAGCAAATACTATGCAGCGTTGGGTCTTATCTTCTGAAAAATATATCATCGTCTTACACCGACTTTCCGTATTTTCATAGTTCATATATATCGGAAAACTGCTGAAAATATGCTTCTCTTTCACAAATTGCATAATTTTTAATATCTTTTTCGGAACTTAGTAAGATGAATTGAAAGCAAGTCAAAAACATGATATAATATTTATAAATACGAATATAGAGGATTGTATATGGAAAAAAGATTGCTTGATTTTTTTGAAAAAGAAAAGATAAAACTCTATTCGGTATTGGATTTTAATCAGTGTCATATTCTTGCACAAGACAAGATTTTTAAATACTTTGGAGATCATACTCCCAAAAGCGTATTTCTAATTTTGGTACCATACCTTGTAAAATCCGTTTTAGAAGATCCACAACGTAATATTTCCCTTTACGCGGCGATTCCGGATTACCATGTATTTTTCAAACGCTTTCTATCGGAGTTATCCGAATTGCTGCAGGAATTATATCCCGGATATACCTTTGCGGGATTTAGCGACAATTCTCCGATTGATGAGCGTCATGCCGCGCTTCTGAGCGGACTGGGAACAATCGGTGACAACCATTTGCTATTAACGGAAGAATATTCTTCTTTTATTTTTATTTCGGAAATCATCAGTGATATGCCGGTATCTATGTATCATTTTCAAAGTCCCCCTCAGAAACCGGCGCCGCAGTGCTTGCATTGCCGCAATTGCACGAATTCATGCCCCGTATATCGGGACGGCATTGACTGCCTTTCTATGGTAACGCAAAAAAAGGGAGAACTTAGTGATGCGGAAATTGCGGCAATTCGAAAATATCAAACGGCCTGGGGCTGTGATATTTGCCAATTAAACTGTCCAATTACCCAAAGGGCAATTCAAAAGGGAAGTATCTATACGGAAATTGCATATTTTCAAGATAATGCCGTAAACCGAATTCATTCTGACATGATTCAAACTATGGATAAAGAAACATTTCGCACACGTGCTTTTGCCTGGCGAGGCCGAAATTGCATTTTGCGAAATCTTAAAATTTTGGAAGAAAACGGAGCTGACAAAATCAATGGGACGTGATTTGCAGGAGGAGGTTGCCGCTTTGCGAGCGGAAAATGCACAACTCCGCCGAAAAATAAAACAGTTGCAAGGGAAGGATAATTTTTTTCCGGAACATACGATAAGTGAGCTGCAAAGACGGTGCCAGAATGCCGATATGCGAAATTATTTGCTAAATCAACGTTTTGCATTATCGTATATTTACCGTCGCTTTATCATGTCTACGCTGTGGCTCAATATTCAAAAAGCATTCAGTTTTATTCGAAAATACTTTTTAGTTGCAAAATTATTAAAGCTTTTTTCCGGAATCGTATTTTTAATTGAAACCAGTGCGACTTTGTTCTTCGTCGGAATTGTCTTTGCGGTTTCACTTCCTTTTTTAATTCTGTCGACCGCTGCCATGCCGTTTTTATATCGCAGTCGGGCAAATCGTTTATTAAAAGAAATTGAAAATATTAAAAAATTATATGTTTTTTCCATCGGGGAGCCTTGGGGAAAAAAGGACTGTTTTTATAAAAGAAGCATTTGCAATATCGCCGAAAGTGACGATGCAACCGTATTTTTTTTAACTTCAGACTATTATCACGATCTTTTTTACATTTCAAAACAAACTCAAAACAATCTGTATGTAATGCGGCCAAGCTTTTATATTTATTTAAAAAAGCGGCTGAATAAGATAGAGAATTTGAAAATAATTGAAGCGGTATAATCGGAGGAAAAAATGCTTTGTTTGGTGAACGGACGTGCGGGGAGCGGAAAAAGCACATATATTTACAAGCAAATTAAACAGAGTGTTGAAAAGGACAATAAAGTATTTTTTATTACACCGCAGCAAAATGCGGTTTACGCGGAGCGCAGGCTTGCGCGGATGCTGAAGGACGTGGACAGCTCCGGTCTTGAGGTTTTGAATTTTTCCCGGTTGCCGAACCATGTGGCGAGGCGTTACGGAGAACTTTCCTATTCGCCCATCGGACGTGGCACCAAACGGGTGATCCTTTGGCGAACGATGTGTTCGATTGCCCCTGCACTGCGCAGTTTCGGAGATATAAATATTTCGAATATTGCACTCTTAGACAGTTTGCTTGATGTATTAACCGAGTTTAAAATGTACAATATTACGCCGCCGATGCTGAATGATTGCATCGATAAACTGCCAGCATCAAGCACAGCGCTTCGGGATAAAATTGCTGATATTACGATGATATTTTCAGCAAACAATATAGTATTGCATGAGAGGTACGATGATCCCGCCGATGCATTGACAAAACTTGCAAAAACTTTAAAAAACCATTCTTTTTTTGCGGGAGCAGACGTTTATTTTGATGGATTTCAGGGATTTACGCCACAGCAGTTTTCGGTGTTTTCTGAGATACTAAGGCAAGCCGAGAGGGTAACAATCAGCATTGATTGTCCGGTAAACGGGGATGAAGATTTATTCAAAGAAATTGATGATTTTTATCATAAGCTGATTCGTACAGCCGCGAAGCAGAATACTGCAGTTGCGATCCCCGTGCAATTAAATAAAAATTACCGCGCTCAGAATGAGGAACTGCGCATTTTAGAGGAGCAATTATTTCGACAGACTGTATCGGACAATGCCTGTTATAGTGAAGTGCCGAGGCATATTCGTCTGCTTGAATGCAATACGCCTTTTGATGAGGCAGAATGGATCGCTGCAGACATCGCTTCGGCCGTAAAAAACGGTGCCCGATATCGTGACTTTGCCGTAGCAATCCGCAATTGCAATCGGTATGATGGGATCATCGATGCAGTATTTCAAAAATACAACATTCCGTTTTTCTTTTCAAAAAGAGACGATATTTGTGCAAAACCCTTAATTCAGCTTATTTTTTCTGTGTTGTCGGTTTATGAGCATCAGTACCGACAAAAGGATTTAATCGCTTACATAAAGACCGGTTTGTGCGGTATCAGTGATGAGCAGTGTGATCGCTTTGAAAATTATGTAACCATGTGGAACATCAGCGGAAAAAGATTTGCCGTTGATGAAGATTTTAATATGAATCCGGACGGATTTACAAACATATGGACCGACCAAGGACGTGAGCGTGTCGCGGAAATGAACGAGATCCGTCGCTACCTATTAGATTCCACCGAACCGTTATTTTCTGTGCTTCGGGAAGATAAAGCAACGGTAAAAAGCATTTCCTGCGCATTAATCACTTATCTGGAATCTTTAAATTTAGAGGATCAGCTCACGACGCACGAGCAAAATGCAGACGAGGATCATATTATCATTTTGCGGGAATTTGCCACACTTTGGGACGCATTAATGCAGAGCCTTGAGGAGCTTGTTTTTGCCGCCGGTGATATGGAGTGCAGCTGTTCTGCGTATCGTCAACTTCTGCAGGCTGTAATCGGCGATGTTGACATCGGCAAAATCCCCTCTTCTCCGGATGAAGTAATGATAGCGGAAGCAGCTTTGATCCGTTCCGACGAAATCGAAAAAATATATATTCCCGGGACCAATGAAGGACAATTCCCAAGTGCGGATAAAAATCGGGGATTGCTTGAAGAATATGACCGTGAAATGCTGAAAGAGGCCGGTATTGAACTGTCTGCCGATGCGGAAAAGCGAGTCAGAGACGAAATGTTTTGCTTTTATTCGGTCGCTTCACTGCCTCAAAAGGAAATAATGATCAGCTGCAGCCGCTATGCAGCGGACGGCACTTCTCAACGTCCCTCTGTCGTTTATGATGAAATCCTCCGAATCTTTCCGCATATCAGCGTGGAAAAAGTCTTCGCTTTGCCGCCTCTTCAACGCTTACACAGCAAGCAATGCGCTCTTGAAGTTGCAATTCAATATCCGGATTGTGCACTGGGACAAGCTGTGCGCGATTATTACAGGGAAGACGCGCTGTTTCAGTATCAGCTCAAGCTTTCCGAACAAAAAATCAGCGAAATTCATACAAAGATCACGCCGGAAACAGTACAGTTGCTTTTCGGAAGCGAGGTTTCTCTATCTTATTCCCGCTTGGAATGTTACACCAACTGCCGATTATCATTTTATTTAAAATACATTTTAAAATTAAAAGAGCAGAAAAAAAATGAAATTCGCGATGCCGATATCGGCACTTTTATGCATGATGTATTTTTTAAATTTCTAAAGGCGTTCTGCAACTCGGAAACCCGCTCGGAGGTTTACGGACAACATGGAGAAAAGCTTCCGGAATACATCCATGCGCTGACGGAGTCCTATACAACATCCATGTTCGGTCAAGGACACGCCGACGGCAAGCTCGGCATATTAAGCAAACGCTTAGAACGTGCCGCGCTGGTAGCCGTAAAGAATTTATCGGAGGAGTTTTTAACCTCCAAGTTCTACCCTTGCGCCTTTGAATATTCAATCGGTGAAAATGCTGCCGAGAGACAATCTTCAAAAATTTTGCTTTCTGACGGCTGTACCGTGCGTATTTTCGGGGCAGTGGATCGGATTGACACATATACACAGGATAACAAAACCTATTTGCGTGTGATCGATTATAAAACCGGCAGTCGGAAATTCGATTTGGATGAGATCAAAAAAGGACGCAACATGCAGCTTTTTCTATATCTCTCCACATTATGTGAGGCAAAGCCGTCTGCTTTCGGTGAAAACATTATTCCGGCCGGAGTATTGTATATGTATACAAAGCCGCCGAGCTTATCCTTTGCCTCCAAGCCGGATTTTTTTGAGGTGTGTCGAGAATCGGATAAAACGATGGGACGCCAGGGGCTTTTAATATCCGATCGTGATATTGTCGAGGCGATGGAGCCGGGATTGCAGGGACGATTTTTACCGGTTAGCATCAAAAAGAACGGTGAGTTTCGTCAGGCCTGCATCAAAAATATGGCCGATCAAGAAACCTTTTACCATTTAATGCGTGATATTCGCGATTCAGTGACAAAAATCGCAGAGAAACTGAAAAGCGGCAGTGCCGATGCTTTGGGAATTTATAAGGACTCGGACGGAAAACTCAGATCCTGCCGTGCTCAATGCGAATATTGCCCCATGAAGACAATTTGTCGGATTTTATAAAGGAGAAGAGTTGTTTATGGAGAGAACGTGGACAGATGCTCAGCTAAATGCAATTGAGTCTCGCCATGAGAATTTACTGCTTTCCGCTGCTGCCGGAAGCGGGAAAACAGCGGTTCTAACAGAACGGTTGATTCGTCGCCTGATCCGTGATACACAGCCTTTGGATGTTCGCAGAATTTTGGTAGTGACTTTTACGCGGTCGGCAGCAGAAGAACTGCGTTGCCGCATACGCACATCTCTCAATGATGCTTTGAAAAAAGATCCTGCCAATCGGTCTATACGCCATCAGTTACTTCTTTTACCCGAAGCACAGATCTCAACGATTCACAGCTTTTGCCTTCAGCTCATACGTTCAAATCTTACAGCCTTAGGACTCCCGCCCGGCATGCGTTTGGCTGATGAATCCGAAGCACTGCTATTAAAAAAAGAAGTCATGCAGGAACTGGTTGATGCGGTATATGAAGGGGAGTGTGCCCCGAAACTCCGGTTGGATTTTGAAGTATTTGTATCGCATTTTACGGCAGTCAAAACAACCGAAGCTTTAACGGATATTCTGATTGAAAATTATAATAAGATGCTGCCATTGACAGGCGGAATCGAGCTTTTAACCAACAGTTGCAGTGAATTGCAATCCATTCACTGTGCCAAAGATTTTTGGAATTCCAAATACGGCCAAACCATCACTGCCGCAGTTAAAACACAATTTGAATATTTTAAAATGCAATATGAGGAGATATTGCCGCTGTTTTGTGATAATGAAATCCTGCGGAAAAATTATGAGCCGGCTTTCCGGGCGGAATATAATTTTATCGGGGAAATTCTCTATCATATTGAGAATCGGGATACCGATAAACTTTGCAAAACATTTTTATGTACGGATTTTCCGGAGCTTGGGCGCGGTGTAAAAAAAGAACATATAAGCGACAGAACGGAAGAATGCAAAAAAATACGTACTGCCTTTTTGGATGCGAAAAAAACATTGTATAGTCAATATTTTTCGATATTTTCCGATGAATTTACAAGTTCCGTTTCAGTGGATAGAAATGTGGATTCAAGTGAACCGGATAATTTTAGCATTTTGGGATTTGAAGAAAATTATGAGCGCTTTTGCAGGGAACAGGCAAAGTATAAAAACAAAATAGAGGCCCTCTCTCAGGCAAGCACCTGTCTGTTGCATGATTTGTATGTCATCTATACAGAATTCGAAAAGCGTCTGCTCCGTGAAAAAAAAGAGAGAAACCTGATGGACTTTTCGGACGTGGAAATTTATGCAAAACAACTGCTTTGGGATGATAAAGAGCAGGGGCCGACTGCACTTGCATGTTCGATACAGGAACGCTTCGATGAGATTTATATTGATGAATATCAGGACATTAACCCCATTCAAGAACTCATTTTTTCAATGATTTCAAACGGCAGCAATCGTTTTATGGTTGGAGATATAAAGCAGAGCATTTACGGTTTTCGCGGGGCATCCGCCGATATATTCGACCAAAAACGCAAATTATTTACATCGGGTGACGGCGGTCGTTTGATTTTTTTATCGAATAATTTCCGCTCCGATCATAATATTATTGATTTTACGAATTCGGTATGCGGGCTTCTCTTTTCTCAAAACGCGGGGGATTTTCGATATGGCAAAGAGGATGACTTAATCTGTTCAAAGCCTGACGGCATATCGATATCACGGGATGTCAATGTCTATATAGCGGAGTCAGATGACGAAGAGGAAGAATCTGAAGTGGAACAACCCGCTGCGGAAGCGCGCTTTGTAGCGGAAAAAATTCAAGGCTTGCTCGGAACACCGAAAGATGACGGCTCCCCGATTGAAGCAAAGGATATTGTTATTTTGATTCGATCGGCTAAGATTACGGCATTGGAATTTGAAAAAGCGCTTCAAAATCACAAAATTGCAGTAACAAATTCCGTTACGAAAAGCTTCTTTGAAAGTGCAGAAATTCTGTTAATGCTGAACTTGTTATATACAATTGACAATCCGAACCGCGATATCTACTTGACCGGTGTTTTAAAAAGTCCTTTGTTCGGTTTTAATTTAGACGAACTGATTCATATTCGAAAGAAAAACCAAGAGGGAAGTCTGTATCAGGCACTGAAACTATTCTGCGCCGAAACCCACATGCAAAAAGGAGAATATTTTTTAAAGAAGCTGCGTGAATATCGTGAAAAGGCGCGTGCTTTGTCCACCGATCAATTGATATGGTATATTTTTTGCGACACCGGAATTCTATCCTTGGTCTCAAAAATATCCGATAATGAAATTTTAAACCCCGTTGCCATCGAGCAAAGCCGTGCAAATTTAATGATGCTTTATGACTATGCAAGACGATATGAACAGGGAAATTTCCGTGGACTGTATCAATTTGTCTCTTACATGAACGATATGATTGAAGAGAACACAAAATTTGATTTGCCGACCTCAGGCGCTGAGGAGAATGCAGTTCACATCATGTCAATTCATCAATCGAAAGGCTTAGAATTTCCGGTTTGCTTTTTATCCAATACCGGACGTCAATTCAACGAATCCGATACACGGGCACCATTTTTATTGAATGAATATTTCGGCGCTGCACCGAAGCTTTGCGATGAGACAGGCCTCGCAAGGTATGATACTCCTTATCGTAATATTTTAGCGGACGTAATTCGTGCACGGCAACGTGCAGAGGAGCTGCGCATTTTATATGTTGCGGTAACGCGTGCCCGCGAGCAACTTTTCATTACCGCCGAAAAAAAAGGAGCCGCGGAGTATATAGCGGATGCAACTAAAAAATCAGGACATGTAAATCCTTATGCCATTCAAAAGTGCTCTTCCTATTTGGATTTAATTTTACTGGCTTACGGCGACCGCACTGAAAACATACACATAATACAGCCAGAACCGTACCATGAAAAAGATCTTTCTATCCCGAGTCCACCCATTCAAACAATGGAAACCGGAGAGCCTTTTCGAATGCAGATACAAAAGCATCTGTCCTTTCGATACGCACAGAATGCATCTGTAAAAATCCCGGCAAAGCTCACAATTTCTAAATTGTATCCCGGCGTATTGGATGAGGATGAAGATGGTATATTACTGCGCAGTGATGAAGATTATCGCAAAATTTTAAAACGCAGACCGAATTTTTTAGAAAGCGATCTGCCGAATTCTCATTCCGGTGCAGAGCGGGGAACGGCAACTCATACTTTTATGCAATTCTGCGATTTTGAGCGTATCAAGCAAAACGGGGTATTATGTGAGATCGATTTTCTGAAGGAACATGGCTTTATTACCGCGCAAATGGCTTCTTTGATTTCTGTCGGTGCCATAGAACGTTTTTTACGATCTCCCCTATACCGAAGAATTGAAAAAGCGAAACAAATATGGCGAGAAAAGCGGTTCAATGTATTGCTTCCGGCGTCGGATTTCAGCAATGATGAATTCTTAAAATCCGATTTATACAATGAAGAAATTTTAGTGCAGGGAGTGATCGACTGTTTCTTTGAAAAGGACGACGGAGGAATTTGTGTCGTTGATTATAAAACCGATTATTTTAGACTATCGGATGATTTTAGTATAAATGACGCAAAAGCGGCACTTGTCGAGAGATATCAAAATTCACTTCTGTATTATAAATCTGCCTGCGAAATTTTAACACAGAAGCCCGTCGATGAGCTGATTTTGTATTCCTTTTCTTTAAATTGTGAAATTGATATTTTACGGTTCAAAGCATGAAAGATGTCACAATTTATAAAAATATGTTGACATTTTTTAAAAAATAATATATACTGTAAACATTACGTAATAGAGAGCGGTACAAGATGGCAAGCAGTATATTGGGCAGTATTAAAAAAGACAGCATTCGGAATATTTTTACTTCAATTTGTGAAAGCGAGCATATCAGCCGCGCTCAAATTGCCAAGCAAACCGGACTGAGTTTGATGACGGTCGGCAAGGCAGTCGATGAGTTTTTGCGTCTTGGGTTTGCCGCTCAAGAGAAAGAAAGCAAAAATATGGCCGGAAGAAAAGCCGGTTTGGTTTGTCTGAATCCGGTAAAGTTTTTTTTAATTTTGGATTTGACACGGCAAAACTTTCAAATGATTATGATGAATTCTTCCTTTTGCGTTTTAGATCATTTATCCTATGATTTTGATCCGGAATGCTATTGTGAAGAAAACCTATGTATTTTTCTGAAAAATGTAAAAATATATACACTTCGTTATTTGGAAATGGAGCATTGTATCGGCATCGGTATATTGGTCCCCGGAAATTATGATGAAACGTCGGATGAAATTGTCAATCTGCGGTTTAACGGATTTGAAAAAATTAAAATTCGCTCGATTGCAGAAGAAATTCTGAAATTTCCGGTTTCATATATTAAAAACGATATACAATCTGCAGCACTTTCAAACATTGCGGACTTCCCGAAATATCGTGAGCAACTGGTAAGCTACGTTTGCCTTCGAAATTATGTAAGCGGCACTTTGCTTTCGAACGGTCATTTTTTGGGCGGAAACAATTCAAGCGGTTCCTTGCTTGGCAAAATAAGCCTCGGGGCTTATACCTTGGATGATGTGATTTCATCGGCAGGCTTAAACGAGGCGGGAATAGAAGCACTAAGCCATACACTGTATAATCTGATATGGATTGTAAATCCAAATATCATTATTATTGAAAATGAACTTCCATATATGGGAGACGATTTATGCAGTGACTTAGAAAAAAGGCTCTCTGAAAAATTAAAAGCTTTTTCAAAACAACCTCCTGCAATTGTTTTAGGGAATCGTGAAATACGGCATGCACATCGGGGATTGGCAATGTCGATTCGGAATCAATGGATTGAAGAATTATTACAAAATTAATCGAACATTTGATTAATTAAAGTGAATTCTTATTATATTTGGAACACTTTGTAAAAAAAAAAAGCTCTGAAATTCAGAGCTTTTTGTTTTAAATAATAGAATATTTGATGCTTTTTTTGCAAGTCTAAGACGAGAACAACTGCTGATTAAACGTATATTTTTTTATCGACGCAATCGGCAATGTATTTTTTTACAGCGTCTTTATCCTCTTTATAGGTTACCCCATACCATTTTGCACTTGTTTTTAAAGTTTTAACATCACAGAGATTTTCCTTTAGGAGTGCTTTGACGTGAACCGGGAGTAAAAACTCCGATGTCTGTGTGCAATTTTTCAAGAAAATCGGGAATTCTTCACGAATGCTGTCAAAAATATCCGGTGTGAAGCCCCAGAAATTCATTGAAACATAACTGTTCTCATCAAGCGGAGTCCAGACATCATTTTCAAAATAAGAAATTGTCCCGTTTTGAGGTTGAATTTTGGTTCGCTCATCAATATCCACAAGATAACCATCCGGGCTGATTTTGCAAACCCCTCTTGCAACATGTCCGTTTTCACTCAGCGTCTTTTTCAACTCATAAGAAACCATTGCATAATGCTTCTTACAATCCGTGACAGCAGGCTGCTTTAAGAATTCGGCAATTAATTTGTACGCTTCACGTCCGTAAAAATCGTCTGCATTAATAACGGCAAAGTTCTCATGAACATAATCCTCGCAGCAAAGCAATGCATGCGCGGTGCCAAGAGGTTTTACACGGCCTTCCGGAACGGTATACCCATTGGGAATTTTGGTATCAAGTCCCTGAAACGCATATTCCACCTGAATTTTATTTTCGAATCTTTTCCCGATTGTGGAACGGAATATTTCCAAGTTTTCTTTTTTAATAATAAATACGACTTTGTTGAATCCGCTTTCAATCGCGTCATAAATAGAGTAGTCAATAATAAATTCACCGTTAGGGCCGATAGGATCAATTTGTTTTAATCCGCCATAGCGGCTGCCCATTCCGGCAGCAAGAACTACCAGTGTCATATATATGCTCCTTTAATGTGTTTTTTATGATACTGTGATTATATAACAAAACAGCGGAATTTTCAAGGATTTCAAAGGAAATTTGACGATTTGTAAACAAAATAACGGAATAATAGGAGAATTGCATGAATTTTTTCAAAAAATATCCGCTTTGTGCAATGGTTAGTGCGAATGTATTTGTTTTGATTGCGTTTCAAAATCAGAGCCTGATTACAAAAAGCATCGCCTTGGGATGTATCGTTTTGATTTTTCTTTTGTTTACGGTTTTATATAAAAAGGGAAGTTTCGGTATACAGCGAACCGATTTTAAAATCGGATGCGGGATTTTTCTTTTTTTAATACTTGGACTTTTTCAGCTAACTTTGTTTTGCGATTTTCATGAGAAACCGATACGCGCAAATATCGGACAAAGCAAAGAAATTACCGCAAAAGTGTGTGATATTATATATGAAACCTCGTTTCATTCCTGCTACGGAATCGATATAAAAAAATCAGAAGAACAATCTTTCCGGACAAAAGCACTTTTGGAATGCGATTTTCGACCGGATATTCGTCTTGGAGAAATTATTGTTTTAAAAGCAAATTTGGAGGACTTTGAAGAAGAAAGCTTTGGCTTTAACTCTAAATCCTACTATCACTCACAGGGATATTTGTTGCGAGTGATCCCGGAGTCGGATAAGGATTTAACCGTAATAAGCCGAGAATATACGTTATCCACTATGCTCCATTCGGTTTCCGGATGGATTTCACAGCGATTTTCCGATTTCTTTTCCGCAAATACAGCAGCACTGGCCGACGCTTTTTTGCTGGGGGATCGATCGCAATTAACACCGGACATTGAACGTGATTTCCGCTACATCGGAGGATATCACCTATTGGCTATCAGCGGTATGCATTTGAATATTATTATAGGAAGCATGAGCTTTTTGCTGACACATATCGGCATCGGGAAAAAGCTTGTTTGTGCGATATTGATACCTATTACATTCTTGTACATGGGTCTTGCCGGTTTTTCTCTTTCGGTAGTTCGTGCCGGAATAATGCTTATCATCATTTTCCTTGCTTTTTTGTTTGGCAGGGAACCGGATTCCGTTACCGCACTGTTTATTTCCGTTTTCTTAATTTGTCTATTTTCTCCTTTTGCCGTTTTTGATGTCGGTTTGCAGTTGTCCTTTTTATCGTGTCTCGGTATTTTAAGTTTGGGAAATGGGCTGTGCCGAAAGATTCAGAAAAACCGTGATTCCCATATAGAGCTTTCCGTTTGGCGTCGAATAGTGTATTGGATTTCGGAATCGCTGACAATATCTTTTTCGGCAATCATCTTTACCGTTCCGATCATGTGGCTGTCTTTTGGGGAGATGTCTGTGCTGTCACCGATTTCTACCCTTTTGCTATCCCTGCCTTTAACGGTGTTTATTTATGCGGCGCTTCTAAGCATTCCTTTTTCCTTTATTCCCGGAATCGCAATGCTCCTGCATTTCATTGCAGAGAAAACCGCACAGGCTATTTTATGGATATCACGGGTATTGTCAAAAATTCCATCCGCAATGTTTTCTCTGCAATATGAATTCGTGAAGTATCTCTTTCTTTTATTTATTATTTTGGTTTTACTTTTTTTAATATTTCGAAAACGTTCATTGCTTTACGCAATGACAACATCCTTTATTTGCTGCACGGTACTGTATTTTGTTTTCTTCGGAATGAAATATATCTTTTTTACACAGAGTCACGTTTCTTATTTTAACATTCAATCCAATGAAGCTTTATTAATTACAACCCGGAAAGAAACAGTCCTTTGTGATATTTCAAGCGGTGCATATGAAGTTTGCCGTGCCGGTATTCATTATGCAAAAACAGACGGATATACAAATATCGATGCATACCTGTTAACACACTATCATCGCTTGCATATCAAAACCATTCATCGGCTTGCCTCTGCTGTATATTTAAAAAAGCTTTATCTTCCGTCGGCACTCAATGAAAAGGAAAGCGAAATTTACGAAACAATTGTTTTATATGCAAGGAAAAGGGGAATTGAGGTAATTGAATATGATTATACGCAGAATTCCGATATAGAAATAGATGGAATTCAACTAAAAATATGGAAACAGGAATACTTAAAGCGATCAACGCATCCGCTTATTTGTTTAACATGGGAACAAAATGCAAAAAAATATGCTTATATCGGCTCCTCGGTTACAGAGGGGAATCGAGATATCGACTTGCAAAAAGCGGCGGAAATCTCAGAGGGTATTATTTTAGGTGTACACGGTCCGAAAGCGAAGCTTTCTCCGATTGAATTTTGTTTGGTTCATCAAACAAAAACGATCATTCCCGAATGGAAAATAACTTCACAGTTTGCATATATTCCTCAAATGTTTCAACAAATACAAGACATTCCACATGTGCAAATTCAAAAAAACCGTTTGCGGCACGTTTTTTAAACATCGATCAAATTGATATTGACGGCATAAAACTTGCTCTTTTACATAATAATATTAGTATTAATGCATAATTTGGTTGAATCTGAACTGATGTATGTCAAAGAGAGGTTTTTTTGTGAAGGATAAAAAAGTAAAAGAGCAAATGAAATCCTGTAGAAGTACCGGAGATATTTTTTGTGATTCTATGGATCATTCGGATACACACGCAATAAAAATCAATGGATATATAAAAAAAGCTCGACGGTCGATGGCGCGTCTCCGTCATTTATACCAAAAAATATGCCGCTTGAGTGCTACAACAGACAGAAGAACCGATGCGGAGATATGGTTTTATTCCAATTTCTATTTGCTTGACGAGCTTTACCGTCAGACATATCGATCGCTAAAGGGAAAGAAAAGAGCAAGAGCATCAAACAAATACGGAGAAAGCAGAATTTTAACAGACGCTCTGTGTGAACAACTCCAGGAAAAAAACAATTATCTTTTGACTGAAAAGACGATACGGAGTTATTTTGAAGCAATTTCCGAAACAGAAAAACTAACCAATTCCGATGTTTTAATGATTCCCGAAATTTTGATTTTGCGTACGGTAGAAGAAATCGATCGGAGCTTTCAGAACATAGAAGGCACCGCTGAGTCGGCGGAACGTGTGATACACTGTATTCGTTCCTTACGAGCGATTCGGGATATATCAATGGAAGAACTGATTCAAAGTGTTTCTTATACAGAGCAAATTTTGCTTGCGGATCCCGGAAATATATATTCTCAGTGTGATGAAAAAACACGCGCTTTCTATCGGCAACGCGTTTTTGAGTATGCACAAAAGCACTATATCAGTGAAAATGCAGCCGCACAGTATTTTTGGGATCTTGCAAACCGACAGGGCAAAGATATCGGTTTTTATTTATTGCCCCGCCAATACCATAAAAAACAGGTCATGTATTACACCTCTGTTTTCGGCGGCACTCTGTTTTTGACGGCCGCTCTGTTTTTCATGTTTATTGCTTGCAATTTTAACATGATTTTTTCTGTTATATGCACTGTTTTGGCTGTGATTCCGCTATATGAATTTGCGAAGAATCTGACTGGGCATATTTTCAGCAAACATCTTTCACCGGACATATTACCGCGTCTAAAAATGGAATCCGTGCCGGATCATGCAAAAACCTTGGTTGTAATTACCACGTTGTTATGCGATAACAAAAACGATCAACAGATTTTTGACCGTTTGGAAGAATATTATCTCGGAAACCGCGACCAAAATGTCCGAGTGGGAGCTCTATGTGATCTTTGCGATCACAGTAATATGACATCGGCGGAAGATGATGAGCGAATACTGTACGCTAAAGAGCGCATTGCTGCGTTAAACCGAAAATACGGCCCCAATTTCTGCCTTTTTTTACGTCGAAGGAGTTATTCGTCAAATCAAAAAAGATACATGGGCTGGGAACGAAAACGCGGGGCTCTGATTGAGTTGGTTCGCTTAATCCACGGCAGGGAAACAACATTCTCGGTTGTAGAATGTGACAGAGATTTTTTAAAGTCCGTCCGCTATGTGGTTACACTGGACAGTGATACCCGTTTGCCATTCGCATCGGTTCGGGAACTGGTGGCTACCATGGAATATCCGCACAATCGTCCGAAAATCGACCCGGAAAAGGGAATTGTAACCGAAGGGTACGGTATCCTTCAGCCGCGAATGATGCCTGAATTAACATCCTCGCGTAAAACACGATTTTCGATGATGTTAACCGGCGGAGGAGGAATTGACGCCTATTCACTCGCAGCCTTCGATTTATATTTTCATTTGTTCAGAGAGGGAATTTTCTGCGGAAAAGGAATTTTTGACGTAGACGCATTCGAGCAGTGCGTTACGGATGCTTTCCCGGAGAACCGGGTTTTGAGTCATGATTTATTAGAGGGGACGCGGCTGCGTTGCGCTATCATACCGGATATGGTTTTCACAGACGGTGTTCCATCGACTCCGATGTCATATTTCAAGAGACAGCACCGTTGGATTCGGGGAGATGTTCAGGCGCTTCCTTTTGGGCATCGGTGGATAGAAAGCACGGAAAAGCAAAAACAAAAAAATCCGATATCTTTTTTATCGCGATATAAGATCAAAGACAATATCCGCCGCAGCCTTGTTCCGGTTTGCTCAACAGTTTTGTTGATTTTAGGAATGTTTTTGCCCAATAGGGCTGCAGCTCTTGCCGCCATCGGTGCCTTGTTATATCTGGTTTATCCGGCTTTACAGGCGTTTTCTAGCTGCCTGACACACAGCAGGATCTCTCTTTTTCGGCGTTTTTTCTCCGATGTGAAGCCCGTGATTTCCGATATCGCAATCAATCTGATATACTCGCTTTCATCGTTGGTTTATATTTCGAAATTAACAGTGGATGCGATGGTGCGGTCGTTTTGGAGAATGCATGTTTCGCATCGAAATATGTTAGAATGGGTGACAGCATATGAAGCGGACTCCCACAAAAAATCAGCGCGTTTGCAATATATTCGTTCCATGTGGATTTCAATCGTTTTCGGAGCAGCGGCCCTTATTTTCGGAGCTTCTTTTGTAAAATGGATCGGTATACTGTGGATTGCTTTTCCGTTATGGTGTCAGTTTCTCTCCAAAGGTCATTTGGAAAAGCAAGGCATTCTTCTAAATCAAAAAGAGCAGATAAAAGCTTATGCGAAGCCGATGTGGCAATATTTTAAAAACTTGGCCAATAAGCAAAATCATTACTTGCCGCCTGACAATTTTCAAATTTCTCCCGTTGAAGAAGTTGCGACACGAACCTCACCGACCAACATCGGATTATATTTGCTTTCCTGCCTTGCGGCAAGAGATTTTGAATTCATAAATTCTGCAGAGCTTTACGAGAGTTTATCCAATTGCTTTGAAACACTCTGTATGCTGCCAAAATGGCACGGGCATTTATATAATTGGTATCATACCGAAACCTTGGAGGTGTTGGGAGAGCCTTATGTTTCGACCGTAGACAGCGGAAACTTTTTTCTTCATTTATCGGTTTTAGCGCAGGGCCTTTATGATTATGTCGATTCAGAACCCCGGCTTCTGAAAATTGAATCGGAAATTCAAAAGATGCTGAATAACGTTGATTTTTCAGATCTATACAGCGAAAAAAAGCAGTTGTTCTATTTGGGAGTCCGTCCGGGTGATGAAGCTGATAGTGAACACTATTACGACATGTATATGAGTGAGGCACGCGCCACCAGTTATTTCGCGATTGCACGCGGAGATGTGCCGAAAGTTCACTGGGAAAAATTATCACGTCCGGTTTTTGGATATCACGGTCACATTGGATTTGCTTCTTGGACGGGAACCGGATTCGAATATTTTATGCCTACCTTGGTAATGCCGAGTTACCCGGGAAGTGCAGCATATGAATCCTTGCTGTTTGCAGCTAAGATGCAGCAGCTTGATTGCAAAAAAATTGAGGGAAAAACCATTTTCGGAAAGTCCGAGAGCGGATTTTTTGCTTTTGACAATGAAATGTATTATCAATATCAGGCATTCGGCGTGCAAAGATTGGCATTAAAACGGGGAATGGGAGCAGAACAAGTCTATGCACCGTATGCATCGTTTTTAATGTTGCCCTTTAAACCGCGGATGTCCCTTGATAATTTGAAAGCCTTTTCTGAGGTCGGAGCAACCGGAAAATACGGTTTTTACGAAGCACTTGACGCGACAGAAGAGCGTGTTGGAAACGGATATTCCATTGTAACAAGCTTTATGGCACATCATTTGGGTATGAGTTTAATTGCATGCGCCAATGCATATTTTGAAAATATATTCAATAAGCGTTTTATGAAAGATGCGCTCTTGCGCAGTGCTGCAGAGCTTTTAAAGGAAAAAATTCCGAAAGAGGCCGAGCTATTTCAAGATGTCTATACACCGGATATTATACCGAAACAACGTTTTGTCGCTCAAAATTTCGAAGTGAAGGAAGAAGAAATATCACCTTTTTCGCCTACGTGTACAGCAATTTCTAACGGAAAAGCACGCATTGTACTTTCCTCTTCGGGTCATATTATCTTGAAAGACGGGCGGGATATCATTACGCCGAGCCGTCAAGAGCTTTGGGGTACCAAGCATTCGGTATCGATATTTTTGCATGTGGACGGTCAAGTTTTTTCTCCGTTTGCAATCACAAATAAAAATACGGATGCTAAATTCGGATTTTCCTACACCGCGACATCGGCAACTTATACCGCATGCTTTCCGAGAGATCACTCGCCTTTGGCAGCGACGCTGACTTTTGCTCTGAGCGGCATGGAATCCTGTTTTTCTGTAAGCGCAAGTCTTGAGGGAGCCTATGAAAATGCGGAATTCATCATTGCATTTGAACCGGTAATGATGCGTGAAAAAGATTATTATGCGCATCCGGCTTTTTCAAAGCTCTCTGTCAGTGCTGAATTTGATGCAAAGCAGTCTATGCTGATATTTTATCGAAAGCCAAGATTGGAGGATGAGAACAAGCGATATCTTGCTGTTGCTTCCAACACAAGATTATGCGGATTTGACACCCGGATGGACAGTGCTCTTCCGTTGATGTACGATACCGATGATCTTGCACAGTTAGCAAAACGCGAAAACAAAAATGAAACAGGGGCCTGCATCAATCCCTTTTGCGTTTGGAAAGCCGGAATTTCAAACGGGCATTGCAATGTTGTTTTATCCTATTCGTCAGAACGTTCAGAGGCAATGCGAATTGCTTCGAAAGCACTGGACACCTTCAAAAACGGAAGCCACAGTTTTTTTGAAAAAAATCTTTGGAACAGCGCACGAAATATGCTGTATATGTCCGGAATTACTGATGCGGAAGCTGAATTGTGCGAAACAATGCAGTCCGCTTTAACGTTTCCGTTCCTTTATCACATTTCACCTGAAAATGAACAGTACTTTTCTCGCGAGACTTTATGGGAGCAGGGAATATCCGGCGATTATCCGATTGTAGTGATCGATCTGCAAAACTGTGCTTATCCTTTTGATCAAAATATTACCAATGAGTTGGAGCGACTGCTGCGCGCGTTTAAATATTTAACGATGAAAGCTGAGCGCTTTGATCTGGTTATCCTATATTGCGAAGGAGAACGGTATCTCAGCCCGATTCGCCATATGTTGGATAACACAATCAAACGAATCGGAATCGCGCATTTTATTCGGCAAAACCGAGGGATTTTTCCGATCGATTGTAGTTTTGCTAAAAAAGATATTGCCTGCTTATTGCGCATGTTATCGGTCCTTTGGATTCCGTTCAATGCAGAATTTACGTTATCCGTATTTCTTCGTGCGTTGAAAAGGCCCTATCTGCAAGCACACACCTTTACCGAAGCAATGCGCCGATCTCATGATCGGTGCCTACCTCAGAAAAAGGAACTCTGTGTGGATGAAAACGGTATCATGCTTCGTAAAGGCAGACAGAGGGCGCCATTCTCCTTTATCCTGTCAAATTCTGTTTTCGGTACGTTGCTCAGTCAAAATTCTTTAGGATTTTCTTGGACAGAGAATTCCAGAGAAAAGAAACTAAGCCCTTGGAACAATGATGTCTTGTGCGATAATGACGGAGAAAGACTGATTCTGAGAATTTTTTCAAAAACCGGCGAAACTTTTTGTGACTATGATCTGTGTGCCTTGTCCGCAGAGGTTTTATACAGTAAGCAGGGGGCCGATTATATTGGGGAAGTCACAGGCATCCAATATTCGGTTTCGGTATGTGTAGACAGCCATTTCCGAATAAAAACCGTATCGGTATGTTTTCACGATTATCATGACAATGAAGATCTTACTGCCGAATTATACTACGTTATGCGACCGATTATGGGAGTGGAAGAAATTAATTCTAAAAGTGTAGCGATAGTATTTGACGAAAATAACGATGAACTGCGCTTTAAAAATTGTTTTGGATCTGCTTTGGAGAGGGAAAGCGGTTATCTTTATTGCTTCGGCACGGGATGCACAAGGCACTATACCGATTTATATTCTTTTGTAAGCGGGGATCCCTTGCTTCATGGCGGACAGGGAATTGCCGCGATTGGCAAAAGATTGGTTTTTCAATTCGAAAAAGCAGCGGATATTCACTTTGCTTTAGGTGCTTTTGGCAGCAAAAAGGAACACGATGAACAGCGCTCGCACTTTTCGGCAAACCCTTATTTTGCAAAGGAGCGCTATGCAAAAATGGTATCGGATGTTTTGTCACCGCTCAAAATTCATAGTACGGATCCGGCTCTTGATGCCATGTTTAACTTTTTTGTACCGTATCAAATGCTGTTTTCCCGTATATATGCACGCTGCGGCTTTTATCAAGTGAGCGGAGCTTATGGTTTCCGAGATCAACTCCAAGATGCAATGGCTGCTGTATATTTGCGCCAAAATCTTGCAAAATCCATTATTCTGCGGGCGGCATCCCATCAATTTTGGGAAGGGGATGTCCAGCATTGGTGGCATAATCTTAAAGCTCCGCACGGATACGGTCACATGGGTATTCGCAGCCGTTGTTCCGATGATTTTTTGTGGCTTCCGTATGCGGTCGCTCATTATATAAGCAAAACCGGAGACCTTAACATTTTAGATATGCAAATTCCCTATATTGAGAGTGCAGTTTTGTCAAAAAGAGAGTCTGAGCGCTATGAGCGTCCGCGTATTTCCAATGAAAGGGAAAGCCTGTATATGCATTGTGTGCGTGCCATTGAGCATGCGTTGTGCTCCTTCGGAAAGCATGGTCTGCCTTTGATCGGAAGCTGTGATTGGAATGACGGCTTCAGTCGGGTAGGAATCGGCGGAAAAGGTGAAAGCGTATGGCTGGGATGGTTTTTAATTTGCGTTTTACAGGACTTTATTCCGATTTGCAATCTTCGAGGTGATACAAACGGCGTTGAAAAATATACGGCAATGATTCAAAAGCTTTATCTTTCTTTAGAGGCTAACACTTATGAAAACGGGTGGTATATACGAGCTTTCTTTGACGATGGGACAAAGCTCGGAGCGGCAAGCTCGGAAGAATGCAAAATTGATTTAATTCCGCAAGCCTTTGCGGCAATCAGCAAAATGCCTAAAAAGTCCAAAGCGCTTTCTGCATTAAACGCGGCATATGATTGCTTGTATGATGCAAGACACGCGTTAATACGCCTTTTTTGGCCGCCTTTTGTTGACGGAGAAAAGGATCCGGGATATATTAAGGCATATGTAGCGGGGATTCGGGAAAACGGTGGTCAGTACACGCATGCAGCTAACTGGGCTGCCTATGCATATTTAAAACTCGGCGAAAATGCCCGCGGATATGAGCTTTTGCGTGCAATTAATCCTCTGAGCCGACTTTCAGACCCGGAATTGCTTGAAAAATATGGCATTGAACCTTATGTAATTGCCGGAGATGTATATGCCAATCCGGATCATATGGGACGCGGCGGATGGAGTTGGTATACCGGCGGTGCGGGATGGTTTTATCGTACCGTTCTTGAACAGCTCATCGGTTATAATGAGCAAGGCAACCGTTTTTTGCTGAAGCCTCATCTCAGTGCCGCATTCAGCAAATATTCGATCAAGATTCAAAAGCATGGCACCGTTTATGAAATTTTTGTTCATACCGCTGCAGAATTCTCAGTTTTAATAGACGGAATACGATTGCCGGATATCTGTTCGGAGGAATCATTAAGCTTTGAATTTGATGGGGAATCGCATAAAGTGGAAATAGCCTGTCCTCTAAAATAAAGCAAAAAAGTGGAATTTTAAATCATGCGATGCATATAATAACTATCAAATCTCTGTTTTAAAAATTTCGGAGGACGGAGCATGGGGTGTTGTTCAGTAAAAAAATTACGAGACAAAGAGGTTATTGATATTTGTGACGGACGTCGAATCGGTTATGTCTATGATGTTGAAATCGATGTAACTAACGGCAGGGTAGTATCATTGGTTGTACCGCTCGATAACGGAAAATGTTTCAGAATCGGAAAGCCTGAGGATATCATAATTCCGTGGGAATGTATCGTAAAAATCGGGGATGATATTATTCTATGCAATCTTTCGGAATGCAAAATACAGTGCGATCCCGTATTTGAAAAGCATAAAAAAGGGAAATCCGGAATCTTTTAAAAAGATTCCGGATTTTTATAAAAATTACACCTACATTTCTTCTTGTCTGAAAAAGCGAAATAAAAATGTAAATAATTTGTAAAAAATAATATTATTATTGAAAATATAACTTAAATATGGTATGATTATCTACAAGTGTGTTGTTTGTCAGCAATACACCCATATTCAAATTTATTTTTAATTAATTCACACACAACATAATCCTATATATGGTGTCAGACATTCGTTTGATTTATATATGAAATGCATGTTGTGGTGGGAACAACCAAAAGGAGGACATGTAAATGTCAGTAATTACCATTAAACAATTGCTTGAAGCCGGTGTTCATTTCGGACATCACACCAGAAGATGGAACCCTAAGATGGCTGAATACATCTTCACAGAAAGAAACGGTATCTATATCATTGACTTGCAGAAAACCGTTAAAAAATTCGAAGAAGCATACATGTTTGTCAGAGATTTGGCTGCAGAAAACGGCAATCTTCTTTTTGTCGGAACAAAGAAACAGGCTGCAGACGCCATTCGTGACGAAGCACTTCGTTGCGGCATGTACTATGTTAACGTACGTTGGCCCGGCGGTATGCTGACAAACTTTAAAACGATTCAAAAGAGTATTGCACGTTTGAACAATCTCGAAAAAATGAGAGAAGACGGCACCTTTGATTTACTTCCCAAGAAAGAAGCTGCTGCTTTGACAAAAGAAATTGCAGATCTTGAAAAGAATCTGGGCGGTATTAAAAATATGAAGGGACTTCCGTCCGCTGTATTTATTGTTGACCCCAAAAAAGAAAGAAATGCCGTATTGGAAGCAAAAAAATTAGGTATTCCGGTAATTGCAATTGTGGATACCAACTGTGATCCGGATGATGCTGATTATATTATTCCGGGTAACGACGATGCAATTCGTGCAATTAAACTGGTAGCTTCTACGCTTGCAGATGCTGTTATTGAAGGCAAACAGGGTGAGCAGCTTGCAGATGCTGAGGAGCCTGTCGTACAAGAAGAAAACAACGAAGTTACAGCAGAATAAAATAATTAATTACATTAATTTTGGAGGATGTTGACATGGCGATTTCAGCAAAAGATGTAGCTGCACTCAGAACCAAGACCGGATGCGGCATGATGGAATGCAAAAAAGCATTGACCGAAGCGAACGGCGACTTTGATGCCGCAATTAAATTGCTTCGCGAGAAAGGTTTATCTGTAGCAGCGAAAAAAGCAGATCGTATTGCAGCCGAAGGTATTGTTGATATTATGGTTAGCGATGACGGTGCAACCGCAGCAATTATCGAAGTAAACAGTGAAACCGATTTCGTAGCTAAAAACGCAACTTTCGTGGCTTTTGTTAAGGATATTTTAAAAACTATACTTAAGAACAGACCGGAAAATGTTGAGAAATTGCTTGCTATGAATCTGGAAAACTCAGATCTTACTGTTGAAGCAGCTTTAAAAGATAAGATTTTTACTATCGGCGAGAATATGAACATTCGTCGTTTTGAGATTGTTGACGGTGTTTTAAGCACCTATATTCACGGACACGGTGCTATTGGTGTTGTAGTTTCTTTTGATGCTGACGATTCTGTTGTCGCAAAAGACGGCTTTAAAGAGTTCGCAAAAAATATTGCATTGCAGGTAGCAGCTTTGCCCACGCCTTATATCAGTAAGGAATCCGTACCGGCTTCTGTTATTGAAGAAGAAAAAGAAATTTTGATGCAGCAAATTAAAAATGATCCTAAGGCTGCCGGAAAACCGGAAAAGGTTTTAAATCAGATGATCAACGGCCGTCTCGGCAAGTTCTATGAACAGAATTGCTTACTTGAGCAAGGCTATGTAAAAGAAGATAACATGAAGGTATCTGCTTATATTCAGGCTTCCGAGAAAGAATTCGGCGGTGCAATTACTGTTGCAAAAGTCGTTCGTTTTGAAAAAGGCGAAGGAATCCAAAAGCGCGATGATAACTTTGCAGATGAAATCGCTCAATTGGTAAACGGCAAATAATTTTAATATTATCTAAAAAAAACAGCGAATAGACGATCTATCTATTCGCTGTTTTTTTATTTATGCTCAGTTGTTGATATTGTAATAGGAAAAACCTTATTAAGCTTCCCTTAATTATATAAAATTTTGATTTTGTATAATTATTGATATCCCTATTCAAACCCAAATATTTCTGGGGTTGAATAAAAGATATCAAAACAAATACAGTTCCCCCATACAATCTCAATCCCAAAACAACGGAATTCGCTCTTGCTTATCAACATCAATCAGACCGGTTGTTGTAATTTTGATATGTGGGATCACGCTCAAGGCAATAAATGCCATTGTCATAAAAGGTTCAATTTTTTTCGAGACACCAAATGCGTAAACGCTTTTCCGAAGATTTTCGTTTTGTTCTGCAATTTTAGAAGCCGGATCTTCGCTCATGAGACCTGCATACGGCAACGGCATTTCCGCAATCACTTTTCCGTCAACCACGAAGACAGCTCCGCCGCCAAGCTCTCTCACTCGATTGGCAGCAAAAGCCATATCGGATTCATCGGTACCGATAATAATTAAATTATGCGAATCATGAGATACGGAAGATGCAATTGCGCCGCAAGTCAAGCCGATTCCGTGAATGAATCCAAGGCCCATATGTCCAGTATTTCTGTGCCTTTCAATCACTGCGATTTTTAACAGATCATTGGAAATATCAATACCGTTATTCTTATCAAAGTCAAGCTTTC
The DNA here is from genome assembly GCA_934365155.1 of uncultured Eubacteriales bacterium. Taxonomy (GTDB): domain Bacteria; phylum Bacillota; class Clostridia; order Oscillospirales; family CAG-272; genus RGIG8399. The sequence goes on along the minus strand of CAKRMZ010000020.1, from coordinate 55 downwards.
GGATTTCTTTTTCGGTAATAAGCTGTCCTTCAATAATTTTAATAACATGGCATGA
>CAKRMZ010000019.1 GCA_934365155.1 uncultured Eubacteriales bacterium | reverse complement strand
TCATAGGGGACACCAACCATACCGCAATGCGGGCAATGGATAATCGGGATCGGCTCACCCCAATAGCGCTGACGGTTAAACGCCCAATCCTTCATTTTATATTGAACGCCCTTTTCGCCGATTCCGTTTTTCTTCAAGAAATCAAGCATCGCGGCAATGGCTTCCTTTTTGGTAGCTATGCCGTTAAGGAAATCGGAATTGATCATCTTGCCGTCGCCGGTATATGCTTCTTTGCTGATATCGCCGCCCTCAATGACAGGAATAATATCAATGCCGAACTTTTTCGCAAAATCATAATCGCGGTCATCGTGTGCCGGCACTGCCATAATGGCACCGGTGCCGTATCCCATCATCACATAATCGGAAATAAAAATCGGAATTTCTTTGCCGTTGACCGGATTGATAGCAGCAATTCCCTCAATTTTAACACCGCTTTTATCCTTTACAAGCTGTGTGCGTTCAAATTCCGTCTTCTTGGAACAAAGCTCTTTATATGCATTTAACTCATTAATATTCTGAATTCTGTCGCTGTATTTCTCAATAATCGGATGCTCCGGTGCAATAACCATAAAAGTCGCACCGAACATCGTGTCACACCGCGTTGTATAGATTCGCAACCGGTCTTCGCAATTTGTCAGCGGAAAGTTTACAAACGCACCCTCGCTCCGCCCAATCCAGTTCTCCTGTTGCAATTTTACATTCGGAAGATAATCGACTTTTTTCAATCCGTCAAGCAGCTTATCGGCATATTCGGTAATACGAAGATACCATACATCCTTTGATTTTTGAACGATTTCGCTGTGACAGATATCACATTTGCCGCCTTGGGAATCCTCATTGGAAAGAACCACCTTGCAATGAGGGCAGTAGTTTACTAATGTAGTAGCCCGAAATACCAAGCCGGCGTCAAACATTTTGCGAAAAATCCACTGTGTCCATTTATAATAATCCTCTGAAGTGGTGTCAATAACCCGAGACCAATCAAAGGAAAAGCCCACTCGCTTCAGCTGGGAGGTGAATTTCGCAATATTTTGATCGGTTACCTTCCGGGGGTGAATTCCGGTTTTAATCGCATAGTTTTCCGTAGGCAGACCAAATGCATCAAAGCCAATCGGGAACAGAACATTATAGCCCTGCATTCTCCGCTTGCGTGAAACAACCTCCAAACCGGAATAGGCCTTAATATGTCCGACATGCATTCCGGCTCCGCTTGGATACGGGAATTCAACAAGCGCATAGAATTTCTTTTTTGAGTGATCCTCCGATGCCTCAAATATTCCGGCCTTTTCCCACTCATTCTGCCATTTTTGTTCTATCTCTTTAAAATCATATTTCATAAAATTTATCTCCTATGTCAAATTCCAAGCAGTAATCATTCGTGTTGAGAATCTTTTTGTTCCGATAATGAATCGGGCATACACCAAAGCTTTTCAAGATTATAAAATTCACGTGCATTACGGTGGAACACATGTACCATAACCGAACCGTAATCAATTACTACCCAATTATCATCCCGCATCCCGTCTGCATGAATCGGGGAGCAGCCAAGTTCTCCCATCTTAAATTCAATTTCACCGGCTAAAGATTTCACTTGAGTATTGGAAGATGCCGAGCACAAGATAAAATAGTCTGCTATCACCGTTTTTTCGGCGACCTTCAGCAATTTAATATCAAAAGCCTTGTGCTCTTCAAGAATATTCATAATACAATCGGCAATCTCCTTGGGTGTCTGGGGTTTTATTTTCCCCGCCACTGCACTGCTTTGGCTCTCTTGTATTTCTACGTTCTCATCAAAAGCATTCATCTTTTTTCTCCTCAATAGTGTAAAATATCGATTCCGTTCTCTTGAATATCCGACGCCGTATATTTTTTCAGATTCTCCGACGCCTTTGCATAATAAATTTCCTTAAATTTTGTCTTGGACTGATCGCAAAGCGCAGTATTTTTATCAAAAATCGATGAGGATATATCTGAAGTATACAGATTAATATAACGGTTTACCGCATTCAGGCAATCCGCACGGTGCGCAATGTAAAACCAGCGTCCGGAATCGCCGTATTCACGGGCGTCAAGCCCCGGCAATGTAAGAAATGAAACATTATTTAAATCTAAATTCAATGCAATTTCACCGAAATAAACAATATCCATTAAAGACATTGTGGTAGTCACATTTTTGATTGCCGCCGATACCATTCTGGGAAGTGTACTGATATTTAAATTTTTCTTAAACTGTGCAAGAAAAGCGGATAAAAATAGTTTTGTGGAATCCATACGTCCAAGGTCGCCCTCAACAAAACTGTTTCGAAAACGAACAAACTTCACGGCGGTCTCGCCGTCAAGGCGCTGCTTTCCAGCTTTAATATCAATATACAGATCCTGAGCCGGATCGTTATACTTCATATCAAAGGGCACATCCACTTCAACGCCGCCGATCAAATCCACAATAGAAGAAAACCCTTCTAATGTGACCAAAGCAGTATAATCAATTTTAACACATAAGGTCTTTTCAATGTCCTTTTTCAGGCCTTCCATACCGCTTTGCACTTGCTTATCCGAATCCGATGACGCCAGATAATGCGCAGCATACTGAGCATTCAGCTTGTTTCCGTCAAAGTACGTATCTCTCGGAAGCTGCAAAACCGTAACCTGCTGATTTTGTGCATCAATATTGACAAGCATCATAATGTCTGTATTCAGAGCGACCTTATCCTTACCGACTACCAAAATATTATAAACCTCCGATTTGCGCTGAAATTCTCCAACAGAAGAATCCACGCTCGGCTTATAATCCTCTTCCCCGATATCAAACGGGATTTCCGAATCGGGCTCGGGCCGGTAGCGTTTAATATATATCACTGCACAAACAGCAAGCAGAATCAAAAAAACAAGAATAAATAAGCAAATTACCGTCTTTGTTCTTTTTTTCCTGCGATTACTTTTTATCATGCCGAAAAATACTCCTTAACAAAAATTAATAGTGTGGTATGTCGATCGAATCATTATTGATTTTGGTAGCAGACAGCAACGACTCCAACAAATCCTTGGTAGGTGAAGCATCATAAATTGTATAAATATCATCATTAGAGGAATCGGTAAACACACGATTTCGATCAAAAATGCTGCTGGTAACCGGAGCCTCGTATACATTATGCAACGCATTCATTACCGTAATACCGTCTGCACGATTCAGAACATAATATGAAGCGCCGTTCGTAAAAGAGGCTTCTCCGCTCAAAGTGAAAAATGTCACAGAGCTCATATCGACTTTAAAAACTTCTTTTGCGTAATAAACGCAATCGGCAGCGGAAATCGAGGTTACTACATGCTCCATCGCCGCATTCATAAGGTCGATCAGTCGGCTGACCGTAAGTTCTGTTTTTATCTTTTTCACAAACGCAGAGAGGAAGATCTTTTGAGCCTTGACACGGCCCATATCTCCTTCTAAAAAGCCGTAGCGGAATCGAATGAACTGCTCCGCTTTATTGCCGTCCAAAACCTGCGTTCCTTTTTTCAAGTTAATGTACAAGCCCTGCTCCGGATCATTATAATACATATCGATCGGAACATCAACCTCAACTCCGTCAAAAATGTCAACAATTTCTCTAAAACCGTCTAATGTCGTAAAAGCATATCCATCAATCTGGATACCGAAATTCATTTTAAAGAACTCTGTTAATCTTGCTGCACTTTCCTTATATTTTTGATTGATATCCATATCCCAAGGCAATGTGTTCAGAATAGATAAAAAGTATGAATTGATTTTATGGAAAGACGCACTTTGTCCGCCGTTGTCAAAATACAAATCGCGCGGAATTTGCGTAACATGAATGGAATGCTGTTCCGTATCCAATGTAACGATCATTAAAACATCGGTTAAATTACTGATTCGATCCATTCCGCCGATCAGAAAGTTATAAACGCCCTCTTTTCGGTTATACCCGGTCACATCCGGATGATAGGTATCCTCACCCCACTTATTGGGATCTATAAACGGTACATTGGTATCGACACTCGGCCGATAATCATCTCTCAAGGAACCTAAAATCTCCCATATCGTACTGCCTCCGAAGCGCACAAACGCACTGGCAACCAATGCGCCGCAAAGAAGCACGCACACACAAATTAAGGTTACAATCAAAGGCAGCCGCTTACTGCGCCGTTTGCGGTTCTTTGTTTTCTTTGCGGCATCCGATGATGCTATGTGAAATTCTTTGGTTTTCGCACAATCCTCATGAACTATATTTTCCGAAGATTGCGTTTTTTCATTTTGAGATTTTGCTTTTACTTTGACTTTCTTGTTCATGTTACTTATTATCCCCAATTTTTGCTGTCTTATCGCTTGCAAGATAAGACAATATATAATTCCGTGACCGTACCGTCTCCCCGTCAATCACCTTACGATCATTCAAAAGCGCGCGTATCGTCATATCAAATGACAAAATCAAGGTTTCATCCAAATGGACCAACCGCTCGGGAAGAGACGGCAAGCGATTGATTCCATCATAAAAATATTGACGCAACAAAACGCAATCCTCATAAGTACGCCCGGGTTCGATGTAATCAGCAAGATACAACAGTTTTTCGATAAGCGTCATGTTTTCTTTACCGGTTGTATGACACCAGATTGCATCAAACACCTCATCGTCTACATACTGTGGGAACATCTCTCTTGCTTTATAAGCACCGGTACGGGAATGAAGCACCGCACAACTGACATTGGTATCAATGTCGTACCGTTTGCATATAACAAGCTGTTTATCGAGATATAGGCATTTTGTGACATCATGCAGCATCGCAGCAATCTGCAGCTTTTTTGTTTGCTCCGCATTCAAAGAAAAGATTTTCGCCAAGGCTTCGCATTCTTTGCATACCGAACGCACATGAACAATACGGCTGCCGACCAGCGGTGCTACCGAAGCAGCAATTTCATCAAAAACGTCTTTCATTTTTATTATCCTACATTGTATCAGTTTTTTTTGAATTTCCGATATATAAATTATTAACGATTATATAATTCTTCACTTTTTCGGGTACATACTGCCCAATATCTTCACGCGCCCGGCATAAATGACGGATCTCCGTCGAAGAAATCGGATAGGGGTCTCCGGGCAGCAATGCAATATGGGCACCGTATTTTCTTTGATAATGCTGCTGATATTTTCGAATTTCATCTATGCTGTCTTTGTCATAGCGTCTTGCACAAACAATTGTCGCTAACGAAAAAATACGTGCAGGGTTCTTCCAGCTTTCCAAAGAAAAGAACATATCCGTTCCGCAAAGTAAATAAAGCGCTGTGTCATCATTTGAAAAATGTTCTAAAGTGTCTACAGTATAGCTTTTGCCTTGCTTTTGAATTTCATAGTCCGATACAAAAACAGAGCTTTGGTATTCCGGCAAATCTTCCACAGCAAGCCGAAGCATGTCCAAGCGCTGCCCGGGACTATCCTCGCACAGTGCAGACTTGTGAGGCGGAATACATACCGGCATCAGAAGCAGGCAATCCAAATCAAATGCCTTTAAAAATCTTTGTGCGGCAATCACATGTCCGTTATGAACCGGAGAAAAACTTCCCCCGTAAATTCCTATTTTTTTCTTCATGGCAACACAATGCGTTTGCGGTCTTTGGATTCACGGTATAAAACAAAGCGATTTCCGATCACCGTCACTACCTCAGACTGTGTCCGTGCCGCAAGAGTCTCTGCAGCCTCCCGCACATCGACCGAGGAATTTTCAAGCACATGGATTTTAATCAGCTCCCGTGCATTGAGTGCGTTGGATATCTGTTCGGTCATCTGCGCACCGACTCCTTGTTTTCCGACTTGAAAAATCGTATCAAGGCCACTGGCCATTGAACGCAAATAGGCTCGTTGCTTACTCGTCATGGTTTCCTCCGTATGTTTTTAACGCCTCTGCAAAATCAACGCAAAATTTTTGCATTGCCTTTGCACGATGGCTGATCTGGTTTTTTTCCGCGATCGTAATTTCGGCAAAGGTTTTCCCAAAAGGCTCATATAGAAAAAGCGGGTCATAAGCGAATCCGCCCGTTCCCCGACGAGAACGCAAAATTCGGCCCTCACACTTTTCCTGCGTTACGATATATCGATCGGTATCCGGGAATGAAGCTGCAATCGCAGAAATATATCGACCGGTACGCTTTTCATCCGGCACATCGCTCATCAGCGAAAGCAGTTTTTCATTGTTTCTTTCATCATCGCAGGGCTCACCGGCAAAACGAGCTGAATAAACGCCCGGTGCACCGTTCAGTGCATCCACACAAAGTCCGCTGTCATCCGCAATCCCGATATATCCGAGTGCCGAAGCCGCACGCGCTTTAATCAGTGCGTTTTCTTCAAAGCTGCTTCCGTTTTCTTCAATTTCATCATGCATTCCGATATCGTCAAGACCCAAAACCGAGATATTGACGCCCGCCTGGTTTAAAAGCATTTTCATTTCACGTATTTTATTGCCGTTCCGGGATGCTATTACAATCTTCACTGCAGCTCTCCCCCGATCAGGATTCAAATAAGGCCTTAACAAATTCAGATGCAACAAAGGGCTGCATGTCATCCATTTGCTCCCCGACACCGATGAATTTTACCGGTATGTTCAATTCCTTTTTGATGGAAAAAATAATTCCGCCTTTGGCAGTACCGTCTAACTTCGTCAGAACAATTCCGGTAATATCCGCCGCATTTTTAAATTCCTTTGCCTGCGACACCGCATTCTGTCCGGTGGTTGCATCCAGTACAAGAAGGGTTTCACGAGCGGCATCCGGCATTTCTCTGCCGATGACGCGGTTGATTTTCGCAAGCTCTTCCATTAAGTTCTTTTTGTTGTGAAGTCTTCCGGCAGTATCGACAATTAAAACATTTGCATTTTTATTTTTTGCCGAATGGACAGCATCATACACAACTGCAGCAGGATCTGAGCCCTCGTGCTGCTTAATAATATCTACGTCGAGCCGATCCGCCCAAATACCGAGCTGATCAATTGCTGCCGCACGAAACGTATCTGCGGCCGCCAACACAACTTTTTTCCCTTCGACGTTCTTTAAATAATTCGCAATTTTTGCAATGGATGTGGTTTTTCCCACTCCGTTCACACCGATCACCAAAATTACGGTCATCCCGTCACCGATATTTAACGGCGCTCCCTCTCCAATCATATCCGACAAAATTTCCGACAAAACATTTTTTGCCTCAGCAGGATCCGTGATGCGTCTCTCCCGCAAAGTTTGACGAAGTCTGTCTAAAATTTCCATCGTAGTTTCGACTCCGACATCGGCTTCGATCAGGATTTCTTCTAACTCATCAAACAAATCTTCATCCACTTTGACAAAAGCGGAAAACACCTGATCAATCTGCTTTATGATTGATTTCTTTGTCTTAGCCAGTCCAGTTTTCAGTCGTTCAAAAAATTTCATGCGTATACAACCTCTTTATTTTGTAACATTGTATTCATCCGACACACGGGAAGCATCCAGCTCAAATACATTGGAAATTCCCTTTTTCGCCATAGTTACCCCATAAAGGCGCTCTGCGGTTTCCATGGTTCCGCGCCGGTGAGTAATGATAATAATCTGTGTGTTTTCGGAATATTGCTTAATATAATCAGCAAAGCGATCCACGTTTACATCGTCCAATGCCGCTTCGATTTCATCGAAAATGCAAAACGGCGTCGGGCTGATCTTTAATATGGCAAAATACAGCGCAATCGCACAAAAAGCTTGCTCGCCGCCGGAAAGCAAGGACATGTTCTTTACGATTTTTCCGGGAGGCGCCACAGCGATTTCAATGTCACAATCCAATATTCTCTCCGGATCTGTCAAAATCAGTTCTGCTTTTCCTCCGCCGAACAACTCGGTAAAGATCTTCGAAAAATTCTCGTTGATTTTTTCAAACGCATCGGCAAACTGTTTTCTCATCTCGGATTCAAGCTGAACGATAATCGTATTCAAATCCTTCTGAGAGCTTTCAAGATCGGAAATCTGAGCGCTTAAAAATGTATATCGGCTGCTGACTTCTTCATATTCTTCGATTGCGTTCATATTCACATTGCCGAGCGAACGGATTTTAGATTTTAACTTTTCCTGCTGTGAAACAAATTCCGCACGATTTTTTTCATCGACATCAATGTGCTCTGCCGCTTTAGCAGCCGAATATGTCAATTCGTAAGCATCCCACACGGCAGCAGTCTGTTTATCCTGCTCATTCAGCACCGACTGATATTTATTTTCGATGGTTAACACATTGCGGGACAGAAGCTCTTTTTGTTGAGATTCATTTCGAATTTGCTCGCGCAGCTCGGCCAGCTTTTTATCAAATTCCAGTTCATCCTCCGATTGCCGCTTTTGAGTTTGCCGACAACGTACGATCTCAAGATCGAGCTTGGATATATCTGCCGTCTTTTCTGAAATTTGATTCTGAGAAAGCGATATTTTTTCTTGGCACAGGGATATCTCTGTCTCTGCCTTGTGCGTTTTTCCCTTCAGCTTCTCGATTTCTTCCGTGCAGAGTGCGCATCTGGCCTCGGCCGCTTCACAATCCTTTTTCTTTTCGGCAAAAGTGATTTGCTTTTTCGTCTGCTGCATACGCAAATCATTTACCTGCTTATCCATATCACTTGCACGTCTTGTATTCACGTCAATGCATTCTCGAAGTTCAATCAGCTTCTTTGACAGACTGTCGATTCTTTGTTGTTGCATTTCATGTTCGGCAGTATATTTCTGCCCGGATTCACCGCTTTTTTGTTCCTCGGCGTCAATGCCCTCGAGTGTTTTTCCGATACTCTCCAGTTTTGCGTCCAACACGGAAAGAGACGTATTCTGCTCGGATTGAAGCGCATCGAGCATCGTAACGGTTGCATTGGCATCCCGAAGTTTTCCTTGATAAGTCTCCGATGTTTGAGCCAATTTCTGCTCCTTGGCGGATTGCTCATCAATCTGCCGTTCTAAGTCAGCACAAAATGCACGCAACTTTTCAATTTCTGCCGAGCGGCTCAAAACACCGCTTTCCTGGCGTGAAGATCCACCGGTAAAAGATCCGCCTGCATTGATAATCTGACCGTCCAGAGTTACAAAACGCAAACGGTAATCCGATTTTCTTGCCATTTCCGCCGCAGAATCAATGGTGTCAGTCACAACGGTTCTGGAAAGCAAGCTGTCAACAATAATTCTAAATTTAGAATCGACGGATATCAAGTTCGATGCAATGCCGATAAATCCCGGCATATTCACAAAATCATCGGTATTCGCCGCACGGTATTGTGCTTTGCATGTTTGAACCGGATAAAAGGTAGCGCGCCCCGCCCGGTTGACTTTTAAAAATTCAATAGCGGCCTTTGCATCCTGTTCGGACTCCAAAATAATATTTTGAATATTCGCTCCCAGCGCGGTTTCAATCGCCAATGCGTAATTCTGCTGCACGTGGATTAATTTTGAAATGGGCCCGTAAATGGTGCAAGGTTCGCCGTTGCGTTTTTGAACATTGCCTTTTTTTGACTCGTTCATCAAATATTTCACACTGCGGGAATACCCCTCAAAAAGCTCATTCATGCGGTTCAGCTGATCCGCTTTTCCCTTTTGAGCTTCCAAAGTGATCCGTGCTTCGGATACAACGGATGCAATTTTTTGCTTCTCTTGTTCCAGTTTTTCGAGTTCCGTTTTCCAAATGGAAATATCGGAAATGATTTTTTCTTTTTTGTCTCGGTATTCTGCCAAACTCGCAAGCATCTCTGCACGCCTTGATAACAGTGTGCTCTGCTGCTCGTTCAGCTCCTCTCTTTGGCCGAGAAGTTCTTTCCGCTTGTCTTTTTGAAGCGCCGCGGCATTTTCGATTACAGAAAGTGCAATGCGTGCTTCGTTTAAGTCAAACTCCACCTTGGAAAGTTGCTCGGCAGCAGCGTGCTTGGAATTTCCAAACTGAACGCTTTGTGCGCGAACAGCTAAAATATTCTGCTCCAGGGCATCGTTTTCCGACTGCAAAGTCACACAATCCGCCTGTGCTTTTGCAAGATTTTCCATTGCCAAAGCATAATCGGCCTCACGGCCTGCTAAATCCGCCTGGATTGCCGCTATATCTTCCGAAAGCAGGGATTTGCGTTCCTTCGCGTGCTCAATTTCATTGTTTAAAAGGCTTACAGCTCCCTCTGCTGCTATTTTTTCTTCACTGAGCGATTGGATATGCTCCTGTAATTCTCCGGAATTTTTTTTATTTTCCTGAGCCGCGGCAAATATCTCTTCATTTTTTTGTTCCAATGCTTCAAGCCGTTCTGCTGATGTCTCATATATCATCTTTGCAGACTGTAAATCCTGCTTCAAAGATTCCGATAAATCCAAATTTTTTTGAACATCGTATAAATATAAACCGATATCTATACTTTTTTTGGATTCATATAATGAAAGATAATTTTTTGCCTTACGCGCTTCATTCTCCAACGGCTCGACACGGGTGGAAAGCTCAGCAGCAATATCGCGTACCCGTACCAGGTTTTCCTCAACCGAAACCAATTTGCGCTGTGCTTCTTTTTTTCTGTAACGGTATTTAGAAATCCCCGCTGCCTCTTCTAAAATATTCCGGCGCGACTCATTCTTTTGTGAAACAATATCTGCAATTTTACCCTGCCCGACGATAGAATACCCCTCTCGTCCAACACCGGTATTCAAAAACAATTCATGAATATCCTTAAGCTTGCAGGGTTTTTGATTGATCATATATTCGCTTTCGCCCACGCGATAATATCTACGGGTAATTTTAATCTCCCCGTTCTCTGCAGAAAACGGACTGTCTGTTGCGGGGAATTGTCCGAAAGTAACAGAAACCTCCGCAAACCCCATCGGCTTTCTTGTACTGGAGCCGCTGAATATTACGTCCTCCATACTGCCGCCGCGTAAATTTTTAGAGGATACCTCCCCAAGCACCCATTTCATCGCATCGGAAATATTGGATTTTCCGCTCCCGTTCGGGCCGATTACAGCGGTAACCCCTTTGTCAAATCGCAGTGTCGTTTTGTCAGGAAACGATTTGAAGCCCTGCAATTCCAACATTTTTAAAAACATGGCTTCCGCCTCCTTTTTTAACATATTTTTGCAGAATATATACTGATATATTATACTCGAAATTTCGTCATATTTCAAGAATATTTCAATAAAAACGCACAGATTGTTAAAAACAATAAAAAAGCAGTCTGATTAAGCACAAATCTCAAACAAACTGCTAAGGATATTTTTTATATTTTCTCACCGAATAATTTCAAAGCTTCAAAAGCGGCGGCCTGTTCAGACTCCCGCTTGGTTCTCCCCTCGCCGTAGCCTAAAACATTACTGTTGAGCCGAGCCTCTGTCCGAAAAACCTTATTATGATCCGGTCCGCTTTCACCGACCAAAACATATTCTAAAACTTCGCCGTGCATTTGCTGTGTAATTTGCTGAAGCAAAGTTTTATAATCCTTTACGGTATTATCGTCCCGCTCAAATTCACGCAGCAAAAACGGCAATAAAAACTGCTGTGCACAATTTTTTCCGCCGTCAATATAGATGGCCGCAATCAAAGCCTCAAAGGCATCTGCTAAAATTGATTTGCGGCTGCGACCGTTCATCAGTTCTTCGCCGTGCCCAAGATACAGAAAATTCCCCAGATCAATTTCGCCCGCATAATACCAAAGCGCATTTTCACAAACTATTTTTGCACGAACCTTTGTCAACACGCCCTCCGGCATCTTCGGTTCTTTGAAGAACAAAAATTCACTGGCAATAATGCCAAGGACGCTGTCGCCCAAAAATTCAAGGCGCTCATTATATGGAACCGGATGTGAATTTTTGCATTTGCATTCATTGGAATAAGAAGAGTGAGTTAACGCATTCACGAGTGTTTTCGGATTTTTAAAGTGATATCCGATTTTTTCTTCCAATATTTCATACGACAGCGGATAACTTGGATTCTTTTCTGACTCCTTAGGAATGGATTCCATTTTTCAACCCTCCGTATTGATCTTATTCAACCGTATCTGCTTGACTTTCATCCGAATCGGCACAAGCAGTCTTTTGAACAAAAATATCCAACGCGCGTTCCGCAATATCGCGAATCACATCGGTTTTGACAAATTCCACTGCCTGACGGATGGCATTCCGGATGGCACGGGCATCTGAAGATCCGTGCGCTTTGATTACAGGATGAGAAATTCCCAAAATCGGCGCACCGCCATATTCAGAGGCATCAAATTCCCGGCGCAGGCCGGACATATGTTTCTTCAAAAGCAATGCGGATGCCTTAGTTATAATATTACTGTAAAAAACAGATTTTAGCTTCTTGAGGAAGAATTTCCCGATGCCCTCTGTATATTTAAGCACAATATTTCCGGTAAATCCGTCTGTAACCAGCACATCGCATTTTCCAAACGGGATATCCTTTGCTTCCACATTACCGATAAAATTAATATCCATCTTTTCCAACTGTTTATATGCTTCTACCAAAGCCGGAGTTCCCTTGCAGGACTCCGTGCCGTTATTCAGCAAAGCAACTCTCGGTGATTCGATTCCGAACAGTTTATTCATATAAACCGATCCCATATAGGCAAAGTGCACTAAATATTCCGCCGTCACGGTAACATTCGCACCGCTGTCTAAAAGTAACAACGGCTTTTCAAGCGGCAAAATCGTTGCAATAGCGCCCCGACGAACATGCTTAATCGGACGGACAATCATGCTGGAACCCGTAAACATAGCGCCGGTATTTCCTGCACTGACCATCGCATCTGCCTCTCCGGCCGCAAGCATACGCATGGCAACGCTCATGGATGAATTTTTTTTGGCCCGCATCACCGAAAACGGGTCATCCTCCATATCAATCACTTCGTCGGCATTTATAATTTCAATTTTAGCCTTTACGGATTCATAGAGGGGATTTTGCATCAGAAGATTACAAATAACATCCTGTATTCCGACCAAAACGATTTTAATATCCAGCTCTGCCGCTGCTTCTACTGCGCCCTTCACAATTTCGGCAGGAGCATGATCTCCGCCCATCGCATCAACCAAAATTTTCATTCGTTCAGTTACTTATCCTTTCCTGCATTTCAATGCCTATTCTTTCACAAAACAGAGCCAATTCCTTCAAAGAGCGTTTTGCCAGCTCTTCATTTTTCACTTTTTTTCCGCCCTTAACACGGTAGCCAAGCAGCGGTACCAAACCAAAGTTTGCGTTCATCGGCTGAAATTCCGTGCCGGTGCCCGAACCGTTTGAAACATAGTTCGCCATAGCGCCGATTACACATTCGGTCGGAAAAATAATTTCTGCATTATTTTGCAGCAAAGACGCCGCATTCAGTCCGGCAACAATACCGGAGGCAGCGCTTTCCACATATCCTTCCACTCCCGTGATCTGTCCCGCAAAAAACACGTTGGGCATAGAACGGACAGCATAACTCGGTTTTAGAAGCTGCGGAGAATTAATAAATGTATTGCGATGCATCACTCCGTAACGCAAAAATTCCGCCTGCTCCAATCCCGGAATCATTCGAAAAACCCTTCTCTGTTCTTCAAAAGCAAGATGAGTCTGAAATCCGACAAGATTATACATCGTTTTTTCCGCATTTTCCGGTCGAAGCTGCACCACGGCATACGGAAGCTTCCCGCTTTCCGGCAGCGGAAGTCCCACAGGCTTTAGCGGTCCGAACAGCAACGTGTCAATTCCCCGCCGCGCCATAACCTCTACGGGCATGCATCCCTCAAATACATTGAGGCTTTGAGAATGCTTATCAAAATCCTTCAAATCGGCCTCACGGGCATTGGTCAGATTGACCCAAAAATCTTCATATTCATCTTTGGTAAAAGGGCAGTTCAAGTATGCAGCATCCCCTTTGCCATAACGGGATGCCGCATATACCTTTTCCCGATCGATGCTGTCTGCATCGATAATCGGAGCCGCAGCATCAAAAAAGTGAAGATATCCACAACCCAACTTTTCCATTAAATACCGAGAGAATCCGTCTGAAGTCAAAGGGCCGGTCGCAACAATCGATATTTCATTTTCAGGCAAAGAACGTACCTCTTCGGTAATTACCTGAATATTGGGATGATTTTTGATCGTATCGGTTATCCATTTGGAAAAAAGATTTCGATCCACAGCAAGCGCAGATCCGGCAGAAACGCGGCTTCTTTTGGCGCTCTGCATCATCAAAGACCCAAGACACCGCATTTCTTCCTTTAACAGTCCGACCGCGTTACAGAGCTCATCGGAGCGCAAGGAATTGGAGCAGACAAGCTCTGCAAATTGATCGCTGTGATGTGCCGGACTATACTGAATCGGTTTCATTTCGTACAGTCGTACCGAAATGCCGCGCTCGGCAGCCGCATAAGCCGCCTCGCATCCTGCAAGGCCTGCTCCGAACACATTAATATGGCTACGAATGAATTGATCGTTTATCATTTATTTCTCGTCTCTGCGATATCCGCAGCCCTCTTTTTTGCAATATACATACTTTGCACCTTTTTTACGATAGAGAATGGAACCGCATTGCGGGCACTTTTCCTCAAGCGGTGTGTCCCAAGATAAAAATTTACATTCCGGATACTTTTCGCAGGTATAAAAAATCATTCTATTTTTACTGCGCCGTGCTACAATATCCGCACCGCAATCCGGACATTTTACCCCGATCGGTTTGAATATCGGTTTTGTATTTTTACACTCCGGATATCGCTCACAAGCATAAAAATCTCCGTAACGTCCGCTGCGTATAACCATATCCGAACCGCACTTTTCGCATTTGACGCCACTTTTTTCTTCCGTTTTCTTTGCACTGATAACCTGCCCCTGTTTATCTAAAGATTTTGTATTCTTACAAGTAGGATAGTTCGGGCAGGCAGCAAATTTTCCGAAACGGGAATTCTTTAAAATCATTTTGGCGCCGCATTTTTCGCATATGATATCCGTTTCCTCAACCGGAAGTTGCACCTTGGACTTCTCCATAGACTGCTGCGCCTCGCTCAGTTCCTCGGAAAAATCCTTGTAAAAATCAGACAAAACCTCTTTTACTCCGGTTTGGCCATGTTCGATATCATCCAATTTATCTTCCATCGAAGCGGTAAATGCATAATCGACAATGTTTGGAAAATGCTCCATCATAATTTGATTTGTAATTTCGCCCAGCGGAGTCGGCTTTAAGGACTTGCCGTCCCGCACAACATATTCCCGCGAAATAATTGTCGTAATAATCGGAGCATAGGTGCTGGGTCTTCCAATTCCTTTTTCTTCAAGGAATTTTATCAACGAAGCTTCTGTATAGCGCTGCGGAGGTTCTGTGAAATGCTGTGCCGGCGTGATGCACTCCGGCTTAAACAGCTCGCCTTCCTTAAGATTCGGCAAAACCGCCGTCTTCTGCATGCCTTCACTGTCGGCCCCATCGGCCCCGTCGTCCGCAAATTCCTGATATACAATCATATATCCCGGAAATTTTACTGCAAAAGCATGGGTTCGGAAAATATAGGATGCCGCTTGAATATCCGCCGCTATCGTATCAATTTTGGCGGACTGCATCTGGCTGGCAATAAACCGATCCCAAATCAAGCGATACAGCTTATATTGATCTGCGGAAAGATGCTTGCGAATCGAATCCGGCTCATACTTCATATTCGCAGGACGTATGGCCTCATGAGCATCTTGCGCATTTTTTTTGCTCTTATAGACATTGGGATTTTTCGGATAATAGTTTTCACCGTATTTCGATATGATAAATTCCCGAGCTGCAACCGTTGCTTCATCGGAAATACGCAGCGAATCGGTACGCATATACGTAATTAAACCCTGTACTCCGCCGTTAGACGCACCGAGCTCGATTCCCTCATAAAGCTCCTGTGCCACACGCATTGTGCGCTGAGACTGGAATCCGAGTTTTCGGGACGCATCCTGCTGCAAGGTAGAAGTTATAAAAGGAGGCAAGGGCTTTTTTGTTTTGGCAGAACGTTTTACACTGCGCACCACAAAATCGGTATCCTTAACAGAATTCACCACATTCATGGTATCTGCTTCGTTGTCAAGCTCTATTTTGTGTTGCTCATCCCCCCAGAACTGGGCCGTTATTTTGCCCGAATCACCGGACAGTTTTGCATCGATGGTCCAATATTCCCGCGGTACAAAATTACGAATTTCGTTCTCGCGCTCCACAATCACACGCGTAGCTACAGACTGCACACGTCCTGCGGAAAGACCGCTTTTCACCGTCTTCCACAGAAAAGGACTCAGCTTATAGCCGACAATGCGATCTAAGATACGACGTGTTTGCTGAGAATTCACCAAATCCATATCAATATTTCGCGGATGCTTAATAGCTGATTTGATAGCCGATTTTGTAATTTCATTAAATGTCACCCGTTGCGCCTTTTGCGGATCCAAATCCAGCGCAACAGCCAAATGCCAAGATATAGCCTCCCCTTCACGGTCAGGGTCTGTTGCTAAATAAACACGTTTGGCCGATTTTGCATCTTTCTTCAGTGCCTTAATTAAATCGCCTTTTCCGCGTATATTAATATATTTTGCTTCGAAATCATGTTCGATATCAATTCCCAAAGTGCTTTTCGGCAAATCGCGCACATGCCCTTTGGACGCTACAACCTTATATCCGGAACCAAGGTATCCTTTGATGGTTCCCGCTTTGGCAGGAGATTCCACTATAACCAAATTTGACATTGCTGTACCACCTTATTTATTGTTATCAGTTGACTGAAATAGATTCTGAATGAATTCCGTGCTTAAAAACCGTCCGCCGGCAAGAGCGTCGACAAGCCCTTTAATTTCAAGCATGGTTAAATGCTGCAATACATCGGAAATACAAATATTGACTTTCACAGACAACTCATCCGGCGTCAGCGGAACAGAGAGAGCCTGTAAAATTTTTTGTTCGTCTTCCGAAAGGCCGGATATTTCTTCGGTATGGGAAGCAGAAGAAATTTCCTGTTTGCCCTTTTTGGCTTTTATCTTATTTTTTAAAACAGAAATTGAATTTGAGCTTTCCCGAATGATATTCGGTTCGCGTCGACCATAGCCTTTTAAATTGCGCTCAAAGGCAATCAATTCCGAAATCCGATGGCTTTTCTCATGGGAAAGATAAAACTGCTCACGCATTCGATTTTCTGTAAACAGTGTGCCTCGATAGGCCGCCTCATATTCCGAAATAATATCGAATGCCGTAGTAAAAACCGAACTTCCCTCGCGGATCAAACGGTTGGAGCCAACACAACTCGCGCGGTTGGCATCTCCGGGCAAAATAAACAATCCCCGGTGCTGCTCCTCTGCAAACGATGCCGTAATCAGCGCCCCGCTCCGCAAAGGAGCTTCAATCAAAGCCGTACAGTCGCATAGGCCGCTGATAATACGGTTACGGCGCGGAAAATTTTGAGGCGCCGGATGCACAGAGGGTGCATATTCTGTAATGACGCATCCTACACTGCACAAAGCGGCCATTAAATTTCGATGTCCGGACGGATATGCATATTGAAAACCGCAACCCAAAACGGCAACCGTATCTCCGCCGCCGTCCAAGGCGGCAAAATGCGCCATGCTGTCAATTCCTTCTGCCATACCCGAAACCACAACCGCACCGCAGCCAATCAAATCATAAGACAATTTATATGTCATTTGCGCTCCGTAATCAGACATTCTCCGTGTACCGACAACAGCAACGCAAAATCGTTTCTCAAAGTCCGGCAAATTTCCTTTATAATAAATGACCAAAGGGCAATCATAAATCTTTGAAAGCGGTTTCGGAAAACGATCATCTCTACAAGACAAAATCGTTATTTTATAGCGCTCGCAAAAATCCATAATTTGCTCTGCTTCATCAAGGCCTGTTTGCCCGAGCCTTTTAGAAGCAGTCGAAATCTGCGGTAATTCCTTTGCAATGTCTTCCGCATGATTATAGATATTCTCTGCCGACCCATATTCCTTGAGCAATTCAAAAGCAAGTTGCGTTTTGGTTTGATATACAAGACTCAGCCAAACATCATAAAGCAGATTCATACGCCCCTCCGTTTACCGAAACGACTTTGAGGATTCCCACATTAATATGGAAGCAGCAGCAGACGCATTCAAGGACTCCATGTTAACGATATCAATCATTACACTGCCGCATGACACCGCGGAGGTTTCCGCCGTAATTCCGCTGCCTTCATTGCCGACAACAAAAATGGTGCGTTCCGAAATTTTTAGCTGTCGCAACGATTTTGAATAATCGCGCAGTTCGGCAGAATAAATTTCATAACCGCTGTCCCGTAATGTTTTTAATGAAGAAGGAAAGTCCGATACGGCATCCACACGAATTTTAAATACGGCGCCCATGGAAGCACGAATAGTTCTGGGATGATATACATCCGCGCATCCGCCCGACAAAAGCAAGCGATCATATCCGAACGCTACGGCAGAACGGATCATGGTACCCAAATTGCCGGGATCCTGAATGTTCTCCAATGCAAAAATTCGGTCTTTTTGATCTGAGTTTTCTATCTCTATTGTAGTGGAAAAATTAATTTTGTCAATATATTTTCCCACACACAGTATGCCCTGGGGCGCTCCTTCCAAACTGATTTTTGCATAGACATCGTCATGCAAAACATAAAACTCGTACGGGGCTCGCTCAATTTCGGCACCGTATCTTTGGTATCCGCTTTGACTTAACAAAATATATGCAATCGGAAGATTACAATGCCACGCTTCAAAAAACAACTTATACCCTTCGAATATGTAGAGAGAATTTTGATCTCTGTATTTTTTATCATGCAGTTTTCGAGCAAGGATTACTTTCGAATTATTTTTTGAAGTAATAATCTCCATAGCGAAGCCTTTCCATGTGTTTTATTTCGTTAACACAAAAACCAAAGCATTTAATGCTTTGGTTTTTTATTTATTTATAAAGCGGCTTTTGCCTTCTCCGTCAAAGCGCGGAACGCTTCTTTGTCGGAAACAGCCATTTCAGCCAACATTTTGCGGTTCAAATCAATACCTGCTTTTTTCAAGCCGTACATAAATTTGGAATAGTTCATATCATTCACTTTGCACTGAGCGGAAATACGAGTAATCCAAAGAGAGCGGAAATCTCTCTTTTTCTGTTTTCTGCCGATGTATGCATAGTTGCCGCTTTTCATAACGGCTTGTTTTGCCATCTTAAAATGTTTGCTCTTAGCACCCCAATAGCCTTTTGCTGCTTTTAAAACTTTTCTTCTTCTTTTACGCGTCGAAACTGCGCCTTTAATTCTTGCCATTTTATCTGCCTCCTAAGTATGTGTTATCAATCATCGGAAAATAACTCAATTTCAAATTTTTATCAAGCTTATGCGTAAGGAATCAATTTTTTGATTGCCGGAGCCATTGATTCGCTCAGATAAGCCGATTGTCTCAAATCTCTTTTACGCTTCGGGGTCTTAAGGCCCAAATTGTGACGGCGATGAGAATGATTCATTTTCACTTTTCCGCTTTTAGTAACATTAAATCTTTTCGAAGTTGCTTTATGTGTTTTAATTTTTGCCATTGTTTTTTCTCCTTTTTAAAAGAATATATCCGTAACACGGAATAATTTAAGAAAGCTTATTGTTTTACGTTCGGCGGTGCAATAATAATCGACATAAAACGTCCGTCCAAAGACGGCTTTTTCAAAGCGCAACCCAGTCCTTCGCAAGCAGCGGCAAACCGCTCAAGCACTTCTTTGCCGATATTGACATGCGCCATCTCGCGTCCTTTGAATTTGAGAACCACTTTCACCTTATTACCGCTCGATAAAAAGCGATGTGCGTGCTTTACCTTCGTCTCAAAATCATGAGTATCAATATTGCAGGAAAGCTGAATCTCCTTCAGTTCCACGATCTGTTGTTTCTTTCGTGCTTCCCGTTCTTTTTTATCGCATTCAAAACGGTATTTGCCATAATCCATAATCCGACAAACCGGCGGCTCTGCCGTGGGAGCAATCAAAACAAGATCAAGATCTTTATTGTACGCTATGTTTTTTGCCTGATCCAACGGAACAATTCCAAGCTGCTCTCCGTCATTTGCAATTAAACGGACTTCCCTTGCTTTGATTTCATCGTTGATCTGAAGTTCTTTTGCGCTAATTGTAGTGCACCTCCAAAAAATAAAAAAATACGAAAAAGCATTATTCCTTCTCCGTATACTCTCTGAAATCATTTCACAAAAATATGGAAACGATTCAACATATTAACCCGAAGAGTAAACACTGTCGGGTGAGAACGGAATGCGGTTCTGCTTCTTTTTATCAAAGAGATTGTATCACAAACTTTGTATATTGTCAATAGAATTTATTATTTTTTCTCTATATTTTAACACAGAGAATAAAAGACTTTATTTTTCAAACATTTTATGCTATACTGAAGATATCAGCTTACAATGAGGAATCCGAAACATTATGAACTATCAGGCTACGGTATTGCAAAACTGTCTTTCCCAAAGCGAAACCGATACAGAAAACATCGCAGAACAATTTGCCCGCACGTTACCCTCTCACGCCTTTATCGCACTGCGTGGAGACTTGGGTGCCGGAAAAACCGCTTTTGTACGCGGGCTTGCGCGTGTGGTATCTCCCACTTCCTTTGTCTGCAGCCCGACCTATGCATTAGTCAATGAATACCATTCCGAAAGCGGCCGGCTGATTCATTTTGATATGTATCGGATTCATGATGAAGAGAGCTTATACATGACCGGATTTTATGACTATTTTGACGACAATTCGGAAAAAAAATGTATTTATGCCGTCGAGTGGAGCGAGAATATTGAATTTGCTCTTCCAAAGGAGTATTATGAAGTTGAAATTCAAATACTGCCGGAAAACCGGCGCCGCATTACAATTCAAGATATAAAGAGGCTTTCCGAATGAAAATACTTGCCATTGACACTACCGCAAAAACTTCCACCGTAGCAGTCACCGAGGATGAACAGTTACTCGCTCTGTATACACAGCAAGCGGGTTTGACCCATACGCAAACCGTGCTGCCCGTCATTGAAACCATACTAAAGAACTGTGATTTGTCTGTCGGAGACATTGATGCATTTGCCTGCTCAAAAGGCCCCGGATCGTTTACCGGTGTCCGAATCGGTGCGGCAATTATCAAAGGACTTGCATTCGGTCGTGAGCGTCCCTGCATCGGAGTGTCCACCCTCAAGGCACTGGCCATGCAATTTGCCGATTTTCCGTGCGACGGCGCACTGATTTGCCCGGTCATGGATGCAAGACGCGGACAAGTTTATAATGCTTTATTCTCACTGAAAAACGGCTTGATCACGCCGCTATGTGATGATCGTGCCATTGAAATTAATACGCTCAGCCGTGAATTAGCGGATTACGATAAACCCATTTATTTTACCGGCGACGGCTATTTTCTGGCACAAGAATCCATTTCTCTGCCGAATGTGCAAAAAACGCCTCGCATTTTACAGCAGCAAAATGCTTATGCTGTCGCACTGACCGCATTGGAGCAAATAAAAAGCGGACTTCCCTACGATAACGATATCACCTTGCTGCCGTCTTATCTGCGTGCCTCGCAGGCCGAACAAAGCAAACAGAAATAATATTTTTATTTTATGTCATAAACAACCAAAGGAGATTTGATAATTATGGAACAGAAACCGATTGCTTTAGCTGCCGATCACGGCGGATATTTATTAAAGGAAGCAGCCATGAAGCATTTTGATGAATTGGGAATTCCCTACACAGATTACGGCTGCAACGGTCCGGCAAGCGTAAATTATCCCGAATATGCAGAAAAAGTTTGCACGGCCATTCAAAGCGGAAAAAGCGACAAAGGAATTTTGTTTTGCGGCACCGGTATCGGCATGAGTATGGTTGCCAACAAACACCGCGGAATTCGTGCCGCGTGCTGCTCGGACACATTCAGTGCAAGATGCACCCGTCAGCATAACGACGCCAATGTTCTTTGCATGGGCGGCCGTGTTGTCGGCGAAGGTCTGGCGCTGGATATGATTGACCTGTTTTTGAATACAAGCTTCGAAGGCGGTCGTCACACACAGCGTTTGAATATGTATCCCGATGCACAGGATAAAAACAATTAAAATATAAACAAGCAAAAGGATGCCGCTTATTTTAGCCGGCATCCTTATTCTTTTATGTGCTTTTTTATACGAAAGCCTCACGCACTATTGTGCATCTGAAATCATGCGGGAGTATTCGGCAAAAGCACTGTAATTTTCGTGCCTTGCATCACTTTGCTTTCCAAACGGATTTCTCCGCCGAGATATCGGACCGCATGCTTTACAATCGAAAGCCCGAGTCCGGTTCCTCCGGTATCCTTGGAATGGCTTTTATCCACTCGGTAAAAGCGTTCAAAAATACGGCTCTGATCCTCCGGAGGAATACCGATTCCCGTGTCGGAAACCGCGATTTCAATTCCACTCGGTGTAGCTCCGACATGAATCTGCACGCTCCCGCCCTCGCGATTATAGCGAATCGCATTGTCACACAGATTATAAATAATCTCATAAAGCAGCCGTCGCACCGTATCAATTTGCACCGAGTCGCCGTCCGTTTTGATTGAAACGTTTCTCTTCTCCCCTAAGGGCTGCAGCTCATCGGATATTTCTTCCGCTAACGCATAAACGTCCACCGTCTCATACGGAAGGGAGGGTTTCTCATCCAATTGGGACAGACGAATAATATCGTTAATCAGCTCCACAAGTCGCGCCGCTTCAGTACGAATATGTCCCGCAAACCGCGGTAAATCTTCTTCCTTCACCAAGCCGTTTTCAATTAATTCCGCGCTGCCCATGATGGATTGCAGCGGAGTTTTAAGCTCGTGCGAAACATTTGCGCTGAATTCACGTCGTGTTTGCTCTGCTTGCATTTTTTCCGTGATATCAATAATCAGTATCACCGTACCGAGGCATTTCTCTCCGTTTGCGATTTTGGTAATACGGAACTGATAATCCCTGCCGTCTTTGCAAGTACAGTATTCTTTTTCACTGTGTATATCGGAACTTGAAATGGTTCGCGCCAATTCCGCATCCCGATCAATCGTTAAGAAATCCTTTCCGCGGCATTTTCCATCCACAGCAAATAAATTCATTGCCGCAAGGTTCATGCTGAGAATCATACCCCGTTCATCTAAGAGCACCAGGCCTTCGCTCATATGTCTGGTGATCGCCGAAAACTCTTCTTGTTTATTTCGGAACTCTTCGATCTGTTGCTGAATTTGTTTGTTTTGATGATCAATATGCCGCAAAATCGGAGACAATTCCTCATAAACATCGTTATCCAAGGGATGCTCAAACGACAGATTATTCAAGGGACGAATAATACGCTTTGACAGCCGAACAGCCAGGAAAATGGCTAATAGAACCGCCACGAACAAAATCATTATCATCGGCTGCAGCATGCCCAAAATCAGCGTAATAACCGACATGTGGCTGACCGAAATTCGAAGCACACCGGAATCCGGCAACCGTTTTGCAAGATAGAGCGTCCTCTCGGTTAAGGTTTTTGAAAAACGGCTGCTTTCACCTACGCCATACTCCATGGCCTCCCGAATCTCTTCCCGGTCCGAATGATTTTCCATTTCATCGGATCCCGATTCGGAATCGTAAAGCACCTCACCATCCGCACTGATTAACGTCAATCGGTACTGTTGTTCCTTTAAGGATTGCAAATAAGCAACCCCCTCGTTTTCAACGCCCTGCATTGCAAAATTCAATTGCGATTCAAGCTGTTCCTTCTGCACTGAAGCAAAATATTGATATAAGGAGCTCACTATAATTGTAAAACTCGCCAGCAACACCGCGATTGCCACAATTAAAATTGAATAAACAATTTTTTTGGTCATGATGGAACCTCCATACGATATCCGACATGAATGACTGTTTCGATTAAAGCCCCATATGGAAAAATCTTCTGACGTAAGGTTTTTATGTGCATATCAACCGTGCGTGTTTCACCGTAATAATCGGTGCCCCACACCTCCGAAAGAATTTGATCACGGCTGAAAACGATGCCCGGATGAGACATAAAAAGGCGAAGGAGCTCAAATTCTTTATACGTCAGAGCAATTCGCTTTCCGTCCACACTGACCGTATGAGCATTAAGATCCATTGTAATTCCCGCTGCGGAAAGCTCCGATAAATTTCCGGAAACGGCACAGCGTCTTAAAACTGCTTTTACCCGCGAAACCATTTCCATCATTCCGAACGGCTTCACCAAATAATCATCCGCGCCGAGATCCAAACTCTGAATCTTATCAAATTCCGTGCCGCGTGCAGTAGCCATTATAACGGGAATCTTTGCGGCAGCGGCACTTTTGCGCAGTTTCTTCAAAATCCCCACACCGTCTTCCCCCGGCAGCATAATATCCAAAATAATCAGCTCCGGAGTTTCTTCATTCAAAGCCGCAAACAGCTCTTCGCTGTCTGCAAATCCGCGTGCGGAAAAACCCACGCTGGTAAGCGTATACACCTCAATATCCCGAATTGCGCTGTCATCATCCACGCAAAAAATCATAATTCGACTTCTCCCTTATGAATTCCCGTTATGGAAAAAAGAACCCATTCCGCAATATTCACCGCATGGTCTCCGATGCGCTCAAAATATTTGGCGATCATCAGAAGATCCATTGCATATTCCCCGTCGGCATCATTGTTTTGTATCATTTCAATCAAAGAGTGCTTTACTCCGTCAAATTCACGGTCGACCTCATCGTCATGCAAAATCACCGATTCCGCCAGAGAAACATCCCGTTTGATATAAGCTTCGATACTATCGGTCACCATTTGAATGACCGCATGTGCCATTTGATGCACACAATCGCACTCTTTTCCGTTGCGTCCCTTTAAAAACGGAATGATCTCTGCAATATCCGCCGCCTGATCACCGATACGCTCCATATCCGTAATCATTTTGAGCGCTGCCGATATTTGCCTCAAATCGCGGGCAACCGGCTGTTGTTGAAGCAGCATCTTTAAGCACAAAGTTTCGATTTCCCGCTCTTTATGATCAATTTCCGAATCGACCGAGATTACCTTTTTAAGCAAATTCAAATTGCCTTCTGTTAATACCTTGGCAGAAAGCGCGATGGCTTCTTCACACAAAGCACCCATTTCAATCAAATTGCGATTCAATTCAGTCAGTTGCTCTTCAAAACGATTTCGCATTATCCGAACCTCCCTGTAATGTAATCTTCTGTACGCCGATCCGTCGGATGCGCAAATATTTTTTCGGTCGTGTCGTATTCCACCAACTCGCCCAGCAAAAAGAAAGCGGTACTATCCGATATGCGCACAGCCTGTTGCATATTATGGGTAACTATAATAATAGTATATCTCTTTTTTAGCTCACTTGCAAGATCTTCTATTTTAGAAGTGGAAATCGGGTCCAAGGCACTGGTCGGCTCATCCATCAAAAGAACTTTCGGTTCTACCGCCAAAGCTCTTGCTATGCACAGTCGCTGTTGCTGCCCGCCCGAAAGACCTAAGGCATTCTTTTTCAAGCGATCCTTTACCTCATCCCAGATAGCCGCATCCCGTAATGAACGCTCCACAAGGTCATCCAGTCTGGCCTTTGAGCGAATGCCGTGCGTACGAGGTCCGTATGCAACATTATCATAAATACTCATCGGAAAAGGATTCGGTTTCTGAAACACCATGCCGATCTCTCTGCGCAAAGCATTCACATCGACCGACGGATCAAAAATATTCTTCTGAAGATAGCATACTTCTCCCGAAATCCGCACATTGGCAATCAAATCATTCATCCGATTCAAGGTTTTTAAAAATGTGGATTTGCCGCAGCCGGAGGGACCGATCAACGCGGTAATGCTGTTTTGAGATATTTGAATGTTAATATTTTTTAGAGCCTGTGTAGCACCGTACCACAAGCATAAATCCTTGACTGAAAAAACATTCTCCATCATTTTCTCTCCTTTAATACACTTTCATAAGCAAGTCCGTATTTATGACAGGGACCGACTTTTTCCGTCTGCCGAATACACTCCTCGCAAAATTCCGCCGCATCGAAAAAAGCCGTCTTTAAGGAATCGCCTCGCATGTATCCCGCGCACAAACGGGCTGCAAAAACATCTCCGGCACCATATAATATTCCTTCAAGCCTTTTTCGGGACACTTGCAAAATCTCACCGTTTATGCGTGCAAGATATCCGATTTCATCTTCAAACGGCACACCGGTTATAATCGCATTCGAAGCGGGAAGATTGTCAAGCAGCTGCTTGGTCTCAGCCGTAGCAGGCATGTCAGCAAGCATTGCCGCCTCTGTACGGTTTGGCGTGATTACATCTGCTATCGCGCAAAGCTCGCGCATCGCCGACACATGCTCCTGTGTGAGCCCCGCATAGAGGTCCTGTGCATCTCCTATTACCGGATCAACCAAAAGGAATGTCTCTTTGTCTTTACATTCACGAATCCATCGGGTTATCATTCGAATCTGTTCCGGTGTACGGAAATATCCGGTATATATCCCGTCAAATCGAAGTCCGATTGTTTTCCAGTGCCTGATAATTCTTTCCGTCTCAGAAGTCATATCCAAAACAGTATAGCCTTCAAATCCGCTTGTATGTGTAGACAAAATCGCTGTGGGAAGAGGCACCGCCTCAATTCCGTAGGATGCGATAATGGGTAAAGCCACGGTGATAGAACAATTACCGAAACAGGATAAATCGTTGATTAATACTACTCTTTTTATGTTTGTACTGCCATTCGATTTCATTGGTATTTTCTCCGTTTAAAATACCTTCCGATCCACACTGCCAAAAGATTGAGAAGCAGTGTTAAAATCATCAATATTGCCGCGATCGCAAATGCAACCTCAAATTCGCCCTGCTCCTTAGCATAAACATATAATGCAACGGTCAATGTAGCACCGGCGCTTCCGAGTCCTTCAAAGAAGCCATTCAACGCATGAGCGAAGCCTGCGGTAAACAAGAGTGCCGCCGACTCTCCCAAAATACGCCCGGCCGATAAAATGGATCCGGTTACAACACCGTCAATGCATCCGGGCAATACAACGGTTCGAATCACTCTCCATCGCCCGGCACCGAGTCCGAATGCACCTTCCCGATAGCTTTGAGGCACTGTTTTCAAACTTTCCTGCGTCGTACGCATTACCGTCGGCAGGTTCATAATGACTAAAGTCAGCGAACCGGCCAAAAGCGAGGTCTTCATGTTCAAAAACTGACAAAAGAAGAGCATTCCGACCAATCCATATATAATGGAAGGGATCCCCGAAAGAGTCTCCGCCGCATACTCAATTATCTTAACCAGTGTTTTGTTTTTGGCATATTCCGTTAAGTAAATGGCAGCTCCGACTCCAAGCGGCAATACAATAACTAATGTGGCTATAACAACATAAACCGTGTTTAAAATGTCCGGTAAAATACCGATTTTGCCGCTCAAATAGCTGGGTTTTGAGGTTATAAGTTCAAAGGATAAATTCGGCAAGCCCCGATACAGCACATAGAACACCAAAAACAGGATCAAACCGAAGCTTAAAATCACCGAAATTCCCATCAGACAACGCATTAGAGCGATATATATTTTTCGTTTCCAAGAGCCGCTATCCTTTGGCATTTTTATCTCTCCTTGCCACGTTTTAAGAAAAAGTTCAATGTCGCATTAATCAGCATAATAAATAAAAACAGCACCAACGCAATGGAAAACAACGCTTGTCGCTGCAATCCGCTGGAATATGACATCTCGCTGGCAACCGCAGTCGTTAAGAAGCGGACGCTGCCAAACAA